>JBOHRE010000104.1:0-10778 GCA_050732635.1 Longimicrobiales bacterium | reverse complement strand
GACCACGCCCGAAGGCCTGCGCGACCCGCGCGCCGCTGCCGCCGCGCTCGACAGCGCGGCCGCCGCGGTCGAGCGTGCATACGGCGCACTCGACGTCGCCTGGGGCGACGTGCACCGCCTGATCCGCGACTCGCTGGACCTGCCCGCGAACGGCGCGCCCGGTGAGCCGCTCGGCGTCTTCCGCGTCGTCGGCTATCGCGCTGATGACGCTCGCCGCAGCGCCGCGGGCGGCGACTCCTTCGTCGCGGCCATCGAGTTCGGCGAGCCACCCCGAGCCTTCGCGCTGATCGGCTATGGCAACGCGTCCGAGCCGGGCTCGCCACACCGCACCGACCAGCTTCGGCTGTTCGCCGAGCAACGGCTGCGGCCGGTCTGGCGCCAGAGCGAGGAGGTCGAGGCGAACACCGTCTCGCGCACCGCATTGTGTGGCACGGCCGGCGTGCTCCGACCCTGCGGCTGAACGCCGCCGATGCGCAACGACCGCGGTGCCGGCCCCTGATCGTATGCATTGACGCGTCCCGCTCGCGGGCATACGCTTCGACATCGAAACATGACACACGGAGCCGACGATGGCGACACGGTACCGGGGCACGCCGCGGCAGATCCGCGCGCTGGAAGCCTACCTCAAGCTGGTGCGCGCGAGTCAGTCGGTGGCGTCGCGGCTGCAGGGCCTGCTCAGCGATGAAGGGCTGACGCTGAGCCAGGTCGGCGTGCTCGACGCACTGCACCATCGTGGGCCGATGGTGCAGGCGGAGCTGGCGGGCAAGCTGCTCATGAGTCCGAGCAATCTGACGACCGTGGTGGACAACCTGGAGCGGCGCGGCCTGGTCGTGCGGGAGCGGACCGAGGAGGACCGGCGCTGCGTCCAGGTCTCGCTGACGCGGCGCGGGAAAGCGCTGGCCACGCGGGTGTTCCCGGCGCACGCAGGTCGGATCGTCGAGTGTATGGGGGCACTCAGCAAGCGCGAGCAGGAGGAGCTCGGCCGGTTGTGCCGCAAGCTGGGGCTGTACGCGGCGGCGCTGGCCGACGAGTAACGGCGCGTGGTGGGCGAGCGGCGGTAAACTTTGCCGCGCGGGCATACGGGCTCTAGACTGCACGCGCGCAGTCCGAGCCGCAGTCACATCCGACCCGCCGCAGCCGGAGGCGAGATGGGCACGCACCTGACCATCCTGGCGATCCTGTACGTGATCACGTCGGCGGGCGAGCTGCTGGCCGCGCTGGCGATCTTCGGCGTGGCGGCCGGCGCCGGCTTCTTCGTTGCGGATCTGCCGGAGGTCTGGCTGATCACCGGCGTCGGCACCCTCGCCGGTATCTTTCTGCTGATCCTTGCCCTGCCCGGTCTGATCCTGGCCGCCGGCCTGCTGCTGCGCCGCCGCTGGGCGCGCGTCTGGGGGTTGATCCTCGGCGTGCTGAACCTGCTCAACTTCCCGATCGGCACGGTGCTCGGCTTCTACACGATCTGGGCACTCACGCGCCCGGAGGCGCGGCGGCTGCTCGGAATCGACACCGCGGCGGCCTGAGCCCGCCGCATCCTCCGCGGCTGCGAATTCGCCGCCGATGAACGGCGCGCCGCTCGAGCGCAGCATCGGCGTTGTGCAGGCGACGGCGCTCGTCGTCGGCATCATCATCGGCGCATCGATCTTCGTGCAGCCGTCGGAGATCACGCGCGACGTGCCCACGGTCGGCGGCATCCTGCTGGTCTGGCTGGTGGCAGGGCTGCTGTCGACCGCGGGTGCGCTGATCTGTGCCGAGCTCGCCTCCGCCTACCCGGAGACCGGCGGCGTCTACGTCTACCTGCGCCGCACGATCGGCCGGCCGCTCGCGTTCCTCTGGGGCTGGGCGATGTTCTGGAGCATGCACTCCGGCATCATCGCCGCGATCGCGGTCATCTTCGCGCGCTACGCGGGGCATTTCACCGAGCTGGACGCCGCCGCCACACAGGGCGTCGCGGTCGCCGCGGTCTTCGGCGTCTCGGCCGTGAACTACCTCGGCGTGCGCCACGGCAGCCGGCTGCAGGCCGCATTCACGATCGGCAAGGTCGCGGCCGTCGGGCTCATGATCGTGCTCGGCTTCACTCTGGGCTCGCGGCTGGGCGCGCCGCTCCAGACGGGCGACGTCGCGCCGGCCGGCGGCGTCTCCGCCTTTGCCCGCGCGGTCGCCGCCGGACTCTTCGCCTTCGGCGGCTGGCACATGGTGACCTATACGGCGGGCGAGACACGCGACGCGCGGCGCACGATCCCGCGTGCGCTCGTCATCGGCATGGCGATCGTGATCGCCTGCTACATTGCGCTCAACGCCGTCTACCTGTACGTGCTGCCGATCGAGCGCGTGGTGGCGTCGACGCGTGTCGCGGCCGACGCCGCGGATGCGGTGCTCGGTCGGGGCGGTGCGTCGTTCATGGCAGCGCTGGTCATGTTCTCGACGCTCGGCTCGCTGGCCGGTCTCGTGCTCGCCGGGCCGCGCGTCTACTACTCGATGGCCGAGGACGGGCTACTGTTCCGCTGGATCGGCCGGAGCCACCCGCGCTACCGCACGCCGCACCGCGCCATCGCGCTGCAGGCCGTGTGGTCGAGCGTGCTGATCGTGACCGGGAGCTACCGCGCGCTGTTCACGCGCGTCGTCTACACGGAGTGGATCTTCTTCGCGCTGCTCGCGGTCGGGCTGCTGCTCGTGCGCCGACGCTCGAGCTACTCGCCGGCGTACCGCATGCGCGGCGGCGCGCTCGTGCCGCTGCTGTTCGCCGCGACGGCGCTGCTGATCGTGGCGAACCAGCTCGCCGCGCAGCCGCGCGACAGCATCATCGGACTCGGGCTCGTGCTGATCGGGCTGCCGGTGTATGCTCTCTGGGCTCGCCGTAGTGACAGCGCTCCACCGGCCAGCGTCGAGGGCGTGCCGTGATCATCGACGTCCACAACCACTACTACCCGCCGGCGTACCTCGACGCGCTGCGCCGCGACTCCGTCGTGCGCGTGACCGAGGACGCGCAGGGCAATCCGCTGCTGCACTACCCGGGGGATTACAACATCGCCGTGCGCGGCCACCGCGACATCGACTACCGCGCCGAGGTGCTCGAGGCCGCGGGAGTCGACCTGCAGGTGCTCACGCTGACCACGCCGGGGACGCACGTCGAGACGCCGCGGCGGGCGGTCGAGCTCGCGCGCATCGTCAACGACGCATTCGCCGCCGAGGTCGCACGCCGGCCGCGCCGCTTCAGTGCACTGGCGACGCTGCCGCTGAACGATCCGGCCGCTGCCGCCGCCGAGCTCGAGCGCGCGGTCGACAAGCTCGGCCTACCCGGCGCCATGCTGTTCGGCAATGTGAACGGTCGCGCGCTCAGCGATGACGCGTTCGTGCCGCTCTACGAGCGCGCCGACGCACTCGGCTGCGTGCTGCACATCCACCCGACCAGCCCGGCCGGCGTCGAGGCGATGACCGAGTACTGGCTGATGCCGCTGGTCGGCTTCCTGTTCGACACGACCCTGGCGGCGGCGAGCCTGGTATTCCGCGGCCTGCCGGAACGGTTCCCGCGCATCCGCTGGGTACTGAGCCACCTCGGCGGTGCCATTCCCTACCTGGCGGAGCGGCTCGACCGCGGGTTCCACGCGTTCCGCGAATGCCGCACGCACATCGACCGCCCGCCGAGCGAGTACCTGCGGCGCTTCTTCTACGACACGGTCAACTTCGACGCTCGCGCGCTCCGGCTCGCCGCCGGATTCGCCGGCACCTCGCAGCTCCTGGCCGGTAGCGACTACCCGCACCAGATCGGCAGCATCCGGGGCATGCTCGACAGCATCGCCGCGCTCGACGTGGCCGAGGAGGCGCGCCGCGCGATCCTCGCCGGCAACGCGGCGGGCCTGTACGGGCTCGGGGGGTAACCGCTGAGGGCGCCGAGAACGCAGAGGGAAGCAACCGCTGAGGACGCCGAGGACGCCGAGGTGTTCGCGGCACGGCGCTGAGCGACCGGCGCCGTACCGGGGCCCTATTTTGGTTGTCCTGCTCTGCGGTGCTCAGCGTGCTCGACGCTGAACGGGGTGCTCAGCTCTTCTTCGCGGTCTTGGCGTAGAAGGCGGACATCACCTGGCGCACGTTGTCACTGTCGCAGTGCGGGCAGCGCGGGTGCGCGTCCTGATGCTCACTGAGGTGCTCGGTGCGGTCGAAGGTCTCGCCGCAGCTCTCGCAGTGGTACTCGTATGTAGGCATGATCTCCTCCGGTCCCGGCGTTTTCCGCATCATACGCGTGAGCCGGCGTGGTGCAAGTGGTTTCGGGTCCCTTCCGGCTTCCGGCTCGAGCACCGCCGAGGCCCTGAGGACGCTGAGCAACGCCGTCCGCGCCGCCACGGCCGGTAACCGAACCCTATTTTTTGCTGTTCCTCGGCGTACTCTGCGATCTCTGCGGTTGCAGCCGCCGCTGACCGGAGAGAGATTGTCGCCGAGCCTACCGGGAGTGTCGACAATGCTTCGCAGCCTCGCCTTCATGATCGCCCTGACCTTGCCGCTGCCTCTGCTGGCGCAGCAGGACGCGCCTCGCGACACGGCGGAGGATTCGGAAGCCGACCTGCCGCTCGAGCCGACGCGATCGCTGCGCTACACGGCGACCGAGGGCTCGTGGATCTCGCTCGACGTGAGCCCGGACGGCCGCACGATCGTGTTCGACTTCCTCGGCGACCTGTACACGCTGCCGATCGAGGGCGGCGCTGCGACGCGCCTCACCGACGGCCTCGCCTTCGACATGCAACCGCGCTACAGCCCCGACGGCAGCCGCATCGCGTTCGTTTCGGATCGGGACGGTGGCGAGAACCTGTGGCTGCTGGCCGCCGACCTGAGCGACACGGTGCAGGTGACGTCGGGCAAGACGAATCGCTACGTCTCGCCCGAGTGGACGCCCGATGGCAACTACCTGGTGACGGGCCGCTCCGCGTTCCGCCTCGGTGTCGACAAGCTGTGGCTGTTCCATGTCGACGGTGGCTCCGGCGTGCAGCTCATCGAGGAGCCGGAAAACCTGAAGACGATCGGCGCCGCGTTCGGCGCCGATCCGCGCTACATCTGGTACGCGCAGCGCACCGGCAACTGGCAGTACAACGCACAGTTCCCGCAGTACCAGCTCTATGTGTACGACCGCGACAGCGGCGAGCGCTACCTGCGCACCACGCGCTACGGCTCTGCGTTCCGGCCCACGCTCTCGCCCGACGGACGCTGGCTCGTGTACGGCACGCGCCACGACGAGGAGACGGGGCTGCGCATCCGCGACCTGGGCACGGGTGAGGACCGCTGGCTGATCTGGCCGGTGCAGCACGATGATCAGGAGGCGCGCGCATCGCGGGATGTGTTGCCCGGCATGGCGTTCACGCCGGATTCCCGCTCACTCGTCGCTTCGTTCGGCGGCCGTATCTGGCGCGTGCCGGTCGAGGGCGGATCGCCCGCCGAGATCCCGTTTCGCATCGAGGTCGACCTGGCACTCGCGCCCGATGTGCAGTTCGACTATCCGGTCGATGACACGCCGACCTTCACGGTCCGTCAGATCCGCGATGCCGTACCGTCACCAGATGGACGGCGGCTGGCGTTCTCCGCGCTCGATCGCCTGTGGGTCGCCGACCTCCAGCTCGCGACCGACACGGCCGGGCAGCCGGCACTGGCCGCCGGCACGCCGCGCCGCGTCACCGACGCCGACCTCGGCGAGCAGCAGCCGGCCTGGTCGCCCGACGGGCAGTGGCTGGCGTACGTGAGCTGGGCCGGCGGCGAGGGACACGTCTGGCGCGTGCGCGCCGACGGCCGCGGCGAGCCGCAGCGGCTCACGCGCGCCGCGGCATTCTACCGCGAGCCGGCGTGGAGCCCCGACGGCGAGCGCATCGTCGCGATCCGTAGCTCGGCGCAGGGCTACCAGGAGGAGACGGGCCCGCGAGGCGGCACGGTCGGCGCCGAGCTGGTCTGGCTGCCGGCGGGCGGCGGCGAGGCGACGACCATCGCGCCCGTCGACGGCTTCGGCCGGCCGCACTTCGGTCGCGACGCGGAACGCATCCATGTGGCGGCCGCGCGGGGCACGCTGATCTCGATGCGCTGGGATGGCACGGACCGGCGCGCGCACCTGCGCGTGGTCGGCGCGCGGCAGCCGGGCGCCGACGATCCGGAATGGGCGGACGAAGTGCTGCTGTCGCCGCGGGGCGACGTCGCCCTGGCCAAGGTGCTGAACGACCTCTATGTCGTGACCGTGCCTTACGTCGGCATCGACACGCCGACGGTATCCGTGGCGGATCCGGATGATGCCGCGCTGCCGGTCCGCCGCATCACCGACGTCGGCGGCGAGTTCCCGGCGTGGTCGGCCGATGGCCGGCTCGCGCACTACTCGTTGGGCAACGCGCATTTCGTCTACGACATCGAGCGCGCCAGGCTGGTCGAGGACTCGGTGGAGCGTGCGCGCGATCGCGCTGCGCCCGCGGATACGGCGTCGGACGACGCGGACGAGCCCGCCTACGAGCCGCTCGAGACGCGCATCGTGATCGAGGCGACGCGCGATACTCCCCGCGGCGTCGCGGTACTGCGCGGCGGTCGCGCCATCACGATGCGGGGCGCGGAAATCATCGAGGATGCGGATATCGTGGTTCGCGACAACCGCATCGTCGCGGTCGGTCGCCGCGGCGAGGTGACGGTGCCGGACGACGCGGAGGTCATCGACGTCGCCGGCCGCACCGTGATCCCGGGCTTCGTCGATGTGCATGCGCACATGTGGCCGGCCTGGGGGATCCATAAGGACCAGGTCTGGATCTACCTCGCGAACCTCGCCTATGGCGTGACCACGACCCGTGATCCGCAGACGGCGACGACCGACGTGCTGACCTATGCGGACCGGGTGCGCAGCGGCGAGCTGCTGGGGCCGCGCGTGTACTCGACGGGGCCGGGCCTGTTCGCCGCGGATCCGCCGAAGGACCTCGATCACGCGCGCGACATGCTGCGCCGCTACAGCGATTACCTGGACACGAAGACGATCAAGATGTACGTCGCGGGCAATCGCGAGCAGCGCCAGTGGATCATCATGGCGTCGCGCGAGCTGGGCATCATGCCGACCACGGAGGGCTCGCTCGACTTCAAGCTGAACCTGACCGAGGTACTGGACGGCTACTCGGGGCAGGAGCACAACATCCCGATACAGCCGCTCTACGCGGACGTCGTGCGCCTGTTCACGGAAGCCGGCACGACCTACACGCCCACGCTGCTGGTGACGTACGGCGGGCCGTGGGCGGAGAACTACTTCTACGCGAGCGAGAATGTGCACGCCGATCCCAAGCTGCGCCGCTTCACGCCGCACTCCGAGGTCGACGCGGTGTCATTGCGCCGGCCGCAGTGGTTTCACGAGCTGGCGTACAAGATCGAGGAGCACGCCGCCTTCGTCGCGGACCTGATCGAGGCGGGCGGCAGCGCCGGCGTCGGCAGCCACGGCCAGCTCCAGGGGCTCGGCTATCACTGGGAGCTGTGGGCCATGCAGTCGGGCGGACTCGGCGAGCACGACGCGCTGCGCGTCGCCACCATCATCGGCGCGGAGGCGATCGGCCTCGAACGCGACCTCGGCTCGATCGAACCGGGCAAGCTGGCGGACCTGCTCGTGCTCGAGCGCGACCCGCTCGCGAACATCCGCAACACGAACTCGCTGGTCTATGTCATGAAGAACGGGCGACTCTACGACGCCGGCTCACTCGACGAGCTCTACCCTCGCCGTCGCCCGCTGCCGCCGCAGCTGTGGGTCGAGGCCGAGCCGGTTCCAGCTGGTGTGAACCGCTGAGAACGCTGAGAACGCAGAGTAGAACTCACCGCTGAGAACACGGAGCACGCGGAGAACGCAGACACTCCGCCGCAGAGCGACGCCACACCGCGGAGCAAACATTCATTTTTGTTTTGGCTCCGCGTCCTCGGTGTTCTCCGTGGTGATCTGTTTTCCTCTGCGTCCTCTGCGTTCTCTGTGGTGAATCGAAGCGGGCTACCGCCGGGCGGCAGCGGCCGTCGGGCCGGCCTGCCGGACCCAGCGGTCGTACCAGGCGAGGTAGCGCTCGAGGCGGTCCTTCTGGTAGGCCGGCGTGCGGATGCCATGGCTTTCGCCGGGATAGACCACGAGCTGCGTGGGCACGCCCAGCCGTTTCAGCGCCTGGTAGAGCTGCTCGGAGTTGAGCGCGGGCACGTTCCAGTCCTTCTCACCCACCAGGATCAGCGTCGGCGTCGTGATCTCAGTGACGCGCATGAACGGCGACAGGCGCAGCCACAGATCCATGTTCTCCCAGGGCAGTCCGAGCTCGGCCTCCCACTGGCGCTGGTAGTGGTCGTGGCCGTAGTTGGCGGGGTAGAAGACCTCACTCGCGCCGGTGACCGCGCCCTCGAAGCGGTCGGTCTGCGTGATCACGTAGTTGGTCAGGATGCCGCCGTACGACCAGCCGCCGACGCCCAGGCGCGTCGAATCGGCGACGCCCTCGCGGATCGCGTAATCGACGCCGGCCATGACATCCTGGTAGTCGAGGTTGCCCCAGTCGGCCCAGATCGCGTGCGAGAACGCCTGACCATAGCCCGACGAGCCGCGCGGATTCGTCATCACGACCGCGTAGCCGTTGGCGGCGAAGAGCTGCGCATCGAAGTTGAAGCTGGCGCTGTACTGCGAGACGGGGCCGCCATGGATGCGCAGCAGCGTCGGGTAGCGCGTGCCGTTCTGGTAATCGAGCGGCAGGTACAGGAAGCCCTCGATCTCGGTGCCGTCGGCGCTGGGGAACTGGACGTTGCGCACCTCCGCCAGACGGACGCTGCTCAGCAGCGAGTCGTTCACTGTCGTGAGCCGTTGCAGCGCGCCGTCACGCAGGGTGAAGACCTCGTCCGGCAGGTGCGGCTCGGCGATGATCGCGGCGATCGCGCCGTCGCCCGTGACATCATAGGACCCGACGGTGCGGTGGCCGGCGATCGGCCGCTCGATCTCACCGCTGGCGACATCGACCCGCGCGAGGTGCTCCTCTGCGCTGTCCTCGATGCGCACCCAGAGTGCGCGTCCATCGGCCGTGAACTCGGGGCCGCTGATGTTGCGGTCGAGTGAGCGGCTCAGGATGCGTGGCTCACCCGTACCATCGGCGGACGTGAGCGCGAGGTGGCCCGTCGCATACCAGATGAGGTCCGGCTCGGTCACGGTGATGTACGCGATCGTGCGACCATCGGGGCTCCACGCGGGCTGGCCGTCCGAGCCGGGATTGCGCGTGACCCGCACGACGTCGCTGTTGTCAGCGCCCTCGGCCGCCGGCACGACCCAGATGTCGCTGTTCGCGTTCGTGTCCGGATCATCCGTGCGGTTGCTGACGAAGGCGACGCGCGTGCCGTCGGGACTCCAGACGCCCTGATTGTCATCCCAGCGGCCGCGTGTGATCTGCCACAGCTTGCGGTCCGCGACGCGGAACACGTACAGGTGCGTCCTACGGTCACCGGTGAGATAGCCGGTGCCGTCGCGCTTGAACTGCAGCCGATCGATCACCCACGGCTCTTCGGGCGCGTCCTTGTCTTCGTCCGGGTCCTCTTCCTCAGGGTCGCGGATCGAAATCAGCAGCCGCGTCGCGTCGGGCGACCAGTCGTACGCGCCGACGCCCTGCTCGACGTGCGTCAGCTGTTGCGCCTCGCCACCGCGGCGGTCGAGCAGCCAGACCTGCGACTTCGCGGTGTCCTTCGACGCAACGAACGAGAGATAGCGGCCGTCCGGACTCCAGCGCGGCCGGCTCGCCGAGTAGCCGAGCGCGGTCATGGGGATCGCTTCTCCACCCGACAGTGGCACGGTCCAGATCCGTGTCTCCGATTTGCCCGTCTCGAAGTTCGTCGAGCGGACCGTGTACGCGACCCAATCGCCAGCGGGCGAGATCTGCGGATCGCCGACCTGACGCAGTGCGAACAGATCCATGATCTGCAGCGGTCGCTGTGTTTGCGCGGCCGCTTCGCTTGCTGGTGTGCTGACGAGAACGGCGGCGAGGATGGCTGTGGTCGTGATGGTCCGGCGAGCTGCGCGACATTGCATGGTCGACTCGTCCTGCGTGAGTGGCTGCGGAGGGTTGGGCGTCAGAATAGAGTGCGCTCTGCGTGAAGGGAAGCGCCGGCGTCAGCGCTGCGCGGGCTACAACGTGTATTCGTGGTTCGGGCCGCCGATCCCGCTTGCGGGATCGGCGGCTCGCGTGAGGTGAGCCGCAGTCTTCGGTGTTCGTTCGGCAGGCCACACCGGCGCGAACTCTGCGCTCCTGCGCGGACCAGGGGCGATGGCCTCGAACAGGGGATGGCTGCCCATGAGGGATGCGGTCGTGGTCGGATCCGGGCCCAACGGTCTGGCGGCTGCGGTGACGCTCGCGCGCGCCGGGCATCCGCCGACCGTGTACGAAGGCGCGGAGCGGATCGGCGGCGGCGCTCGGACCGAGGCGCTGACGCTCACCGGCTTCCGCCACGATGTCTGCTCGGCCGTGCATCCAATGGCGGCGGCGTCGCCCTTCTTCCGCACCCTGCCGCTCGCCGCGCACGGGCTCGAGTGGGTGCACCCGGCGGCGCCGCTCGCGCACCCGTTCGACGATGGCACGGCCGCGCTGCTCGAGCGGAGCACCGCGGATACGGCGCTGACGCTCGACTTCGTGGACCGCGCGGCGTACCCGAAGTTGCTGGACCCGCTGGTCGCGAAGTGGAGCGAGCTGTTCGAGGACGCGCTGGCGCCGCCGCACCTGCCCCGGCACCCATTCGTGCTGGCGCGCTTCGGGCTGCAGGGCCTCGGCTCGGCGCTCGGCCTCGCGCGACGC
>JBOHRE010000103.1:0-10824 GCA_050732635.1 Longimicrobiales bacterium | reverse complement strand
GCTGTGGCGCGCTGCGCAGGCCCAGCAGCGGCGGTAACGAATCGACGGCCAGCCCCGCGAGCTGAGGCGCCACGGGCGACGCCGGGATCGCCGGCGCGATGTACCATTCGCCGGGCAACGCTGGGCCGAGGCCGATCGGCAACCCCTCGGTCGCGGACGTCGCAGCTGGCAGGTGAATGACGCGCGTGGCGCTGTCCGCGAGGCTTCGCGCCCAGGCCGGCAGCTCCGCCGACGGCGCCTGCAGCACGAGCAGGTCGGCGCGCTCGGCCGCGCGGCGCACAGCGCCCTCGTCGACGTTGCTGCCGGCATCCAGCGCGCGCCCGGTGGCGACCCAGCGATCGTCCAGGCGCAGGTATCCCCGCGCCGGCACGCCCAGCGCCTCCTCGAGCGCCGGCAACAGGAAGCGCGGCTCCCAGTCCGGCCGGAAGGACACGAGCACGACGCCCGCGGGTTCGTCGGCCACATAGACGTACACGCTGCGCCGGTCATCGTCGGCGACCGCGTCGCCCGGATCGAGCGCCACATCATAGCGCACGAGTCCGCCGCCGTCCGGCGCTGTGGCCGGCGCTTCGAGAGTCGCGACCGCGACGCGTCCAGCTCCGGCGATCGCGACACGCGTCCGATCCAGCACCCGGCCGTCCTGTAGCAGACTCACGCCGAGGCTGTCTCCTGCGGTCGTGTCCGCCGCGAGTACACCGATCCGGAACGTGATCGGCTCGCCGGCTTCGGCCCACACGGGCGCATCCAGCTCGCCGAGCGCCAGGTTGCCCAGCCGCGGACCCAGCCGGCGCCACTCGACGACCACGCCGGCTTCCCGCGCCAGCCGCTCCGCCCCCGCGATGTCGTTGATCCGCCCGTCGGTCAGCACGAGCGCCCGTGTGGCGCCGGCCTCCACCGCCGCACGCAGCGCCGGGACGACCCGGCTGTCCGGCGTCGTGGGCCGCAACCTGGCGAGCGAGTCGCCGCTCACCACGACGACCTCGTCACCGAAGACGAATGCGCGCGGCGTACCCGCAGATCGTGCGGCTTCGACGGCTGCGTCCCAGACGGTACGACTGGTATCCGGACCGGTCCCCGCCGACGCCCGCATGCTCAGCGACCCGTCGATGAGCACCGCCGGCTCCGCCGCCCTGCCCAAAGGCCGGCTCAGCTCCGGATCGAACAGCAGCAGCAGGATGAGGCTGAGCGCCGCACCGCGCAGCAGTGCGAGCACGGCACGGCCCCGGCCCGGCGGCTCACGCCGGACATAGATGAAAAAGGCCGCGGCGAAGGCCACCGCGGCCAGGATAACGAAGAGCGTCCAGCTCCCGATGCTCAACGGCTCGGCACGTCCCGGCTGCTGGGGATCCTGCTACTGGTCCGCGTCGTCCGTCGCCGTGATCACCGCCGGCTGCCGTAGCATCGGCGCTGTGCGGTCGAGAAGCGCGAGCCGCTCGCCGGCGACGGCGCGGAACGACACACGATACGCACTCGGGATCGGCGGCGCACCTGGAAGCTTCACCGTGGCCGCGTTCACCGGCCGCCCGTGCTGCCGCATCTCGTAGTGCAGGTGCGGCGCGGTCGCGAGACCCGTCGCGCCCACGTAGCCGATGACCTGTCCCTCCTCGACCCGCACACCCGATCTGATATCGGCGGCGAACCCGCGCAGGTGCGCGTAACGCGTCGTGTAGCCCTCCCAATGTCGAAGCACGACGATGTTGCCGTAGCCGCCGTCGCGGCCGACGAAGGTCACCGTACCGTCACCGGTCGCGCGCACCGGCGTACCGGCAGCCGCACCGAAATCGGTGCCGTTGTGCGCCCGGTACACCCCGAGGATCGGATGGTAGCGCCGCGGATTGAACCTCGACGTCACGCGCACATAGTCCACTGGATAGCGCCGGAAGGCGAGGCGCAGCGACTCGCCCTGCTCATCATAGTAGTCGCCGCGGGTGTCGCCCGGCAGCTCGTAGAGAATCGCAGAGTGCCGCGTGCCGCGGTTCTCGATCTCGGCGGCCAGAACCGTATGCGAGCGTGCGCTGCCGTCGGGCCGAGCCTCGCGCTCGTAGACCAGGCGGTAACTGTCGCCCGCCTGGATCTCGTGCGCGAAGTCCAGGCGGTAGCCGTAGATCTCCGCCAGCCGCGCCACCAGTTGCACCCGCTCGCGCACCGGCAGATCGTTGGCATCGTCGTACACGAGCGCTTCGTACAGTGTACGCCCGGCCTCGATCGTGCCGCGCAGATGGACCGTATCCGCCGCGATTGGCGTCACCAGCACGCGGCCTTCCCAGCCCAGTGCGCGACGCTCGATACGAACGGTCGTGTCCGCGTTCACACGCACTTCGACCGCGCGTGTGCTGCCGTCGCTGCGCCACCGCCGCACGGTGATCTCGACGCCTGCGGCCAGCCGGCGAGGATTCGCGTACTGGCGAAGCGACAGCAGCAGGGTCGCCATCTCATCGCCCAGCCGCTGGCGCTGCAGGACATCCGACAGCGTCTCCCCCGACTGCAGCACGTGCGTCTCGACCTGCTCCGCCGGTGCGGCGTAGATCGCCGACAGCATCGGCGTACGCGACTCGACCGGCGGGGCCTCCCTTGGCGTCCAGAGCGAAATGCCGCCGAGCAGGAAAAGCCCAAGGCCGAGCACGAGCGTGGCCAACGCCCGGTTCAGGTTCGACATCAAACCTCCGGTCCTGGTTTTCGTGCGGGGAGATCAGTCCATCTGCCGTCTGATGAACGTAGGAATATCTAAATCCCCCAGGTGGTGTCGCGCAATGGGTCGCTGCGGCGGCCGCGGGAACGGCACGGCCTCGGCGTATACCGGCGTCCGTGCGCCCGCCGCCGCGACCGCTCGGACTGCCCCGAAATTCGGCCGAATGACGTTACTGGCCGCCGCCACCTGCTCAGCCTGTTCGCGCGCCAGTCCGGTCGCGATCACCGTCACGCGCACCTCCCCCTCGAGGGTGGCGTCGTGCACCGCCCCGAAGATGATCTCCGCCTCTTCGCCAGCGGCTTCCTGGATGATCGACGCGATCGTCGTGACCTCATCGATCGTCAGGTCGAGACCGCCCGTGATGTTGATCAGCACGCCGGCCGCACCCTCGATCGAGACGCTGTCCAGCAACGGGCTGGAAATCGCCTCCTGAGCCGCCTCGACCGCGCGGTTCTCACCGGTGCCGAACCCTGTCCCCATCAGTGCTGCGCCCCGGCTCGCCATGACCGTGCGCACGTCCGCGAAGTCCACGTTCACCTCGCCGGTCACCTGAATCAGGTCGCTGATGCCCTGCGTCGCATGCAGCAGCACCTCATCGGCTTTCTTCAGCGCATCCCTGAAGGACGTGCCCTTGCCGCACACGCTGAGCAGCCGCTCGTTCGGCACGACGATCATCGTGTCCGCTGCCCGCTTCAGCTCCGTCAGCCCCTGATCGGCCTGGCGCATCCGCTTCTTGCCCTCGAACATGAACGGCCGCGTGACAATGCCGATCGTCAGAGCGCCCATCTCCCGCGCGATCTCGGCGATCATCGGGGCCGCGCCGGTTCCCGTGCCGCCACCCATGCCGCAGGTCACGAAGACCATGTCCGCGCCGTCCAGCGCCCGCTGGACCTCCTCGCGGCTCTCTTCGATCGCCTGCCGGCCGATTTCCGGGCGCGCACCCGCACCCAGCCCGCGCGTCAGCTTCTTGCCGATCTGGATCTTGATCTGCGCGCGCGATGTCTTCAGCGCCTGCGAGTCCGTGTTGATGTTGATGAATTCGACACCCTCGAGCTCCTCATCGACCATCCGGTTCACCGCATTGCCACCGCCACCGCCGACCCCCACCACTTTCATGCGCGCATTCTGCGCCGCCGATTCCTCGAACTCGAAGATCATCATGGTTCCCTCCCTTGGGTTATCCTGCCGAGCAGCTTCGACTCGGCCGCCTGCTGCATCGCACTTCGCCCCAACCCCAGCCCCAGCCCGCGCCTCAGCCCCAGCCCGCGGGCGCAGCCCGCATCAAAAGAACTCCTTCAGCCACGCCACCATGCGCTCGAGCGCACCTTCGCCGCGCGCGCCGACGGCGCCATCGCGCAGTCGCCGCTGTGCACCATACAGCGTGAGCCCGACAGCGGTCGTGAAGCGGGGCTTGCGTACCGAGTCCGCGAGACCGGTCAGCCGATCGCCCGGTGTCCCGATACGTACGGGCATGCCGAACACGTGCTGGGCCACGTCGACGACACCGTTCATGACCGCACCGCCGCCGACCAGCACGACGCCCGCACCGAGTTTGCGTGGGTCGAGCGACTGCTCGAGCTCGCGCGCCGCCAAGCCCATGATCTCATCGAGGCGCTGTTCGATGATGTGGGCGATCAGCTCACGCTGGACGCTGCGCACCTGGCCCGCCGCCGGGCCCGGCAGCTCGACCGACTCGCGCGGATCCACCAGCTGTGCGAACGCGACGCCGTAGCGCTCCTTCGTCCGCTCCGCCTCGGCAAACGAAATCTGCAAACCCTTGGTCAGGTCGTTCGTCACCGCAGCACCACCCCACGGAATGCTCGCCAGGTGGCGCGCCTTGCCGTCGACGAATCCGGCGACCTCCGTGCTGCCGCCGCCCAGGTCGACGAGCGCGACCCCGACCTCCTTCTCATCGTCGCTCAGCACAGCGAGCGAGGCGGCCAGCTCCTCGTGCACGAACGCCTCGACCTTGTAGCCCGCGCGGTCGGCGGCCTTGCGCAGCGTCTGACCCGCCACGGTCGAACTGGTGACCATGTAGACCTCGGCCTCGAGGCGCGTGCCGACCATGCCGACCGGATCGTGGATGCCTTTGCGATGGTCCACCGTGTATTCCTGCGGCAGCACGTGCAGCAGCTCGCGATCCGAGGGCACCACGACTGCCCGCGCGACCTCGTGCACGCGCTGGATGTCGGGCGCCTTGATCTCGTCGCCGCCGACCGCCACGACGCCCGTCGAGACCGCCGCATCGATGTGCTCCCCTGAGACGCCAATGAAGACGCGGTCCACGCTGACGCCGGCCATCAACTCCGCTTCCTTCATCGCCTTCCGGATCGACTGGGTCGTTTCCTCGATGTCGGTCACGACGTCGCGCCGGATCCCGCCTGTCCGCGCCTGACCGACGCCCAGCACCTTGGCCAGCGGCCCGCGCCGCGCGTCACCGCCGACTTCAGCGATGACCGCACAGGTCTTCGTCGAACCGATATCCAGACCCACCACCAGGCCGGGCCGCATCTCAGCCACCCCGCGGCTGCAGGGAAATCACGATCTGGTCACGGAAGCGCGCGTCGATGCGTGCGAGCCGCAGCAACTCGTTCCGCGACTCGAGGTCGGCCAGCGCCAGCAGTAGCTGCCGCAGCGGCAACGGCTCGACCGGACGCGCGAGCAGCGCGATCGCGCCTGTCGGCTCACGCAGACGAAGCCGCAACGCGTCCGGGCCCGCTTGCTCCGCTTCGGAGACGCGCAATGCCAGCGCCGGCTCGAAACGGCTCAGCCGGGTCAGCTCGGTCAGTACCGCAACGACCGCCGCGTCGGCGGCCGCGCCGGCATTGGGGCCTTGCGTCCAGACGAGCGGCAAATCCAGTGGCATGGAGGCCGGATCGATGGGCAGGACCCGGCCGAGCGCGTCCACGGCCCGCAACGGATCGCCACGGATGAGTGCAACCGGCTCCACCTCCCGCACCGTCACCACCAGCGTGGCCGGCAGCCGCCGGCCGACGTGCGCGTTGGCGACGAGCCGGTGCTGCCGCAAGCGAGCCGTGATGGCAGCGGGTGAGTCGAACACATTGGAAGCGTGCGTCACGCCGCTAGCCGCCAGTGCTTCGTGCGGCGGCAGGAAGCGAAGCCCATGCAGCTCTACGTGCCGCACGCTGAATGCGTCGAAGCGGCGAAGCACGTGAGGCGCCTGCGACGCGGCAGCGGCGAGCGCGGCACCGACCAGGACGACGCCGCAGAAGCGCAGCCAGGCCGGTGACACCGAAGGCCTAAGTCGCATGGCCACCCCCGCTGCCCTCGTCCTCGCGCGCGTGCGTATCTCTACTATTGCTCGCGACCGTAACGCCGCCGCGCTCCTGCTCGAGCAGCGCGGCGATGCGGTGCGCCGCCTCGGTGATCGTGCCCGCGCCCAGGCAGAGTGCGACGTCGCCCGGACGCATCACACTCACCAGCGCATCGGGCAGCGTCTCGATGCTCGGGTGGTAGCGGACCCTGGCGCCACCGACCCGACGCGCCGCGTTCGCGATCAGCTCACCGGTGACACCGGGGATCGGCGGCTCGCGCGCCGGATACACATCGGTGATCCAGCATTCATCGGCTCTCGCAAGGACCTGCCCGAACCGCTCGGCAAAGTCGCGCGTCCGCGAATACAGGTGCGGCTGGAACACCGCGATCAGTCGCCGCTCCGGAAACGCGCCGCGCGCCGCGGCGAGCGTGGCCTCGATCTCGGTCGGATGGTGTGCATAGTCATCGATGACGGCGACGCCATGGTGCTCGCCGAGATCCTGGAAGCGCCGCGCCACACCCGCGAACGACTTCAACGCGCGCGCCGCCGCTTCGAAGGTCACATCGAGGTGCAGTGCCGCGCCCAGCGCGGCCAGCGCATTCCGCAGGTTGTGCGCGCCCGGTACCTGCAACTCGAGCTCGCCCAGTCGCTGGCCGCGCAGCATCAGGACGGAGCGGCTGCCGCGGCCCAGCGAGCGCACCTCCGTGGCGCGCAGCGTCGCATCCTTGGCCAGGCCGTAGCCGAGCGTCGGCCCGTCGAAGCGCTCGAGCAGCCGGCGGGCGCCGGCGTCATCGGTGCCGGCCACCAGCAGCCCGTGGGCCGTGATCGGGGCGATGAACCGGCCGAATGCCTCCTCGACCGCCTCCAGTGAGCCAAAGGTATCGAGGTGATCGGCCTCGAGCGTGGTCACGATCGCGATATCCGGGCGCAGGGTCAGGAACGAGCGATCGTACTCGTCGGCTTCGACCACGAAGAGCCGGTGCGCCCCGGAGCGCAGGCCACTGCCCCAGGCGCCCACCCGACCGCCCACGAAGCCGGTCGGCCGCAGGCCGCCCTCCTCCAGGATCGCGGTCGCCATGGCTGACGTCGTCGTCTTTCCATGGGTGCCCGCCACGGCCACCACCGTCCCCTGGTTCACCAGCGCGCCCAGCGCCGCGGCGCGCTTCAGCACCGGAATGCCTCGCGCCCGGGCAGCCGCCAGCTCCGGATGATCCTGTGGCACTGCGGCCGTCGTCACGACGGCCACCGCATCCGCAACGTGAGCCGGATCGTGACCGACCAGGATCTCGGCGCCCAGAGCCCGCAGTGTCTCGCCCACGACTCCCGGCCGCAGGTCGCAGCCCGTGGCCCGGCCGCCGGCACGCAGGATCAGCTCGGCGAGGCTCGCCATACCCGCGCCGGCAACGCCGACGAAATGGATCGCACCATGCCGGGCCATAGCGCGCAGATCGAGCTCCTCGGGGCCGCGCAGGCTGCTCATGCGCGGTCCTCCAGCAACAGCAGCAGGCGCTGCGCGATCTGGCGCGCCGCGTCCGGCTTGCCTCGCGCGCGTGCGTGCTTCGCCATTGTGGCTCGCCGCGCAGCGTCGCCCACCAGTGCTGTCAGCTCCGACCACAGCCGCTCCGCTGTCAGCTGCGACTGCGGCAGATCGATGGCCGCGCCGGCCGCCGCGAGCGCCTCGGCGTTCACGCGCTGGTGGTCGGCCGCCGCCGTGGGCAGCGGAATCAGAATCGCCGCGACGCCCCACGCGAGCAGCTCGGCCGTCGCCATGGCGCCGGCGCGCGAGACCGCCAGACTCGCCGCGGCCAGCGCGCGAGGCATGTCGTGGATGTAGTCGACCGCGTGCACCCACTCGAGCTGAATCAGCGCCAGCCGCGCGCGGATCGCGTCGATGTGCGCCGGGCCCGTCGCCCAGAGCACCTCCAGCCCCGCGGGCCGCGACAGGCGCGCCGCGGCCACGAGCTCGAGTGCGCCGGTGAGCGCCTCGTTGATCGCCAGCGAACCCTGACTGCCGCCCACGATCAGAGCGACGACAGCGTCGCGCGACAGGCCAAAGTGTGCGCGGCAGTCGCCGGCGTGCAGTCCAGGATCGGGCGGGCGGATCGGGTTGCCGAGGACGAAGATCCGCGTCCGCGCGCCCGGCTTCAGATGCCGCTCCGCCTCCGGGAAGCCGAGGTGTACCTGACGCGCGTAGCGACTGAGTACGCGCTGCGTCAGGCCGGGATACGCGTTCTGCTCCTGGATGCCGAGCGCGACGCGCGCGGCAACGGCGTAGGCGCCAGCGAAACCGCTGGCGTAGCCGCCCGTCCCGACCACGAGATCCGGACGGAAGCTGCGGAACAGGGCGCGCAGTCCGCGCAACCCGCGCGCGCTCGCCGGCAGCAGCCGCCAGTTCTGCCACACTCGGTCGCGGCGCAGCGGTTCGAGCGGCAACAGCGTGTACTCGACGCCGCGATCCGGCAGTACCCGCGCCTCGACGCCCCGCCGCGCGCCGACGAAGTGCGTGCGTATGTCGGTGCGCTGCTCGCGTAATGCGTCCGCCAGCGCGAGCGCAGGATACAGATGACCGCCCGTGCCGCCGCCGGCGAAGAGCACGCGTTTACCCGCGCTCCCGTTGGCGGAGGCAGACACGCGGGGCGCTGTGGCCCGCCGCGGCTTGCGCAGTACGCCCGCCGGGCTCACGTCCGCCGCTCCTCGCCGACCCGCGCCACGCTCATCAACACACCGACGGCGATCAGTGAGATCAGCAAGCTCGAGCGCCCGTACGAGATGAATGGCAGCGTAACACCGGTCGTCGGGACGAGCGCGAGGTTCACGCAGATGTGCAGGAGCGCCTGGACGGCGATCAGATTCGTCATGCCGATCGCCAGCAATGCGCCGAACGTGTCCGGCGCTTGACGCGCAACGCGATAGCCCGTCAACGCGAAGCCGGCCAGCAGCAGGATCAGCACGGCCACGCCGAGGAAGCCCCACTCCTCGCCGATGATCGCGAACACGAAGTCGTTGTGCGGCTCAGGAAGGAAACCGAACTTCTGCTGACCCGCACCAAAGCCGCGGCCCAGTACACCGCCACTGCCAATCGCGATCAGCGCCTGGTTGATCTGGTAACCCGCGCCCGCCAGGTCCTCGGTGGGCTCGAGGAACGCAACGATACGCCGCAGCCGGTAGGCAGCAGCTTCGATCTGCGTCCACAGCAGCGGCACACCGATGACGCCGAGCACGATGAAATGCCCGATGCGCGCGCCGCCGGCGAAGGCCACGAGTGCAGCTAGCAGAAGCGCCAGCGTCGCCGTCGACAGATTCG
Source organism: Longimicrobiales bacterium (assembly GCA_050732635.1). GTDB lineage: Bacteria > Gemmatimonadota > Gemmatimonadetes > Longimicrobiales > RSA9 > JBOHRE01. The sequence goes on along the minus strand of JBOHRE010000103.1, from coordinate 1,554 downwards.
GCTGGATGCAGATCAACAGTGCGACGCTGCCCCAGACCATCAGGAACGGCAGCAGCCCGCGCGACAGCGAGTGCAGCCGATCGTGTTTCTTCACCGCGAGAGCGGCCGTCCAGGTGATCAGAGCCAGCTTCGCGAACTCCGATGGCTGTACCGTCACCGGACCGAGCATCAGCCAGCGTCGCGCGCCGTTCACCCGGGGCGCGATCCCCGAAGTTCCTGGCAACACCAGAACCAGCAGCGCCACGAGCGTGACGAGCAGCAGCGGCCACGCCAACCGCCGCCAGTGGCGGTAGTCGATCTGTGCCACCAGCACGAGGAGCACGAGGCCCAGCGCGCCACCGGCCGCCTGCCGCACGACGAAATAGTAGTCCGGCAGCCCGCGCGTCTGCGCCAGCACGGCACTGGCGCTGTACACCGACACCAGGCCGAAGCCGAGCAGCACGATCGTGATCAGCATGAGCAGCGGCACCTCCCAGCCACTGCCAAGCCGCGACATGCGCGCGCCGCCTCTGCTCTCCAGCTCGAAGCCGCCACCGTGCGCGACCGCCAGCACCGGCACGCCGCGGCGCCTCATGACGCGTCTCCGGCGCGTGCTGCGCCAGCGCGGTTCCGCCGCTCGGCGACCCAGCCACGGAATGTTTCGCCGCGCTCCTCATAATCGCGGAACATGTCATAGCTCGAGCAGGCCGGAGACAGCAGGACCGCATCCCCCCGGCTCGCCAGCGCGGACGCCCGATCGAGCGCCGCGTCGAACGCGCCCTCGACGCGCTCGACGCGCACATACTGCCGGAGATCGGATTCCACGATCGGCGCGGCCTCCCCGTACGCAACCACGGCCTTCACATGTGCACCGATCTCCGGCAACAGCCCGGTATACGGCTCGCCCTTGTGCCTGCCGCCGAGCAGCAGCACGGTCGGGCGTGTCATGCTGTCGAGTGCGACGCGAGTCGACTCGATGTTCGTCGCCTTCGAATCGTTGATCCACAGTGCGCCGCCCAGCTCGGCGATCGGCTCGAGCCGGTGCGTGAGTGGCGGAAACGAGCGCAGCCCGTCGCGCACCGCCTCGACGGCGGCGCCCGCCGAGAGCGCAGCCAGGGAGGCGAACAGCGCATTCACCTGGTTGTGTCGGCCCAGCAGCTTCAGCTCCTCGGCACGCACGAGCGCCACTTCGCGGCCGTCGAGCCGCAGGCGGAGTTCTCCACCCTCCGTCACCCAACCACCCTCCGCCTGCGGCGAGGCCGCGGTCGCCTGCACGAGCAGGCGCCGGCCCGGCGCGTCGCTCGCCAACTCGAGGACCTCGATCTGTTCGCCATTCAGAATCCAGATGCTGGCCGGTGAGGCGTTGTCGAACAGTCGCGCCTTGTCGGCGTAGTAGGCGTCGACGGACGGGTACCGGTCCAGATGATCCGGCGACAGGTTCGTGATCGCACCAATGTGCGGCGCGAACGCCTCGATCTCGGCGAGCTGAAAGGAACTCGCCTCGACGACCGCCCAGTCCGGCCGCTTCGTGGCCAGTGCGACTTCCGACAGGGCACGACCGATGTTGCCCGCGGC
>JBOHRE010000102.1:0-10860 GCA_050732635.1 Longimicrobiales bacterium | reverse complement strand
GCGCGGCGGCGATGGCGGGCACGGCGACTCAGCCGGCAACGCCGGTCCCAGGCGCCGAGCAGCCTGACAACACGGGCGTGGGAGTCGAAGCGGACGCGGCCGAGCCGTCGTGGGACATGCCTGTCACACGCAACGACCAGGTGGATTTCTTCATCGAGTTCCTGATGGGGAAAAACCGCGACAAGACGCAGCTGTGGTTGGAGCGAACCGGGCGCTATGGACCACTGATCCGAGAAGAGCTGCGGAAAGCCGGCATGCCTGAGGATCTGCTGTACCTGGCGATGATCGAAAGTGGTCTGGACCCGAATGCATACTCGAAGGCGCACGCCGCGGGCATCTGGCAGTTCATCGCACCAACCGGTCAGCGCTACGGACTGGAGGTTTCCGATTACGTGGACGAGCGGCGTGACCCGGTGAAGGCCACGCGCGCCGCGCTGACGTATCTCAAGGAGTTGAACGAGCGGTTCGGCGGCAGCTGGTACCTTGCCGCAGCCGGCTACAACACCGGCGAGAACCGGGTCGACCGCATTCTGCGCGAGCAGCTCGGCGGCGCGCGAGGGGACGAGAACCTGTTCTGGCAAATCATGGACCTGCTGCCGCGTGAAACACGCGATTATGTGCCGGTGATGCTCGCCATGGGGCACATCGCCAAGGAACCGGCGAAGTACGGGTTCGATGAAGTTCGGCTCCAGCAACCGCTCGACTTTCGCGAAGTACGAGTGCCTGCTGGCACGAAGTTGGACGACATCGCCCATGCCGCCGGCGTCCCGGCCGATCAGGTCACGGAGCTCAATCCCCACCTGGTGCGGGGTATGACGCCGCCCGATCGCGACTGGAACGTGCGCGTGCCGCTCGGTACGGAGACGCGGGTCGCGGCCCAATTCCAGTCCGGACCGCCTACGGCGTCGCTCGCGGACTGACACACCTCGACGGTAAGATCGAGCGCGACCCTACGCCGGGGGCGGATCGGGCCTGGTGGCTCGACCAGTCTTCAAAACTGGCTGACCCGGCTAATCCCCGGGCCGGTGGGTTCGATTCCCACACGTCCCCGCCAGGTCGTTCCCGGCCATGATACGGATCATTGTGAACCCGACGGCGGGAGGCGGCCGCGCGCGCAACGTAGCGGCCTCTCTCGTCGAGCATCTGCGTCGCCGGGGCGACTCGTGTGTGTTGAGCGAGACGCGCGAGCGCGGCCATGCCTTGCTGTTGGCCCGCGAGGCCGTGCGGGAGCGGCCGCGCACCGTGGTCGCCGCTGGCGGCGACGGCACGGTGCACGAGGTCGCGAATGGCCTGCTGCTCGGAGCGTACGAGCACGGCCGCCCTCCGCCGCCGCTGGCTGTGCTGCCGATCGGGACGGGGAACGACTTCGCGAAGCTGATCGGCGCCACCCGCGATCCGCATGCGGTCGCAGACATGCTGCGTGCCTCGAGCGTGCGCTGGCTGGATGCCGGTATCGTCGAGTGGCGCGAAGACCGGGAGTACTTCGTCAACGGCATGGGGCTCGGTGTGGATGTCGAGGTCGTGCGCCAGATCGAGCGGCTGCCGCGGTTCCGTGGCGTGACCGGGTATCTGATCGGCGCAGTACGTGCGCTGACGCGCTACCGACCGATCGAGCTCGAGCTTCGCATCGATGGCGCGCTGGAGCGTACGCGCATCATGATGGTCGCCGTAACGAACGGATACTGTATCGGCGGTGGCTTTCGTATGTGTCCCGCCGCGCGCCCGGACGATGGCAAACTGGATGTGTGCGTCGTGCGCGAGCTGGGCTGGATCGGCGTGGTCCGCACACTGCCGCGCGCCTTGCGCGGAACTCATGGCGGCGTGCCCGGTGTAACGATCACGCGCGCCGACGCAGTCGAGGTCGTCTCGGGCGACGGCTCCGACCTCGTGTTTCAGCTCGACGGCGAGTTGCGCGAGCCGCGCAACACGCAGAGTCTGCGGATCGCGATCGTCCCAAACGCCTTGCCTGTGGTCGTCGCCGACGGGAGTAAGCGGTATTGAGAGCCATACGGCTGGTCACAGCTGCAGGTGTGCTCGTGCTGATGCTCGTGCCCTGCGGCGTGGCCGGGCAGGGCATAGTCGCCCTCACCGACACCGCGGGCTTTCAGGCGCCGGAGGGTACGCCTTCCCCTCGCGGCGCCCTGATTCGTTCGCTGGCTGTGCCCGGCTGGGGCCAGGCGGCCACCGGCTCGACGGTGCGCGGCGGCATTTACTTCGCCGCGGCGTCGGGCAGCTGGTTCATGCTGTCCAAAACGCTCGCCAAGCTCGGAGAGGTGCGCGAGATCGAGGGGCGCCGCGTCGATCGGGTGCTGGACTCGCTGGCCATTGCAAGCGGGACACGCCCGACCGAGCCGTTCTCCGACGAGGTCCTGGATGCGATCGATGCCGACAGTCTGGTCGAAGCTTCGCGGGCCCTGATCGGATCACGGGAACGGCAGCGTGAGGACTGGATCGCGCAGGTGATCTTCTGGACGCTGGCGAGCGCCGCCGATGCCTACGTCACGACGCAGCTGGCGGATTTCCCGGGCGAGGTCCTGATCGAACCGACCGCGGGTCGCGGGCTACTGGTTCGCTACGCATTGCCGATGCGGAAGTCCTGGTGAGCGAGCTGCTGAGCCGGCCGATCGGCATCTTCGACTCGGGAATCGGCGGACTCACGGTCTTCCGCGAGCTGGCCGCGCGGCTGCCGCGCGAGTCTCTGCTCTATTTCGGCGACACCGCTCGCGTGCCATACGGTCCCAAGTCACCGGAAACCGTGCAGCGGTATTCACGCGAGGCCGCGGCGCTGCTGCTGTCACGGGGCGTCAAGATGATCGTCGTAGCCTGCAACACGGCGACCGCGCATGCGTTGGACGTGTTGCGTCGCGAAGTGCCCGTGCCCGTGATCGGCGTGATCGGAGCAGGTGCTCGAGCGGCGGTGGCGGCTACCGTGCGAGGCCGCGTCGGCGTGATCGGGACGGCCGGAACGATCGGCTCCGGTGCGTACGATCTTGCCGTTCGCGATGCGCTGCGATCAGCGCGGGTGTACGCACAGCCCTGCCCGCTGTTCGTGCCGCTGGTGGAGGAAGGCATGGCCGCCCACACGGCGACCCGCCTCGTCGCCGAGGAATACCTCGCGCCGCTGCGCGAGGTCGATGTGGATGTGTTGATCCTCGGCTGCACGCATTATCCCGTCCTCCAGGAGCTGCTCGCGAACGTCATGGGGCCGGCGGTGCGACTGGTCGACTCGGCTGCGGAGACGGCCTTGGAGGTGGCGCAGGAACTCGAGCAGCTCGACCTGGTCAATCCCGGCAGCGAGCAGCCCGTACACCAGTTCATGGTCAGCGACCTGCCGCTGCGGTTCCGCGAAGTCGGCCGGCGCTTCGTCGGCGATGTGATCGGCGACGTCGAGCGGATCGACATCGACCGCTATCTATCGGCGGCCGAGCCGTCCCAGTAATGTAGCCGCGGGGCTTCGCCAGGCGACGCTTCGACGTAGGGAAAGCGTGCGAGCCAGTCGCCAGCATTCACGTAATAGCCGTCGCTGCGGACCTCGAGAACCTCGGCGCGGTGCGAATGTCCGCACACGACCAGCCCCAGCCGCGGCTCCTGGAGCAGCTGTGCCCGGGCCCATTCCCGAATGTGAACGGCACGTCCCTGCAAGCGCGAATCCGTCTCGAGCTTGTCGCCGGTCGTAGACACGCGGCGTGCCAGGCCGAGCCCGATCTCCGGATGCAGCAGGCGAAAGGCGGCGACTGCCGGCCGGCTGCGGATCACGCCTTTGAGCGTGCGGTATTTGAGATCGCCGCGACCGACGCCATCGCCATGGGCGACCAGGGCCTCGCGTCCGCCGAGCCGAACTCGGAGCGGGCCATCGACCACGGCGACCCCGACATGCTGCCGCAGGAATGCGCCGCCCCACGCGTCGTGATTGCCGCCGACCAGAGAAACCGGCACACCGGCGTCCACCAGTGCGCGGAGCGCCGCGAGCGTGCGAAAATGCATGCCAGGGACCAGGTCACCCCACTCGAACCAGAAGTCGAAGAGGTCACCCACGATCCAGAGCGAGGCGGCACGAGGCTGAAGCCAGGCCGCGAAGCGGAGGAAGGCAGCCTCGGTGGCCGGCGGCGCGGCGCCGAGGTGCAGGTCGGAAACGAGGAAGTCGGAGCGGTTCACGGAGCTGGGAAACTAGTGCCGCGCACCGGGCCGCGCGACCGCCTGGATTGACGCACAGCGCCGAATCCGCATAGCATCGCAGCGATGCCGATCGCTGCGATGCACCACACCACGCACGTGCGCGTGCGGTATGCCGAGACCGACCAGATGGGGGTGGCCTATCACGCCCATTATCTCGTCTGGTGCGAGGTCGCTCGCACGGATCTGATTCGTGCGGCGGGTACCCCGTATCGGGCGCTCGAGGAAGCAGGCGTTCGTCTGGCCGTGGTCGACGCCGCGATACGCTATCACGCCGCGGCCAGCTACGACGATCTGATCCGGATCGACACGCAGATCGAGCGTGTGCGTTCGCGGGGCATCACCTTCCGCTACGAGATGGTGCGCGAAGCGCCGGCGCCCAGCGTCCACCTGGCCAGTGCGCACACGACCCTGATCGCGACGGCTGCCGACGGCTCGGTCAGAAGACTACCGCGCCACGTCCGGAACGCGTTGGCGGAGCACGGACCTTGATGCGGACCAACCGCGGTCTGGCGACGGTACGATCTCCTATGCGAACATGCGTTGACCTCCTCGTCGGGGTCGGCTACTCTGCGCGCGCGTCGGGCTCGATCGCGCTGTTGTTCGCGGCCGGCTGCGGCAGCGCGCCGCCGCGGCCAGCCGCGACCAGCATCGATACCGCGGCCATCGAGTCGGCGCGGCGTTCGACCGCGCCCCGCTCGGCCGTTCAGGTCTCTTTCGCCTGGCAGCTACAGGAGGCGGGTGCTCGGTTCAGCGGCCAGGGCGTGGCCCGGGTGCAGCCGCAATATCATGCGCGCCTGGATCTGTTCGGCCCGCGAGGCGACACGTATCTGACGGCGGTGCTGGTGGAAAACGAGCTTCGCCTGCCGCCGTCGGTCGGCAGCTCGATCGTTCCGCCGGTGCCGTTGCTCTGGAGCGTTCTAGGCGTGTTCTGGCCACCCACGACCGCCGAGCCCCGAGTGGCCCGCCAGGTGGACGGAGCGATCGACCTCGGTTTCAGCGGAGCAGAGGGGCGCTGGAATTTCAGCGTGCGGGATTCCGCCGTCGTCGCCGCCACCTGGGACGCCGCAGGCGGCGGACGCCATACGGTCGAGCGTCAGGGCGTACCATCCACGGTCCGGGGAACGCAGATCGTCTACCGCGATTGGCTCGCGTACCGTGAGCTCACCTTCACGATCGAAGACGTGCAACATGTATCGAACTTTGCAGCGGATATCTGGACGCCGGGCTGGTAGTGCGACCCTGCTGCTGCCGCTGGTCCTGCTCGGCGGCTGTATCTACGGGCTGAGCGGCGGCGGCTTTCCACCTCACATCCGTACGCTCTATATCGAGTCTTTCGAGAACGACACGCCGCAGTTCGCGCTGGAGACCGAGCTCTTCGAAGTGCTGCGTACCGAACTGCCGCGCAGACTCGGGATTCAGGTAGCCGGCCGTCAGACTGCCGATGCGATGCTGACCGGTCGAATCGTGCGCTATGAGGATCGGGCGCAGAATTATCGGACCGATCAGAGCGGACAGACCCAGTCGGAGCTGCAGGTGCTGCAACATCAGGTGCAGGTGGTTGTCGCCGTCCAAATCGTCGATGTGCGTAACAACGTCGTGCTGTGGGAGAGCTCGGGCGTGACCGGTCGCGGGGACTATCAGCCAGCCAATGAGATCGATGACGTCGGTCGTGCCAAGGCATTGCAGAACGTCGTCGAGCTGATCACTGACGGCGCGCAGTCGCAGTGGTGAACCGGCGACCGAGCTTCTTCCGCCGTCGTCCCTGGCTCCTCGCCGTGCCATTGTTACTCGGTGCCGTCCAGCAGGGCGGCGTCGAGCCGGCTGTGCACGTGCGTCCCGAGGCGCTGTTTCTCACGCTGGTCGTCATTCTGGCCACGAGCAAACTGTTCGGTGAGCTGGCCGAACGTACCGGCCAGCCAGCCGTACTCGGTGAGTTGTTGGCCGGTGTCGTCCTGGGCGCCAGCGCGCTGGCGGTCATCCCCGCCAGCGGCCCCATCGCCGAGATCGTCGATCTACTCGCGGAAATCGGCGTCGCGATCCTGCTGTTCGAAATCGGTCTGGAGACGGATCTGCGGGAAATGTTCAGGGTCGGGGCCGCGGCTAGCACCGTCGCCGCCGTGGGCGTCGCCATGCCGTTCCTGCTCGGATTCCTCTACTGGGTCATGGCCGAGCCGGCGCTCGGTACGCACGCCGCTGGCATTACGGACACAATGGTCGCGATCTTTGTCGGTGCGACCCTGACGGCGACATCAGTCGGGATCACGGCGCGGGTCCTGACCGACCTCGGGCGGATTCATACGCGTGAGGCGCGTGTCGTGATCGGCGCCGCGGTCGTGGATGACGTGCTCGGCCTGGTCATCCTGGCCATCGTGAGCGGGCTGGCAGCCGGCACAGCGCTGTCGCTCTTCGGCATCGCCATGAAGTTCGCCGTTGCTGTCGGATTCCTGGTCGCTGCCGTGATCGTCGGCAACATCGTCGCCCCGCGGCTCTTCACGTTGATCGATCGGATGCGCGTGCGCGGCGTCATCCTCGTCGCTGGATTCTGCTTCGCACTGCTCTTTGCGGCTCTCGCCGGGCTCGCAGGCTCCGCCATGATCATCGGCAGCTTCGCCGCAGGCCTGGTGCTCAGCTCGACGAACCAGTTCGATGTGATCACCGAGCGCATTAAACCCGTCGCGGACATCTTCACGCCCATCTTCTTCGTGTCGGTCGGCGCCTTCATGAACGTGCGCCTGTTCATTCCCGGCACGGACAGCTTCAGCCTGCCGGTCCTGGGCGTGGGCGCCGCTCTTCTGGTGATTGCGATCGTCGGCAAAGCGATGAGCGGCTTTGCCGTTGGCTGGGGCCGTGCGCGACTCGACCACCTGGCGATCGGGGTCGGGATGATCCCGCGCGGCGAGGTCGGCCTCATCTTTGCCGATCTCGGCCTGGATCGCGGTATCCTGTCACCGGAAGTCTTCAGTGCGATCCTCATCATGGTCATCTTCACCACCTTCCTTGCGCCACCGCTGCTGAAGGTCGTGTTCCGCCGATCGGAGCGGCAGCCGGCGCCGGCGCCGGCCGAGGCAGCCGGCCCGTTGTGACTGTGAGACCGCTGCGGATCGCGACGCGGGGCAGTCGACTCGCACGTTGGCAGGCCGAACATGTCAGGCGCGGCATACAGCACGCGAACGGAGCTGTCGCTGTCGAGCTCCAGGTCGTACAGACCATGGGCGACCGGATCACGGACGTGCCCCTCGCCGCGATCGGCGACCGCGGGCTGTTCACGAAGGAGATCGACCGCCACGTGCTCGGCGGTGATGCCGACCTCGCGGTCCACTCGCTGAAGGATATGCCTACAGTCCTCGACGCCGGCCTGAGGATCGTGGCTGTGCTCGCACGCGAGGATCCACGCGATGCGCTCGTCGCCGCTCCTGGCAGACCCGTGTCGATCGATCGACTTCCCAGGGATGCGAGCGTGGGTACGAGCTCGCTGCGGCGTCGCGCACAGCTGAGGGCCCGGCGTGCGGACCTGCACCTACACGATCTTCGCGGCAACCTGGACACGCGGCTGGGGCGGATAGAGGCGGGCGACTTCGACGCGGCGATCGTCGCCCTGGCGGGGCTGCGCAGATTGGGCGCCGTGAACGTCGGTGTCGGACTGCTCGAATCGCCCGATTGGCTGCCCGCTGCCGGGCAGGGGGCGCTGGCGATCGCCGCGCGCGCCGATGACCGCCGCGTTGCGGCCTTGTGTGCGCCGCTCGACCATGCAGCGACACGCGCGGCGACGACTGCAGAGCGCGCGTTGCTGCGCGCCCTCGAGGGCGGCTGCCAGATTCCGATCGGTGCGCTCGCAACGGTTCACGAGCGCGAGATTCGCATGAACGCATTCGTCGCCGGCCTGGAGGGTCGACCGCTGCTCCGCGCCGAGGCGAGCGGTCCAGCCGACGAACCGGACCGACTCGGCGTGGAGCTGGCAGAGCGGCTGCGTGCGGAGGGCGCCGAGGAAATCCTCGCTACGATCCGCGCGACGGCGACAGCGCCGCAGCCGAGCGCGCCATGAACCGTGATCCCCGTGCCAAGATCCTGTCCCGGCAGGAGCTGATCAGGGGCTTCGGGCCACCGCGCAGTGAGCAGTTGGTCTTCACGAACGGCTGCTTCGATCTCCTCCACGCCGGGCACGTGGACTATCTGCACGAGGCGCGAGGCCTTGGTGACAAGCTCGTTGTCGGCGTGAACAGCGATCCGTCCGTGCGCCGCATCAAGGGTGCACCACGACCGATCGTGTCACAGCGCGACCGCGCGTTGTTGATCGCTGCGCTGGAGAGCGTCGATGTCGTGACCGTGTTCGACGAGGACACGCCGCTCGAGCTGATTCGAGCGCTCCTGCCGGATGTTCTGGTGAAGGGAGCCGACTACGCGCCTGAGTCCGTCGTCGGTCGCGACCTGGTCGAGGCGGCCGGCGGGCGAATCGTGCTCGTACCCCTCCGGCCGGGTCAGTCGTCGACTGGTTTGATCGAGCGGGTCCGCGCAGTCCACCAGGGTCGCGATGCGTGAGCGCCCGAGCAGCGCCCTGCGCCCGCTTACATTCGAGCGCGGAGCGGCACCGGACGCGGAGGGCTCCTGTCTCATCAGCGCGGGACGAACCCGTGTGCTCTGCACCGCGACCGTGCAGGCAGGCGTGCCTGCATGGAGAGCTGCGGCTCGGGCCGGATGGGTAACGGCGGAATACGCAATGCTGCCCCGGTCCACAGGGCGCCGGACGCCGCGCGAGCGCGGCGGCGCAGGCGGGCGAACCCAGGAGATCCAGCGGCTGATCGGACGTTCGCTGCGGGCGACGGTCGATCTCGCGGCGCTCGGCGATCACACGATTCTCATCGACTGCGACGTGCTGCGGGCCGACGGCGGAACGCGGACGGCGGCGATCAGTGGCGCGTCGATTGCGCTCTACGATGCCTGCGCCTGGCTGGTGGCGCGCGGCCGCGTATCGGCATCGCCCTTTCGTACGCTGGTGAGTGCCGTGAGCGTCGGCCTCATCGACGGTGTTCCGCACCTCGACCTCGACTACACGGAGGACGTCGCAGCCGATGTCGACATGAATGTGGTCGCCCTCGAAGATGATCAACTCGTCGAGGTCCAGGGTACGGCCGAGGGCGTGCCCTTCAACCGGGCGGAGCTCGATCGCCTGCTCGACCTGGCATTGGCCGGTATCGGCGAGCTGCGCCAGGCGCAGCGCCAGTGTCTGTCCTGATCGCCACGAGTAGTGCCGACAAGCTCCGGGAGATCCGCTCGCTACTCGGAGGACCGGTGCCATGGCTCGTCTGCCTCGATGACCTGCCCGGCGTGCCCGCGCCGCCCGCTGAGCCATTCGATTCGTTTCGCGCGAACGCACTCCACAAGGCGCGCTGGTACGCGCGTGTTACGGGTCTCAACAGTCTCGCCGATGACTCTGGCTTGCGCGTCGACGCGCTCGGTGGTGCGCCGGGCGTGCGCAGCCGACGGTTTGCCGCGGACGCAACCGGCGGCGTCGCAGGCGACACCGACGCAGCCAACAACCGGCTGCTGCTCGAGCGTCTTCAGGGCGTGCCTTTCGAGCGCCGCACCGCCCGCTACGTCTGTGCCGCCGCATTCGCCGCAGCCAATGGACCCGCGCTTGCCGCGCTCGCGACCTGCCCCGGCGTCATTCTGCAACACGAGCGCGGCCGGCTCGGCTTCGGCTACGATCCGCTCTTCCTGCTCCCCGACGTCGGGCGCTCCTTCGCTGAGCTGACGCCGGCTGAAAAGCAGCGTTGCAGCCACCGCGCACGCGCATTCCGGGCATTGGCATCGAGCCTGCCGCCGAGGCGCTGAAGACGCGCGGCCATAGCCCTCCAAGTCCAGCGGTGACAGTCCTTTGCAGACGTCACCCGCGTCCCTCACAGCATGGCCGCAGGGTTGACCACGCCCCCTGTAGCCATTAAACTCACGTGCTCCCGACGGGGCGTGGCGCAGCCCGGTAGCGCGCCTGCTTTGGGAGCAGGAGGTCCTCGGTTCGAATCCGAGCGCCCCGACTCCCGGTTCTCCGGGCGATGTTTGCGCCCGTAGCTCAGTTGGACAGAGCAGCGGCCTTCTAAGCCGCGGGTCATAGGTTCGAATCCTATCGGGCGCGCTCTTCCGGCTCGGCGCCGGTCGCTGTTCTTGGTGGGCGTAGCTCAGTCGGTTAGAGCGCCAGGTTGTGGCCCTGGAGGTCGCCGGTTCGATCCCGGTCGCTCACCCTTATCGTTGTCCCGGCGCGGGAACCGCCCGTGGCATCGAGTGGCGCGCTGTTCGGGCTGCACCTCCGCCGGCGGATCGGCTCAACGGCCGCACCGCGCGCCGGTCCACCACGTTGTTTTCGTCGCACCGCTAGCTCAACTGGCAGAGCAGGGGACTCTTAATCCCAAGGTTCCAGGTTCGATTCCTGGGCGGTGCATGGGCCAGCGGCGCAGCAGGCGTCAGCGGTTGACAACTGTGTCCAAAAACGTTAGTATACTAGGCTGCGCTGCCGGTCCGTCCGGCAGCCATGGCTGATTGACAATCGAGGTTCGGTGATATTTGGACGGGCCCTGGAGCTTGCGGGCGATCCTTCCCGTGAGCGCGTGTGCCGGAGGAGTGGCATGCGGGGGTACAAAGTCAAAGGAAACGAGTCGTGTAATTCCGAGCGTCTAAGAAGGAACTTTGGCGTTC
>JBOHRE010000101.1:0-10921 GCA_050732635.1 Longimicrobiales bacterium | reverse complement strand
CTGCGACTCCGCGCGCTGCGACTCCGCGCGCTGCGGCTGGGCAGGCTGCGGCTCGGCAGCGGCCGGCCCGACCGTCGGCCGCACTGTGCGGCTCGCATCCGCATCCGGCCGCTGACGCGCTGCCCCAGCCACCGGGGTCGCGGCCGCTGAATCGAGCGCGACACCGGCGCCGGGAGCGGCATCGCCGACAGCACCAGCCGGCGCACCGGCGGGCGCGCCGGGTGGGGTTGCGTCGGTCGTGCCCAAGGGCGCGAGCAGCAGATCACGAGCATACCAGCCGATCAGCAGCGCGAAGGCCACGCTCGCGGCCCAGGATAGAGTCTGCCAGCCGCGGGGCGCGCTGCGCCGCGTCACGCCGCCCTGCGAGCGCGCGGTCAGCTCGGCGAATGGCGGCACCGACGGCTGCGGCGCCGCAGCGGCCAGGATGAAGCGGCTCTGCTCGCGGAGCCGCTCAGCCTCAGCCAGGCGTTCCGCGCAGACGGAACAGCCTCGAACGTGCGCGCCGACCGCCTCGCGTTCCGGCGCCGGCAACGCGCCATCGAGATAGGCGTGCAGCCGACCTTCAGCCACGTGCGACATGTTCACCCTCGATCGAATGATACGCTTCAACGAGCCGCCGCCGGGCGCGCGCCAGCGTCGTCCCGACCGCGCCGACGGCGAGGCCGGTGTGCTCGGCGATCTGCGTGTAGTCGAGCCCGGCGTCCCAGAGCAGGAGCGCGTCGCGGTCGCGTTCGCTCAGCCGCTCCAGTGCCTGACGTACCGCCGTCTCGCGCTCGGCGCGCTCCAGATCGTTCCGTGGATCGACCGCCGAGGCCGTCTCCGCCCCGCCACGCAACACGGTCAGGTGCTTGCGACGCCGCAGCACCTGCCGGGCCTCATCCCGGGCCAGATTGCCCGCGACTCGAAACAGCCAGGCCCGCGGCTGCTGCGGCTCATGCGTCAGCGCCCGCACGAACGCCTCCTGCGCCAGGTCCCGCGCCCGGTCGGCATCCCACACCTTGCGGTGCAGAAAGCGAACGAGCGCGGGATAGGTATCGCGGTAGATGCTCTCCCAGTCCGTGCTCACCGATCGGCTACGGCCCTGAATTCACGGGTGATCCGCTGCAGCTCTTCGCGGCTGAGCGAAGCGCGTCCGTCGGCATCAATGCGAATGGCGACGCGCTCACCGGCCACGACCATGCGGTCGAAGGCCGCGAGGTAGGGCTCCAGCTCGGGCAATGCGCGCAGCAGCTCGAAGTAGGCCTGACTGAAGGCCTGCACGGCCACCGTTCGGCTGTCGGGCGTGTGCTGCGCGTCGGTCCATACCCCGTCGACGAGACGGAAGAGCCGGGCGGCGACGCGGCGCAGCTCGCTGGCGGATGCGACCGACGGAGGCACGGCTGCCTGCTCGATCTGGATCAGGTCGGCAACCGAGCTGGACTCGCGCTGGCGGCGAGCCACTTCGGCGCCGGCCACGGCAGCCCGGCCGGTCGCGGCCTGCGGCGCGAGTCTGCGCGCGACGCCGTCGCGCGCCAGCTCGGCGACCATCGTCTCCGGTTCCTGCACCAGGTGGGCAGTGAACTCGCTGAGCAGGCCGTAACGGAGCGCGTGCGTGCGGATCTCCTCCTCCAGCCGTCGATCCGGCCCCTCGAGACGCAGCCTGCGCGTCAGCTCACCCAGCTTGCGCGAGGCCCAGAGCCGGGGGATGTAGTCGTTCGCGTGCGCGACCTCGGCGAAGTCGACACGACTGGTGAATCGCTCGGCGCGGCCCGCGCGCCGACCGACAATGGACAGCGTGCCGGCGGCCGCGCCCGGCTCATGGTAACGGCCGAAGACGACGAGCTCTTCGCCGCTGAACAGGTCCGGTAGCTGCGCGGGGTAGATCTCGCGCAGCTGCGCCGGCGCATCGACGATCTCGAGATCCGTCAGGACGGGGTGGCGGATCTTGAGCGCGAGGCCGGAAACCGCCGCCTCCACGTCCTCGCCAGGCTGCACGTATTGCGCACTGCCCCGCCCCGCAGCTCCGAGCCTGTCGAGCAGGTAGGTGTTCACATCGTAGCCGATGCCGAACGCGAAGACGCGGCGCTGCCGCGCCTGCCGCTCGGCGAAGCCTGCGAGCCGCTCCGGATCGCGCTCGCCGATCGTGGGCAGCCCATCGGTGAGGAACACGATGACGGCCAGCCGTCCATTGTCGGGCGCGGCACCGCGAAACGCTGCCTCGAGTGCGCCCTCGATGTTCGTGCCGCCCGCAGGTTGCAGTCCTGCGATCCACTCGCGCGCGCCGCCCAGCTCGTTCGCCGTGGCCGGCCGCCAATCCGCTGCGTAGGTGCGAACATCATTGCCGAACGCGATGAGCCGGAACCGATCATCCGCGCCGAGTGTGCCGATGAGCTGCCGCAGCGCACCCTTCGCCTGCTCGATCTTGGATCCGGCCATGGAGCCCGACACATCGACGACGACGGTGAGATCGCGGGGCACCTGGATGTCGGGAGCGGCGCCCGGCGTGAGGGTCAGCATGAAATAGCCGTCCTGCGCAGGCGTACGGTAGGTGGCCAGCGACACGCCGACGGTCGGCCGCGCCAGCGGTAGGAAGATGGCGACGTCGCTCGTCAGCTCCTGCTCCAGCCGCACGCGCAGGCGCCCCTCATCGCGCCGGACCACCAGTGAATGCGTGGCCGAGAAGGGCTCTGCGTAGCGAGCGGCCTCCTCGACGACCATGCTGAAGTCCAGCGGCGCCGGCTGTGCGCCGGGCGCGATGGTGCCGCGCGCGCGGCCGAATGCGCTGTAGCGAAACTGGTGCGCGTCGCCGGCGCGGTCGAGTAGCTGCGTGTAGCGCAGCGTCAGCTTGCGCGTCTCGCCGGCGCCGATGGGAAAGACGCGCGCGCGCAGCAGGCCGTGGCCCACGAGCTCGATCAACGCCGGATCGCGCTTGCGGCGCACGATCTCCTCGTAGATGCGCCGAGCCTCCTCGGCGTCCATGGTCTCGCCGCGCAGCTCCTCGTCGCCCTGGAACAGCGAGACGTCGGAGAAGACGGCTTCGCCAGCAAGCGGATACAGGTAGTCGCCTTCGGCCAGGCCGCCGCCGGTGTTGCGGAACCACTCCTCGACCTCGATGCGGGCCACGCGATCGCTGACGCGCACGACGACCGCGGTGCGCAGCTTTACGACGCCGCCCGGAAAGCCGGGCCGCGGCTCGATCCATCCCTGTGCAGCCGCCGCGGCCGGGCCGAATGCCAGCAACGCGAGCGTCATCATGAGGCGCATGTCTTCCTCCGAGCATACGGGATGCCCCTGATGACGTCGAGCCCGCTGTGGCTTGCACAGATGCAACGAGCCCCCGCCGGGATGGCAGGGGCTCGAAGCGTGAGCCGCGGCAGGCGCCTGAGCCCGCCCGCCCGGCTTTCAGGTCACGATCGGCAGTAGATGGCGGCGGCGGCGCAACACGTCCATGTCCTGGGTCGCGGTAGTTCCTTGAGCCGCTCGCGCGGCCGCGGATCAGGTGGCCGCAGTCAGCGGCTCGAAGACATCCCGCTCGAAGATCGGCACCAGCGACGGATCGAGCGAGCGGCCCGCTTCCGTGCGCAGGATGCGAATCGCTTGGCTGGGCTCGAATGCGCCCCGGTAATGACGCTCCGTGGTCAACGCGTCGTAGACATCGGCGACCGTCAGCACGCGCGCCAGGAGCGGAATGCCCTCGCCGGCGAGCCGATCCGGATAGCCCTCGCCGTCCCAGCGCTCGTGATGATGGCGGACGAGCGGCGCGACGTCGTAGGGCAGATCGAGACCCGTCACGATCTGATCGCCGACGATACTGTGTCGTCGCATCAGGTCCCACTCGTCGTCGCTGAGCGCGCCACCTTTGGTGAGCACGCTCGAGGGCACGACCGTCTTGCCGACATCATGCAGGAACGCACCAACCTTGAGCCAGGACAGATCGTGGCCATCAATGCCGAGCGCGACTGCCAGCCGGGCCGCGTAATCGGCGACGCGCCTGGAATGACCAAGCGTGTAGGGATCCTTGCCCTCGATCGCTTCCGTGCCCCAACGGGCGACGACATGCAGGTAGGTCTCCTCGAGCTCCGTGATCTGCTCCTCGATGTCGAGCATCTCACGGCGTGCCTGCATCTCCTTGAACAAACGGTGCGCTGCGTTGAGCGAGAGGATCGCGTCGCGGTTGCGCCGCTCCTCCATGTGCACGCGCGCCAACTCGTGCTGCACCTCCGCCTGCAGCAGCCTGTTCTGCGCCAGCACCGCCAGATTGTGCGACAGGTTGAGGTGGATGTCGGCCAGGTGGACCTTGCCGGTTTCGCGGTAGATCACGCCATAGAACTTGTACGCCTCGGCTAGACCGGTCTTCGACTCGAGCCGATTGAAGATGCCGAAGCCATCATCGCAGCATTGCCGGGCCTGCTCGTACTGTTGCCGCTTCAGGTAGAGCTCGGCGCGATTGAGCTGGATGTAGCCGAGTGAGAAGGTGTCCCGCGCGCTGCTCGCCAGCTCGAACGCTTCATCGAAGCTGCGCTGCGCATCGCCGAGCTGGTCGAGGTCCACGTGGGCCATGCCCATGTTATTGAGCGCGGCGATCGCGGCGCGGCTGTCGCCGGCGCGGCGCGCCCGCTCGAGCGCCGAGCGGTAGCTCGACAGCGCGCCGCGAACGTCGCCACGAATGTTGGCCAGCATGCCGAGGTTCTGCTCGACGAGCCCGACCATGGTGTGATCGCCGGCCTCTTCGGCCAGATCGCGGGCGCGCCGGTACAGCGTCTCGGCCTGCTGTGGCCGGCCGTCGAGCTGCTCGATCGCCGCCAGGCTGTTGATCGCCGAGGCGACCTGATCCGTCAGGCCGTGCGCCTGAGCGACCGCACGGCTCGCCTCGTACAGCTCCTGCGCGTGCTCGAGATCGCCTCGCTCGCGGTAGACCGTGCCGATCCAGCGGAGAATCTCCGTCTGCCGCCGCGGATTCGGCTCGGTCACCGCCACCTGGAACGCGGTCTCGTAGGCCTCGAGCGCCTCGCTCCAGCTCCCTGCCTGTTCGAGGGCGCGACCCTGCTCGATCAGCATGTCGAGCGAGCCGACACTGATTGCCGTGGTGTTCATCATTCCTCCACGGCCCGCAGGCTGCCGACAATGATGTAGCCGGAGAAGTGCGCCAGGTCGGCGACGAGGTAGTCGCCTTCACGCCAGGTGTTGACAGGCTCGTACGTGCCGTCGGCGTCCAGCGCGATGAGCGCGCCGTCGGCCACCTCGACGTAATGCAGGCTCATGTAGAGGCGAACGGGACGGCGGAAGCCGCTCTCGCCGACATCGCGATCGTTGCCGAGCGCTGTCGCCGTGAGGTCGACCGCCATGACGTTGCCCGCGCGGTTCGTCATCGTGAAGACCGTCGGCGTCTGCACCGAACCGCGCCCGACCACGAGCCGGAACAGTGTGACGCCATCGAAATCCTGGATCACGAGCTCGCCGCCCTGCCGGCCCAGCCGGTCAGAAGCGGTGACGCTGGCCAGATCCTGGGTGGTGACGACCGGCGTGTAGGTCTGGTGCTTTCCTTTGCCCTTGGCCAGGCCGGCGCTGGCCCTGGCGGGCACGGCCACGTCCGGCGAGGGAGCCAGCATTTCAGGGGCGTCGCACCCAGCCACGGTGATGGCTAGCAGAAGGGCGCACAGCGTGATGAAGGGGGGCCGACGGATCATGTTTTCGTCTCCAGGTCGTGCTGCGTCGCGGTCCAGGTTTCAGGAACGGCCGTCAGGGCAGGCTGCCGCCCGGAATGGCGAGTTCCAGGCCCGCTGCCACCGCGACCGCCCTCGGTCACGCAAATCTTGTCGTTGCTTGACTTTACACGCTCGTTCGAGCAATCTTCCGGCGACCGGCCGTGCCGCACGCAGCAATGCTGCGTTGCAGTCGCGCAACGGTCCGTTGCCAGCCGCTCTGGGATTGCTCAGGAACGTCTTGCGGTCCGTCCGGCGGGGGAACGTTTGGGAAACGGCCGGGCGCACCACCGCTCCAGGGGAGAGAAGGAGCGGGGCTGATAGGTAATGGTTGGAAGCGCTGTGGCGCAAGTCCCGCGCGCCATGGCCGCGCCGGCGCGACTCGTGATCGACCAGGCGAAGCACATGTGGAATAAAGGGTTGTGGCTCCTCGCCACGGTGCTGCCCCTGGCAGCCGCCGGTACCGCGTCGTCGCCGCTGTGGCGCGGGGCGCAGGTGCAGAGCACAGTCCGGGCGGAGCTGCCCGACCGGCTACCGGCAGCGCAGGTCTCGTCGGAGGCCGTGCGCGCGGCGAACGAGCTGGGTCGGATCCCGATTCTCGAGTACCATCTGATCGGTGACGAAGAGACGCGGTGGCAACGGCAGGTGGCCCGTTTCCGGCACGACCTCGAGCTGCTCTACGAGCGTGGCTATCGGCCGATCTCGGTCGCCGAGCTGGTGGACCGGCGGATCGACCTGCCGGCTGGCCAGTCACCTGTCGTCATCACCTTCGACGACGCATCGCCCTCACAGTTTCGCTACATCGAGCGGGATGGCCGGCTCGAGATCGATCCGACGAGCGCGCTCGGCGTCTGGCGGGACTTCGCGCGCAGCCGGCCGGACTGGCGCAGCCGGGCGGTGTTCTGTCTGCTGTCGAATGCCGAGGAGGGCCGCGCGTTCTTCGGCAACAAGGGGATCGAGGGCCAGCGCAGCGAGTGGCGTCACCAGAAGCTGAGATTCCTCGCCGCCGCCGGCTTCGAGCTGTGCAACCATACACTCTGGCATGCCAACCTCGGCCGCTACGATGACGCCTTCGTGCAGGAGCAGATCGCGCGCGCGCAGCTGGCGATCGATTCGGCCGTGCCTGGCTACCGCGTGCGGACCTTCGCGCTGCCGCTGGGCGTGTTCCCGCGGAACCCCGAGCTGGCACGCGCGGGCCGCTGGACGGACCCGCAGAGCGGCCGGGTGGTCAGGTATCACCACGACGCGATCCTGCTAGTGGCGGGCGACCCGGAACGGAGCCCCTACGATCCGGCATTCGACCCGCTGCGCATGGAGCGGGTCCAGGTCCACGGTGATGCTCTGGAACGTGTGCTGGACCGGCTGGAAACGACCCGCTACGTCTCGGACGGCGACCCGACCCGCGTCACGGCGCCCGCCGCCACAGCGCGCGCGGCCGCGGCGCCTTCGCGGTAACGGCGCCTGAAACCCACCGCAGAGGACGCAGAGCACGCAGAGAAAACGACTTGTTTTGCTCTGCGCCGCCCTCCGCGAGCTCTGCGGTGAATCACCCGCGCTGGCGGCCCAGGGTCGCGAACGCGAACCAGGCCAGTGACGCGGCCCACACCAGATACAGCCCCAGGCGGATGGGGTGAAACGTCATCGTCTCGATCACGCCGGCCTCGGCGCCTGCGGCGGCGAGCAGCGTGCGAGAGATCTGCTCCGCGGTGAACCAACCCCAGAGCACGGCTGCCCAGATCATGCCGAGGCGGATCCACAGCGGCGGCGCGAGCTCCGCTGGCAGACGTCGCACGTTCATGTAGCCGATCACCAGCGCGAACGCGTACATGCTCGCGATGGTGAACGGGCCGGCAATGAGCAGGAGGAAGTTCGGCTGCAGCGCCTCGACGCGCTCGCCACCGAACCACGAGATCAGGATGATGGCCATGGACGCGAGCACGAACAGCGTGAGAAAGAAGAGGAACGTGCGCTTCAGCGTCCAGAAGCTCGTGTAGCGCCCATAGCGCTCATAGAAGATCGTGCCGGAGATGCGCGTGACGGTATCGACGATGCCGACCTGTGTGGAGAAGAGGACGAAGGCGCCGCCGAGCAGGAAGACGACGCGCAGCCAGGTGCCGCCGGCCTCGGCCAGGACGTCGCCCTGCAGGGTGACCATGCCGGTAAGATCACCGGCCAGATCAGTGCGGCCCATGCCGAGCGTCGACGTGACCAGCAGCGTCGTGATCACAACGCTCAGGATGATCAGGGCCACGAAGGTGATCAGCAGCTCGCGGCGCGCGATCACGACCCAGCGGCGGAAGCGCTCGAGCATGGTCGGCTGCGACGCCGGCTCGAAGACATAGCCGCTCTCGCTGATGTCCTCGTTCCGACCGCGGATCCCGGCGATCCGCCCCTGGTAGGCGGCCATGCCGAAGCCCTTGTCGCGGATCCACAGCGACTGGGCCAGCAGCAGACAGCCGCCGGAGCCGGCGTAGGCGACGGCGAGCAGTAGTGTCGGAAACTGGCTGCCGGTCAGCAGCTCGGATGGTGCGCGGCCGATGGCGACGGCACCGCCGAGCAGCTCGAGCAGGTGCGCGGGCGCGAAGCCGGCGAAGAGCAGGGCGACGGCCAGCAGCGGAAAGAAGCCCAGGACGAGCCCGATCTCGAAGCGTTCGAGCGCGTTGTAGACGATCTTCGAAATGGCGAGGCCGAGCCAGATCACGACCATCATGAGCAGCGCGATGGGCTGCCAGGGCAAGGTGGTGCCGGTGACGGCGGTACCGATCTGCGCGGTGAACTCACCGGACTGCGAGGCCCAGCCGGGCCAGAAGAAGGAGATCAGTGTGGCGACGAGGAAGAACCAGGGCCAGAAGGCCCAGCGGTCGAGCCTGGCCATGCCGCCGAACACCGACTCGCCGGTGGCGATCGTCCAGCGCTCGATCTCCGCGATGACCACGAACTGCGTGATGACGCCGACCCAGAAGAGCCACCATATCGAGTAGCCATTGACGACGATCAGATTCGGCCAGAGCAGGAACTCGCCGGCGCCGAGGCCCATGCCCAGCGCGATGACGGAGGGGCCGACCAGGTGCGCGACGCGAGGCACGCGCGGGATCTCGTTGTGCAGCCGGAATGGCGGCCCGTGGCCGCGCGCGGGGAACGACGGCGTGTCGGGCACCTGCGTCAGCGCCGCGTCATCGAGCGGCTGGTAGACGCCGCTGCGGTACTGCCGGCCCTCCTCATCGGGGCACTGGATCGGATCGCCGTCGACGGTCGGAACCTGCGGTGTTGCACTGGCCACTTCGCGCCCCTCCGACATCAGCGGTGGCGAACAACCCGGCGCAGGCCGGGTTCATGGGTCCGCGAATGATTCATGACGGCATCAATCCGAGCAAGGGCGACCGCGCCGTGACGCTGCCGTTTACTGCGCCTGGCGCATCATCAGGCCGCCATCGACGAAGACCGTGGTGCCGGTGATGTAGTCGGCGGCAGCAGAGGCGAGGAACGCGGCCACGCGGGCGACGTCGTCGGGCCGACCCGCACGCCCCCAGGGGATCCGTCGCTCGGCCTCGGCCAGCTTCTGCGGATCCGCGAGCTCCTCCGGGTTCATCGGCGTGAGGATCATACCGGGCGCGATGTTGACCACGTTGATGCGATCGGCGGCGAGCTCGAGCGCGAGCGTGCGCGTGAGGTTGCGGAGCCCGCCCTTCGAGGCATCGTAGGCGGCCGCTCCGGGCAGCGGCGCATCCTCATGGACGGACGTGATGTTCAGGATCTTGCCGGCGCCGCCCGCGCCGCGTCGCTCGCGGATGAAGCGACGGCAGCAGAAGAACGGGCCGTACAGGTTCGTCCGCAGCGTGCGCTCCCATTCGGCGGTGGGCATCTCGGCCACGTGTGTGCCCGTGAAGTTGACTCCGGCATTGTTGACCAGGATGTACGGCACACCGAGCTCGCCTACCGTGCGGTCGAACAGGCGCTCGACCTGCGCCTCGTCGCGCACGTCGGTCTGGACGACGATGGCGCGCCGGCCGGCCGCCTCGACGCCGTGTGCCGTCGCCTCCGCGCCCTGCGCGTCGGAGTGGTAGACGACGCAGACATCCGCGCCTGGTGGGCGAACTCGAGCGCAATCGCCTGGCCGATTCCGGAATCGGATCCCGTCACGACCGCGACCGCGCCTGCGAGTGGGGCTGCCATGGCTGGTCAGCGCACCACGACCATGCCGCGCATGTAGGGGTGCGGGCCGCAGTGGTAAGGGAAGCGCCCGGGCGCGTCGAAGGTGGCCTGCCAGCGCTGCCCGGGCTGGATCGCGCCGGAGTCCCAGCTCGCGTCATCGGCCGACGCGGTGTGGACGACATCGTCGCGATTGACCCACTCGACGGTGGCGCCTCGCTGAATCTCGATCACGGCGGGCAGGTAGGCGAAGTCTTCGATGGCAAGGACGACGGGGGCCGGCGCGCCGCCCGCCTCGCGCACGGTTTCGCTGGCCACCTCGCGAGGCGCGTACAGACCGAGCAGGCCGCCCAGCGGCACGGGCAGCGTGAGGCCGAGGCCAGCGCGGATCCGGCTCGCGGCGCGCGCGATGTCGAGGCCGGCCTGACCGAGCGCGTTGCTGGCGAACAGTGATGCCGTCGCCGACGTTTCCGGCAGCCCGACCTGGATGCCGGCGCTCCAGACGGCGTCGTCCTCGGCGATCCGACCGAGCGGCAACGTCAGATCGGCGGCCAGGTGGAGCGGCAGCCTGCCGGGCGCGAGCGGCAGCACCGCGCCGGCGGCGAGTGCCGCGCGCGAGTCGTCGGCATCGAAGATCGTCCCGCGCGCGGCGAGGCTCAGCCTCAGGTGGCCGACGCGGCGGGCCGCAACGAGGTCGGCCAGGAGCTCGGATCGTTCGATGTCGTAGCTCCAGCCGTAGACAAAGTCGAGCCAGCGTCCGCGGGCCTGCTCGAGGAGGCGGCCGCGCGCAAAGAGCGCGAACGCACGCTCGTGCTCGAGCCAGGCCTGCGGCTCGGCGACCGCGCCGAACAGGTAGCCGGCGGTGTTGAAGGCTACGGTGTACGTCGGCGCCGTCGTGGGCGCGTCGCCGGCGCCACCCGGGTCGCCGAGCCGATCGGCAAAATCGATGTACAGCTCGCCGGGCATGCCGACCCAGCCGGAGCCGATGTTCGGGCTGCGCTCCAGCAGGGACTGCGCGGAGGCTGGCGCGAGCGGCAGCAGCAGGCCGAGCGCTGCTACATATGCCGTCGTCGATCGCGGGTGCATGAGGG
>JBOHRE010000100.1:0-11175 GCA_050732635.1 Longimicrobiales bacterium | reverse complement strand
GGCCTGCGCAGCGCGCCACAGCTCGGCTCGAGCTGGGCCGCGCTCGCGGCGCGGCGCGGCCGCAGCGGCGAATTACTGGCCGCGCTGGTTGGCGGCGAGACCGGCGGCCGCCGGTGGCTCGTGGCCACCGGCCAGGGGTACTGGCGCTGGGCGTTTCGCGGCGGTGAACCTCGCCGGACCTACCGCGCGCTCTGGTCCGCTGCGGCCGGTTGGCTCATGCGCGACGAGCGCGGGATCGCGCCGCTTGCCGTGCGACCTCTGTCCTGGGTGGCCCCACGTGCACGCGCGGTCGGGTGGGTCGCGCCGGGCACGCGGCTGGATTCCATCGCCCTGAGGCTGGAGCGCGACGGTGCGCCGTCGCTCGACACGACGCTGGTCGCGCAGGATGACACGGCCTGGTTGAGCGGCGTCGCACCGGGCCACTACCAGTATCGCGCACGGGCGTTTGCCGGCGGACAGGTCGCGGCGGTCGCCGTGGGACCCGTGTCCGTCGAGAGCTACACGGCAGACTTCGCGCGGGCGACGGTCGAATGGCCGGACATCCGCGGGGATGGCGCGCGGCCGGCCGACGCCGGGCGGCTCCGGCGGCCATTGCGCACCTCGGCGTGGCCGTACGTGGCGGTGATCATGGTCCTGTGCGCGGAATGGGTGCTACGCCGCCGCTGGGGGCTGCGGTGACACGGCGCGACTCGAGCGAGAGTGCACGAATGGGACGGCTTTACCGGACGCGTGACGAGCAGCCTTCGCTGTGGCAGCGGATCAAGGATGTGGCCCTCACGGATGTCGGTGTTCTGGTGCGAGGCATCGATCAGGGTACGATCGAGGGCATCGAGGAGCTGCTGCTGGCGAGCGATTTCGGCGTCGCGGCCACGCTCCGCCTGACGGAGCGCGTCGAACGGCTGTCGCGCCAGGGCCGGATCCGCACGGAAGCAGAATTTCGCGGCGTCGTGGAGGGCGAGGTCCTGGAGATCCTGCGCGCCGGCAATGCTGACCCACAGCTCCGCTTCGCGGCCGACGGCGGATCGACCGTGCTGCTGATCGTTGGCGTGAACGGCGTGGGCAAGACCACATCGATCGGCAAACTGGCGCACCGGCTGCGCAGCGAGGGTCGTTCGGTATTGCTCGCGGCCGGCGACACCTTCCGCGCCGGCGCCATCGAGCAGCTGCGCGTGTGGGCGGAGCGGACCGGCTCGGGCTTCATCGGGGCGGCGGCCGGCGCCGATCCGGCCTCGGTCGCGTTCGACGCGATCGAAGCGGCCGAGCGGCGGCGGACGGACGTCATCATCGTCGACACTGCCGGCCGGCTTCATACGCAGGATGACCTGATGGCAGAGCTGCGCAAGGTGCACCGCGTGATCGCGCGGCGGCGCGAAGGCGCGCCGCATGAAACGCTGCTGGTACTCGATGCCACAATCGGTCAGAACGCGGTCGCTCAGCTGCGCACCTTCACGGCGGCGCTGCCGCTGACCGGTCTCGTGCTCGCGAAGCTCGACAGCACCGCGCGCGGCGGCGTCGTCGTCGCCCTCAAGGAAGAGTTCGACGTGCCGGTGAAACTGGTCGGCACCGGCGAACGAGCCGAAGCGCTCGCGGTCTTCGATGCCGCGCGATTCGCCAGCGATCTGCTTGCCTGAAGTGCGCGGTCGCCTCGACCTCGACCGGCCCGCACAGTTTCTGAAAGGGGTCGGCCCGAAACGCGCGGAGTCGTTGGCCCGCTTGGGCGTGCACACCGCGCGCGACCTGCTCCATCACACGCCCTGGCGCTACGAGGACGCGAGCACGGTCACACCGATCAGGAGTGCCGAGATCGGGATGGACGTGACCGTGATCGGTGAGGTCACGAGCAAGGGCGTGCTGCCCACGCGCCGGGGACTGCGCATCTTCCAGGTGGTGCTGCGCGATGAGACGGGCCGCATCGAATGCTCGTGGCCCGGCCAGCCGTTTCTCGACCGAACCATCGAGAAGGGCGACATCCTGCTGGCGGCCGGGCCGGTTCGATTCTATCACGGCCGGCTGCTGCAGCCACGCGAATGGGTGATCCTCGGCCGTGCCCAGGACGGCGTCGGCGCGGCCGGGAAGGTGCTGCCGATCTACGCGTCCACGGAGGGTCTGACGCAGCGTATGCTGCGTCGCATCCTCGAGGACAATCTCGAGTCGCTGCTTCTCGCCGGCAGCCAGGAAGAGGTGTTCTCCGCGGCCGAGCTGCAGCGGCTGGGACTGCCCGCGCTGGGCTCTGCCTTGCGGGCCGTACACCAGCCGCGCACGCTCGACGAGGCGGAGCAGGGCCGACGCCGGCTCGCCTACGAGGAGCTCTTCTTCCTCCAGCTCCTCCACGCGCGCGCACACCACCGCGCCACCACGGAGCGGCACGGCATCCGGTTTCGACGCTCCGATCGCCTGATCGCGCCCTTCTACCGCTCGCTGCCGTTCACGCTCACCGCTGCGCAGACGCAGGCGCTGCGCGAGATCCTCGACGACATGACGTCGGCGCGGCGCATGAACCGGCTGCTTCAGGGTGATGTCGGCTCCGGCAAGACCGTCGTCGCCTTGTTCGCGATGCTGCTGGCGCTCGAGAGCGGCTATCAGGCGGCTCTCATGGCGCCGACCGAGATCCTCGCCGAGCAACACGCGCGCACGCTGGCGACGCTGCTGGGTTTGGGGGCGGGAGCGGGCGCGGGCACGGGGGAGCTGCGGCCGGTGCTGCTGACGGGGCGTCTGCCGGCCGCCGAGCGCCGGCGCGCACTCGCCGCGATCGCGGCGGGTGAAGCCGGACTCATCGTAGGTACGCACGCGCTGATCCAGACGTCCGTGCGGTTCGCCCGGCTCGGCCTGGTGGTCGTCGACGAGCAACACCGCTTCGGCGTGCGTCAGCGCCTGGCGCTGGCCGAGCAGCCGGCAGAGCCGCCGGACGTGCTGGTCATGTCGGCGACGCCGATCCCGCGCTCGCTCGCGCTGACGCTGTACGGCGACCTGGATCTGTCCACGCTGGCGGAGCGACCTGCCGGCCGCGCGCCGATCAAGACGGCGATCCGGCCGGCGCGTTCACGAGGCGCGGTTTACGAGTTCGTGCGCGAGCAGGTGGCGGCGGGGCGTCAGGCGTACCTGGTGTATCCGCTCGTCGAGGAGTCCGACAAGGCCGAGCTCCGTGCAGCCACCGCGGAGTATGAGCGGCTGTCGCGCGAGGTGTTTGCCGAGCTGCGCCTGGGGCTGCTTCACGGGCAGCTGCCCGCCGACGCGAAGGACGCCGTCATGCGCGCCTTCGCGGCCGGCACCATCGATGTGTTGGTGGCGACCACGGTCATCGAGGTTGGCATCGACGTGCCGAACGCGACGGTGATGGTGGTCGAGCACGCCGAGCGCTTCGGCCTGTCGCAACTCCATCAGCTCCGTGGCCGGGTCGGCCGCGGCACGGCCCAGAGCTACTGCGTGCTGCTGGTGGCGGCAGAGGCTGAGTCACGCCAGCGACTCGGCATTCTGGAAGACAACGATGATGGCTTTGAGATCGCGCGCGCCGACCTGCGGCTGCGCGGCATGGGTGATTTCTTCGGTGCGAAGCAGCATGGGCTGCCCAGCTTCCGCCATTTCGATCCGGAGCGCGACGAGGACCTGCTGTCTGCGGCTCGCGCACATACGCGCGCGCTCATTGACAACGATCCCGAGCTCGAGCTGCCGACGCACGCCCGCTTCCGGGAGCGGATCGAAATGCTGCACGCCGAGCGCGAAAAGCTCTACGACGTCGGCTGAGCGGCTAAGGCCGGATGGTCCGCTTGATCCGCTCGATCTCCGCCTGCGCCTCCGCCAGCGCCTGCTCGAGTGCCGTCACCCGCGTGCGCAGCTCGGTTCGTTCGATACGAAGCTGGTCACGATCGCGCCGCAGTGCACCGATCTGCGCCGTGAAGCTCGCCGCCGGTAGCGTCGGCAGACGCCGTGCGTTCTCATCCCGGAGCGTGACCGGTGTGGGCGACGCCGTCGGCTCGTCCGCACCCAACGCCTCGCGGATCTGCGCTTCGGTGACCTGCGCCTCGACCTGCGCCCGCGCAAGCTCGATCTGCGCCGTGCTCAACTCGAGCGCCATCAGGTACATGCTCTCCAGCACCGGCTGCTGCCACGTCTGCCAGCCCTCGACCTGCAGGTGCCGACTCAGCAGCTCCGTACCCACTTCCATGCGCCGCTCGGCATTACGCGGGTCGAGCTCGGCCGCCGCCAGCAACAGCAGCGCCCGCCGGCCGACCGGTTCGGCATGGCGTTCAACGAACAACTCCGCGAGAACCTCGTACGCGCCTCGGTAATCCGCCTGACGTAGAAGTACGACCCCACGCTCGAGCTCCGACTCCGGGCTCGGGCGCGCCTCCGTGCGGAACGTCGCACAGCCAGCGGCTAGCGCCACCATTGCGACGACCACTGCGACTCCGCGCCTGCCGACCCGCGCCTTCACGTTCCAGCTCCTTCCACTCGGAAAACGATCCACTTCGACTGCCCCGCTGGGCGCCGAAGTCTATGCCATTCAGCGCAGACCGGGCACAGCGCGTGCCACGAAACCGATGCGCCGACCCCAAATTGACACTGCCTTGCGACGCCGTCTAGGTTGCGCGGCTTCAAGCCACGCGCGTGGACCCGTGACGCGGGAGACGAATGCCGACGGATACGGCGATCCGGGGGCTAGGAACATATGTGGGACTCGCCGTCACCGTGCGCGGCTGGGTGCAGACCACGCGCATCCACGGCAAGGTCGGCTTTGCCGTGGTCCGCGATGGCACGGGCACGGTGCAGTGCGTGGTCGCGCGGGCTCAGGTGGGTGAGGAGAGCTGGTCGACGCTGGCGACGTTGACGCAGGAATCCAGCGTGCGGATCAGCGGTGAGGTGCGAGCGGACGCACGTGCGCCGGGCGGTTACGAGATCACGGCGAGCATGCTCGAGGTGGTTGCGCGAAGTGCCGAGTACCCGATCCAGCCGAAGGAGCACGGGATCGAGTTCCTGCTGGATCATCGGCACCTGTGGCTGCGCTCGACCCAGCAATGGGCCCTGCTGCGGCTGCGGAGCGAGATCGAGCAGGCGATCCACGACTTTTTCTATGAGCGTGGCTTCGTCCGCCTCGATACGCCGATCCTCACGGGCTCGATCGGTGAGCATGCGGGCACGCTGTTCGAGACGGACTACTTCGGTACGCGGGCATTTCTGGCGCAGACGGGCCAGCTGTACGGTGAGGCTGGCGCGGCAGCCTTCGGCAAGATCTACTGCTTCGGTCCGACGTTCCGGGCCGAGAAGTCGAAGACGCGGCGGCACCTGACGGAGTTCTGGATGTGTGAGCCGGAGGTGGCGTGGATCGACTCCGAGCAGAACATGCGTCTGCAGGAGGAGTTCGTCGCATACCTCATCGAGCGTGCACTCGAACGCGGTGGCGAGGAGCTGAAGCTGCTGGAGCGGGATACGAGCAGGCTGGAGCACATCCAGCCGCCCTTCCCGCGGCTGGAATACAGCGCGGCGGTCGAGCTGCTGCAAGGCAAGGGGAGTGAGATCCGCTGGGGCGAGGATCTGGGCGCGCCGGACGAGGCCCTGATCGTCGCCGACTACGATCGCCCCGTCTTCGTATACAACTATCCGAAGCAGGCAAAGGCATTCTACATGAAGGAGAACCCGGCCGATCCGCGGACCGTGTTGTGCGACGATCTGCTCGCGCCGGAGGGCTACGGCGAGATCATCGGCGGCAGCCAACGCGAGGACGACCTGGACAAGCTGCTCCAGCGGATCCGCGAGGAAGGGCTGCCGGAAGCGGCGTACTCCTGGTACCTCGACCTGCGGCGCTACGGCAGCTTCCCGCATTCCGGCTTCGGCCTCGGTCTCGAGCGGACCGTGGCCTGGATCGCCGGACGGCATCACATCCGTGAGGCGAGCCCGTTCCCGCGTACGATCAACCGGCTCTTCCCTTGAGCAGAGTGCGTCAGTGAGCGCGCCGCTGCACGGGCGCGCGCGCGCCTCAGCGGGTCAACCGATCGCTGCGCATGATCTCCTATGAGCTGTACCGCCTGATCCATTTCGGTGGGCTGTTCCTGCTCTTCCTGGCACTGGGTGCGGCCGCGGTCCTGCCGCGCGCGCCGACCGGCGCCGAGCGCAAGCTGCGGCGCCTGGCGCTGGCCACGCACGGCGTGGGCGCGCTGCTCGCGCTGACCGGTGGTTTCGGCATGCTGGCTCGCCTCGGCATTGTGCAGGCGCACGCGTTCCCCGGCTGGGTCGTGGCGAAAATGGCGCTGTGGACGCTCGCCGCCTTTGCGCCGCTCGCTGCCGGCCGTTTGCGCGCCGGCCCCTGGGCGATCTGGATCGCCCTCCCGCTCATCGGCCTCGGCGCTGCCTATCTCGCTCGCTTCAAGCCGTTCTGATGGTGCACGGCTCAGCTGGCGTGCTGCGGCTCATTGCCGGCGTCGGACTTCTCGTGCTCACGCCAGCCATCGCGGCCGGCCAGACGGTCGTCGGTCAGGTGCGTGCCGCCGAGAACGGGGAAGGTCTCCACGGCGCCTTCGTCACGCTCCTCGATGAGGCAGAACGCGGCCCCATGCGGGATTGCGAACTGTGGAACTGCGTCCCAATCTCTGCGCGGGCCAGCCGAGTGCGAGGAATCAATGCGGCAGAGATGCACCTGCCGACTGACGAGCAGCCGATTCTGGCCGAGGACGTGCCGCGCCTCGACGAGCTGTTCCTCACCGGAACCACGACGGACGTGCTGCCCGTCGTTCGACTCGATGGCGTGCTCGTCGGGGACGGACGTCCGGGACCGTTGACGCGCGCGTTCGCCGACGCATTGGCGCGTCGCATTGCTGCGACCGGCGATCGGGTTCAGGCAGGCGCCCCGGCTGGTCGCGGGCGGGTCGCGGGATGGCTGCCATGATGCGCCGGGCGCTGGCCTCGCGGCGCTACTCGTCTCGGGCGGGCGGACGCCCGGCAGGCCCGCGTGCTGCGCAGGCCGGCTCGCCCACCGCTCGGCACCGGCAATTGAGCCCTCTACCTGGAGTCCCGACCATGAAGGCTATCGTTCGCAGCGCCGCCATCTCGTGCCTGGTCGCCGTGCTCGCCGCCGCTGGCAGAGCGCCCGCAGAAGCCCAGCAGATTACACTGATCGCGGGAGGCGACATCGAGTGGTCCCGCGCAGTCAAGCCGCCGGACGTGTACTTCGATCGGGAGCGGGGCGAGGAAGAGGACGGCGACTGGATCCCCGTGCCCTATCTGAACAACGAGGAGAGCCTGGCGCATCTGGCCAGTATTGGTGTGCCGATCGACACCACGCGAGGCCACTACAAGACCGCGATCCGCTTCGGCCTGAGCTTCGCATCGAAGGAAGAGGAGGCGCGCTACCCGCTGGAACGCGTGGCGCCCGTACTGCGCGAGGCGGACATCGCTTTCGCGAATCTCGAGACCCCGCTCTCCGACGTGGCACGCCACACCGGCGCATTCCGCACGCCCACCGCGTTCGCCGAGGCGTTGCGTTGGGCAGGTATCGACGTGGTGTCGACGGCGAACAACCACGCGATGGACGCGGAGGAGCAGGGGCTGCTCCATACGATCGAGGCGCTGGACCGTGCGGGCGTGGGTCACGCGGGCACCGGGCGCCACCTCGAGGACGCCCGCAAGCCGTTCATCATCGAGCGAGAGGGTATCAAGCTCGCCTTCCTTGCCTATGCCCAGTTCGTCAACGGCGGAGCCGCAGCCTTCGCGCAGCCGAATCGCTCCGGTGTCGTGGCGATGAGCCCGCTGCTGATCAAGGAGGACATCCGCCGCGTTCACGACCGCGTGGATTTCGTGGTCGTATCGTTCCACTGGTCCATCGAGAACAGTCAGGACACGCACCCGGAGGACCGCAGCTTCGCCAAGGACATTGTCGACGCGGGTGCCGATATCGTGTTGGGCCATCACCCTCACGTTCCTCGCGGCGTCGAAGTGTATAATGGACGGCCCATCTTCTACTCGCTGGGCAACCTCATCTTCGGCCACAGCCACGACTACTGGGTCGACAATTACTTGGCGCGGCTGACGTTGACGCCGAACGGGGTTACGCTGGTCGAGATCCTGCCGACGGCGGGTCGCGGCACCAGTCTGGCCCAGCCGTACCTGCTCGAGGGCGAAGCCGCACGCGCCGCTCTCGAGGACATCCAGGCGCGTACCGCAGCGCTCGACACGCAGATGGAGATCGAGGGCAACCGCGGTCTGATCCGTATCGAAGCCCGTCGAGCTCCCTAGGTGTTCCAGAATTCCAGCCCCATGTTGCGCCCGGTGCGACTGGTACTGCGCCTGAGCTTGCTGGGCGCCATTCCGCTGGCGGCGCAGTCGCCGGATGCGGCGCTGCTCGCTGCGTACATCGAGAACGCGCGTGGCGCCGGCACTCGGCATCAACTCGACCGCACGCGACCTGGCACACTGGCTACGGCTGCACCTGGGCGGCGGTCAGTTCGAGGGTATGCAGCTGCTCGCACCGCAGATCGTTCGCGAGATGCAGGCCCCGCAGACCGTCATCCGCTTCGGCCGAGAGCCTGCTGGCGCCTCACGGATGTGACTATCGCCGGGCTCACCCGATTCCGGAAGCAGCGTTGAGCGCGGTTACCGGCTCAGCGCAGCGGCAGCCAGTAATTCACTTTCAGCGCGAAGCGGTGGTTGCCGGGTGCGTCGAAGGTGTCGAAGAGGTCGTGGGGTCCGACGATGTCGCCGGTGGGACTCAGGCCCGAGCGATCCTCCTGCCAGACCGCGTACAGCGTGCTGCCCGGCCGCCATTCCCAGCGGAGCACGAGGTTGCTGCGGAACGAGAGCACGTTGAAGTCAGGTCGCTGCAGCGTGAAGCTGTCGGCTCCGGCGGTCACGCGGTACTCGCCGGGCGCGACCGAGGTGATGTCGGTGCCGGGCGTCTCGCCGTACACGGTCAGGTCGCGGCTGCGCGGCGCTGGCAGCTCGCCGAAGCGGTGGAAGCGGCCGGATGCCGCGAAGGGTTCTGCGTAGAGGTCGAGCGTCAGATCCGGCTGGATCGTGTAGTTGAGCCGGACCTGGGCGAGCATGGTCGAGCGGTCGACGAACGAAAAGACGTAGCGACGGCCGTAGGTCGCAGCCGGTCCAGTGGACAGCGTCCTGATATACTGCCGGGGATTGTCGGAGCGCAGGTAGTTCGGGTCGATCGAGAGCTGCCAGCGCGGCCCGGGCCGCACGGCGAGCCCGCCGCTGAGGCGGTAGGTCCGCTCGCCCAGCTCGCTCTCGCCGTAATAGACGCGCGCGTTCCAGCGCGTATTCGCGGCGCTGCTGCTGGCCAGGCGGTTGATGACGACCCAGGCATGGCCCGTGCCGATCAGCGGACCGCCGCGTGTGAGGTCGTCGCTCAGCGAGCGGAAGTCGATCCACGCCGTGTGATCGCTGCGCCAGAAGTTCTTCCAGGTGATCGATGCATCGCTGCGCAACGCGGCGAAATTGCGGATGCCGCCGAAGTTGTACGCGTTTTCGCTGCTGAGATTCACGTTCCAGCTGCGTAGCACGTCGCCCGGCTGCGTCTCCTGGTAGCCGAGCCGCGCAAAGGCGAAGATGTTGTCGGCATTGCCGAGGATGCCCGCGTCGTTGAGCTCGAAGCCGGGCGACTCGGCAATGACGGTGACATCGCCCAGCCAGTGGCCGCCGCCGGTCTTTCTCGCGCTGAGCGCGCCCGTCCAGCCAGAGAGAGTCGTGCGGGACGGATCGAAGGCGACGTGCGTGGCATCGGGCCGCTGAAAGTAGCGTGCGCTGGAGAGCTGGAGTCGCTGGATCGCGGTGGACTCGGCGCTCACGTGGCTGAAGCCGAGCTGCCCGTAGAGCTGGTAGGTGCCCCGCGCGAAACGCAGGTTCCAGTCGGCGCCGCCCGTGATCGCGTCGCCGTTCATCTGCGCCGCGAGCGGATCGTCTGCGGCAAGCTCGCGGTGCACGCCAGTGAGCGTGATGCCGGCAGTGGAGGCGTGGGCGCCAAACTCCTGCTGGCCTCGCGCGACGCCGAACCAGGTGCGCGGCGCGACGACGGCCTCGCCGAAGCGATCGTCCTCGGGCACATAGTACTCGGCGCGCTCTTCACCGGTCAGCGCGGCCAGTGCACCGATCGACGTGCCGGTTGGCAGTCGCCCGGTCAGTTTTGCGGCGCCCAGTATCGTGCTGGTGGTCGGCCGGTCCTGGTACTCGCCGGGGATGGCGCCGAACGGCGCCGCGCCAATGCGCCGCGAATAGAAGTACGCGGGACCGAATCCCTCCAGGAGCTGCGAGCCTTCGATGAAGAACGGCCGGCGCTCGGGAAAGAAGGTCTCGTACGCGGAGAGGTTGACCTCTGCGGGATCCGCCTCGACCTGGCCGAAGTCTGGATTGATCGTCGCCTGCAGCGTCACGTTCGGCCCGAGGCCCATCTTGAAGTCGGCGCCGACACGTGCTGCGGCGTCGCGCTTCTCGGCGAACGGATCGCGTGAGTCGATCTCATCGCGCAGCGTCGCCTCGCTCGCGACGTATGGCAGCAGCTCGATGCGGCGGCTCGGCCGCACCCCTTCGATTCCGAGCAGTGTGCCGAAGCGCGACGCCCATTGCTCGACGTCGGTCGGGATCACGACCCAGAAGATCTCTTCCTGCCGACCCGGGATCCAGCGCTTGAGGTTCAAGCCCCAGACCTGCGTATCGCGCGGGCTGAAGCGGAGCTGCGAGAACGGGATCCGCATCTCGGCGGTCCAGCCGAGCGAGTCGAGCTGCGTCGCACCCTGCCAGACGGGATCCCAGCCGCGGTCGCGGATGTGTTCGTGGTCCGCCGGCTGATACCAGTCGAGCCGCACGCCGGCCGACGTCAGGCCGAGGCTGTAGGCCGTGCGCCGATCGAGGTACGTGTCCAGCGCGATGATGAAGGCATCCGCCAGGATCGCGTCATCGCGAGGCGTGACCGGCGCGCGGATCGCTCCCGGCTCACGGTTGTACAGCCGCGCACCGACGTACAGTGCCTCGTCATCGTAGGCGATGCGCACCTCGGTTCGCTCCGACGGCGCGGCCCCTTCAGCGGGCCGCTTCTGCAGGAACTCGGTGATCACAGGAACAACCTGCCATACCGGCTCGTCGAGCCGACCATCGATCTCGGGCGACGTCCCCTGGATGCGCACCGCGCGCGCTTCCTTGCGCGTGGTGTCCGCGCCGGCCGGCGCAAGAGCCGCCGCGTCTGCC
>JBOHRE010000099.1:0-11293 GCA_050732635.1 Longimicrobiales bacterium | reverse complement strand
GAGCTCGAGCACGCGCGCGCCCGGCAGCTCGCGCGCAAGCAGCGTCATGCACGCGTCGCGCAGCGGCTCCGCCGTCGGCCGCACGCGTCCGCCGGGCGAGGTCAGTGCCCTGCCCGCCCAGCGGCCGCCCAGGATTCGCATCGGTGTCGCTTTGATCGGCGGGCGGCCAAAGCGCGCGGGATGATGGCAGCGCCGATCGCCAGCACGGCAGGATCCTCAGACGGGCGGTGCACTCGCCGCCCGTGCCGCACGATACGAGCGCCAGGCCAGCGAGACGAAGCCGAGGAGCGCCAGCACCCAGAGCAGAGAACGTCCATCCACTCCATCGGCCCCGATCAAGCGCCACGCCCGCATGGCCGCGGCTATGCCTGCCAGGGTGAACAGCCCGGCGAGCAGCCAATGGCCGACCACTCGATCGCGACTCGTCTTGTCACTCATGCGTTACCTCCAGCTGCGCGAGCGGCGTACCGCTTCTCGGCATCGACGCTGTTGCTCAGCAGGAGCACGAGCTGCCGCTCGCCGGTGGCCTACTGTTTCCGGCTCCATGATGCGCTCCCGGCGTTCAGGCGGGTGGCGACTGCCAGCGCCGCGGCGACGAGCGACAGAATGATCGTTTTCGCAGAGCGCATGGTCGCCGGTGCAGCGGCGCGAGACGACGTCAATCGTCGAGCTGCAGGCCCAGTGAGAAGCTGGCCTCATAGCCCTCTCCAACGGCCTGCGGCGCGAGCAGGAGTTGGTCGCCACCACGTCGGAAGATGCCGTCGTCGCGGTTGCGCCGGTTCCGCTGCCCCTTCGCGGAGTACGGCGGCAGTGCGTGGACCCGGTCGGTGAGCGCGTCGTCGAAGTAAAGCTGCGACGTGAACTCGGCGGCGTTGGTCGCGCTGGCCGGCACCCGGACCTTGAAGTGCAGGTGCACGGTGCGCCCTGCGTACCAGCCGGGGTACACGGTGCGGAACACCGCCTGGCCCTGTGCATCCGTGAGCTGGTAGCCGCGCAGGAATTTCTGGCCCACGGTGTCGAACCCCGGATCGGCGACGTCGGAGTAGACGCCCGCCGCGTCGCACTGCCAGAGGTCGACCTGTGCCGCGGGCAACGGCTCGCAGCTGCCGCGCGTGATCCGCGACACCAGGAACGTGAGCGCCAGCGGGACGCCGGCGCTGACCGCGCCGCTCGTCGGATCCGAGCGGATGTCGGAGCGGTTCAGCCGCTCATCGACGAAGTATGGCCCTTCGGTCTGCTCCGGTCGTGCGACGCAGGACGGAAACGCTTCGGCGGCGCGCGGCCGGCGCGGCCAGAGGAAGGCGGCACCGGCGGCGAGCGCTGCGCCCGACACGCCCACCAGGGCAAGCAGCTCCCGGCGAGTGAGCAGCCGACCGACGGGTGCACCGTCACGGTCCATCGAGAGAGTCTCCGAGTCAGGAGCGCAGGCTGCCGCCCGAGCCGTACGGCCCACGGCGACCGTCGCTCACAACCGCCCGCAACTTAGCACCGCCGCGACCGCGCCGCTGGCCGGCTACGGCGTGGTAGGCCGGTCTGCACCAGCGCAATGCCGGATTGACGTGCGCGCTTCCCGGCCGGCTTCTGTGATCCCGGCCCGCCGAGCACTGCGTCACCAGCGTGGCCGGCCGGCTCCTACCGTCCCGGCCCGAGCACGCGTCAGCAGCGTGGCGGGCCGGCTTCTGTCATCCCCGGCCCCCTATGCGTTTTGGTACAGGTTGTACAGCTGTGCGCCAGCAGATTCATGATTGGGTCAGCCGCGTGGCGGCCGGCTCTGTCAGCCCGGCCCCTGGGTCAGCGGCGCGGCAGCCGACTCTGTCAGCCCGGCCCCCTGGCCCCAGCCACCGGCGTGGCAGGCGGCTCGATCAGCCCGTCCCCTACACGTTTTGCTACGGGCGTAGAACTGGCCGGCGGCGGATGCGGCAAGCGTTTCAGCGTTGCGGGACGACCCATCGGGCGGCTCGCCGGCGGCGGCATGTACAGGTTGTACAAAAGGCCGTAGGGCTCGCGGAGGCAGACCGGGCGGGAAGCGCGATCAGGCCTGCGGCGAGCGGGTTTCTTCCGGCGTCAGCGCGAGCGGCACGCGGACGCGCTCGCGCAGGACGGTCAGGGTCGATTCGCGGTCGATGCGGTCCTCCGTCAGCAGACGGTGCAGGTCATCGATGCCGGTGACGGGCTGGTCATCGAGGGCGATGGCGACGTCGCCGGGCCGCACGCCGGCGCGTGCGGCAGGACTGCCCGGCTCGACGGAGATCACGAGCACGCCGCCGCCGGGCATGCCGAGCGCGCGCGCAGCGGCCGCCTCGAGCGCCACGTTCTGCCCGCCGATGCCGATGTAGCCGCGGCGGATGCGGCCGTCGCGGATCAAGCGCGCGGCCACCAACTTCGCGGTATTGATGCCGACGGCGAGGCAGATGCCCTGGGCCGGCAGGATGATGGCGGTGTTGAGGCCGATCACGGCGGCACGCGAGTCCACGAGCGGGCCGCCGGAGCTGCCGGGGTTGAGCGCGGCGTCGGTCTGGACAACGTCGTCGATCAGTCGGCCGGTGGTGGAGCGGTACGAGCGGCCGAGCGCGCTGACCACGCCGGCGGTGACGGTGCTCTGGAAGCCGAGGGGATTGCCGATCGCGATGGCGAGCTGACCGACGCGCAGAGCGGCGGAGTCGCCGATCTCGGCGTAGGCGAGCGCGCCCGCATCGATGCGCAGCACTGCCACGTCAGTGTCCGGATCCTGCCCGACCAGCCTGGCGGGCGCGGAGCGGCCATCGGACAGGTGCACCTCGATCCGGCGCGCGTCCTCCACCACATGGTAGTTGGTCATGATGAAGCCGTCCGGCGTGAAGATGAAGCCGGATCCGTGACCGCCGATGTCGCGCTCGCGTCGTCGCCCGTCGCGCGCGCGGAAGCTCACCGGCCGGTGCACATCCACCCGCACCACAGCGGGCCCGACCTTCTCGACGGCGCGCACGACTGCGTTCGAGTATGCATCGAGCAGCTCGTGCTCATCAGGGGCGACCGAAAGGCGCGACAGCTCCTCCGGCGCCGCGCCGGATACCAACTTCGATCGTGCGGACATGACTCCTCCCGTGGACTGCGCGACCGCGCCCGCCACGGCAATGAATGGTGCCGCGCCGGATCGCGACGTCTCAGCTGCTATGGGGGAGATACCCGTCAGGGTTCCAGGCGGGCGCGCCCGTAGCTTGGGGTGGAAGGGCCTGGCGTAGCATCGACCTTGCGCTAGCGGCGCGCATGGTGGCCTGACTGGCGTAAAGGCGTGCGCTGCGGCGCCGAAAGCAGGCTCACTCCGCGCGCGTGACCTCGAACGCGTCCAACCGCGCGGCGCGGATCGCCGGCAGGTAGGCCGCCAGCGCGGCGACGACGATCATGCATAGCGGCACGAACGCAAAGGTGACCGGGTCGAGCGGCTCGACCCGGAACAGGAGCCCGCTCATCAGGCGGCCGAACAGGGCCGCCGCGGGCAGACCGATCGCCGTGCCGACGGCGGCGAGCGCGAACGCGCGGCCAAGAAAGAGACGGACGACGTCGCTCCGCTTCGCGCCGACGGCCATACGGATGCCGATCTCGCGCGTACGCTGGTGCACGGCGTAGGCCATGATGCCATAGATGCCGATCGCGCCGAGCAGCAGTGCGACGGCCGCGAAGACGGCGAGCAGCAGCGCGCTGAGGCGCGGCTTGCGGACCGACTGATCCACCAGTTCGCTGAGCCGGTGCACGCGACTAACGGGCACGTTCGGATCGATCTCCGCCAGCGCGGTGCGCAGCCCGCCGGCCACGACCGCCGCGGACGCCGAACCGCCCACGACCAGACGCATGCTGAGCGCCGGGTGCTGATCGAACGGGACGTAGATGGACGGCGCGTGCTCGGCGGTGAGGTCGTTGTTGTGCGTGCGTCCGACGACGCCGACGACCTCGATCGCCGGCGCGTCGCGCCACGGGTAGTGCACCTGTTTACCGACCGCGCTCTGACCAGGCCAGAAGCGGCGGGCCGCGGTTTCATCGACGATCGCGACGAGCGGCGCCCCAGCGCGGTCGGCAGCGGTGAAGCCGCGCCCGGCCAGCAGCGGGATGCCCAGCACGCGGAAGTAGTCGGGCGTGATGCTGCGATGAGCGAGCATCGGCAGGTCGTTGCGGTCCGGCGTGACCGGCGGGATGTAGATCGCATAGCCCTCCCATTCGCGGTCGAACGGGACCTGGCTCGCCAGCGCGACGGTCGCCGCGCCGGGCAGCGCGGCCGCGCGTTGCAGCACATCAGCATAGAAGACGCGAAGCGGATCCGCCTCGCGGACGCCTTCGCGATAGCTCGCGACCGCCGCCATCGCCGCGTACTCGGTCTCGGGCGGATCGATGTGTGCGGCGATCACGCGCTCCGCGGCGAAGCCGGGCTCGACGGCCACGAGCTGACTCAGGCTGCGCACCAGCAGGGCCGCGCCGGTCACCAGCACGACCGCGAGCGCGACCTCGCCGACGACGAGCGTCGACGACAGCCTGCGGCGGGCAAGCGATCCGCCCACACCGCGCGTTCCCTCGCGCAGGGCTTGCTGCGGGTCTGAGCGTGTCGCCTGCCTCGCCGGGAACAGGCCGAAGAAGACGGCCGTCAGCGCGGTCAGCCCGAGCGCGAAGCCGAGCACGCGCGCGTCCACAGCCACCTCCTGGATGCGCGGCGTGTCGGGCGGCAGCGCGCTGACCAGGGCGTCGAGCGCACCGTACGCCACCAGCACGCCCGCGGCGGAGCCCAGCGACGCGAGCAGCATGCTTTCGGTCATGAGCTGCTGGAGCAGGCGCCGCCGCCCCGCGCCGATCGCGACGCGCACAGCCAGCTCGCGCTCGCGCGCCAGCCCGCGTGCCAGCAGCAGATTGGCGATATTCGCGCATGCGACGAGCAGCACGAGTGCCGCGGCGGCGAGCAGCACCAGCAGCGTCGAGCGCACGTCGCCGATCAGCGACTCATGCAGCGGCACCACGACGGCGCCGTCGCGGAAGTCGGGGGGCGGAGTCCAGAACGGATTCGCCTGACGCAGCGCCTCGGCGATTTCACGCAGCTCGGCCTGCGCCACGGCCGGGCTCGTGCCCGGCCGCAGCCTGCCGATCGCGTGCCCGCCCCAGCTGCCCCACTGGTACGCAAGGTCAGTGGGATCCAGCCGCAGCGGAATCCAGAGCTGCGTCTCCGCGTTCGGAAAGCCGAAATCGGATTGTAGGACGCCGACCACCGTGCGTGTGGTGCCATCCAGTCGAATGCGCCTGCCGATGACACTCGCATCCGAGCCGAAACGCTGGCGCCACAGAGCGTGCGACAGGACCACGACGTCGTCCAGGCCGGGCGTGTCCTCGCCCTCCACGAAGGTGCGGCCGAGCAGCGCCGTCACGCCGAGCAGCTCGAACGTGTTCGCGCTGACCGCCGCGGCCGTCAGCCGCTCCGCCGGGCCGACGCCCGCCAGGCTCGAGCCGACAGCTGGCTGATACAGCGCGATGCCGTCGTACGCGCGCGCCAGCTCGCGCACGATCGTGAACTCGCCGCGCATGAAGCCCTGCTCCGGCCACACCGCGACCAGCTCCTCCGGCTCCGCGTACGGCAGCTGGCGGAGCAGGATGCCGTCGACCAGGCTGAAGATGGTGGTGTTGGCGCCCACGCCCAGCGCCAGCGTCAGCACCGCCGCCGCCGTGAAGCCGGGACTGCGCCGCAGCCAGCGCAGCGCGTAGCGTACGTCCTGCGCGAAGTCGTCGAGCGGTCGGCCACCCCGCACGTCCCGCGACTCCTCTTTGAAGCGCTCCACAGGCCCGAACGTGAGCAGCGCCTGGCGACGCGCCGCCGCCGGCTCCATCCCCGCGCGCACCTTCGCCGCCGTCTCCAGCTCCACGTGCGCGAGCAGCTCCTCCTCCAGCTCGCGCTCCGCGCTACCCTTCGAGAGCAGCGTGCGCAACGCCGTCCACACCCGCCGCGGAAGGTGCATCTGCCGCCTCAGCCAGCGTCCAGAACGAGCTCGACCGCGCCGGCGAACCGGCGCCACGTCCGCGTCTCCTCCTGTAGCTGCCGTCGCCCCGCGCCCGTCAGCCGGTAGTACTTTGCGCGCCTGTTGTGCTCGCTCGTGCCCCACTCGGCCGCGACCCAGCCCTGCCGCTCCAGCCGATGCAGTGCCGGATAGAGCGAGCCCTGCCCGATCTGCAACACATCCCGCGAGACCTGCTGGATCCGCTGCGCTATGCCCCAGCCGTGCATCGGCTCCAGCGTCAGCGTCTTCAGGATCAGCAGGTCCAGCGTCCCCTGCAGCACATCCGCGTTCCTACTCTGCGTGGGTGTCATGTCGCCTCGGGACGGAACCGCGGGCAGTGCGCCCTGTCGACACCCGACAAATGAAGCCACCCTCCTGTCGGCTGTCAAGGGGAACGGAGGTTCCGGCCAGGACTCGCGGCGGCCCCGCGCGGCGCGAACCAGGCGCACCTGCCCGGAGCGCCGGTCCCGTACCCGCCGGCGCGCCGATCCAGCAATCGGAGCGGCCCAAACAGCCGCGCGCTGGCGGGGGCGTGTACAAGTTGTACAAAAAATCATAGGGGCCGCGGAGGCAGCAGGCCGCGCGGAGGCTGCAGGCCGCGCGGAGGCAGCAGGCCGCGCGGAGGCAGCAGGCCGCGCAGAGGCAGCAGGCCGCGCAGAGGCAGCAAGCCGCGGAGGCTGCAGACCCCGCGCGCTGCCGCAAGGAATCCGGCGCGCGCGGGCTTGGCGCCACCGGCCGCGAGCATGGAACCTGCGCGGCGCTGGCGGCGTCCCCAGCCGGAGCCTGCATGGAGTCGGAGCCGACGTTCGGTGTCGAAGAGGAGTACCAGCTCGTGGACCCGGTGAGCGGCGAGCTGCGCAGCCGGGCGCAGGACCGGCGCCGCGAGCAGCGCGGCGCGGCATCGTGAGCACGGCCGCGAACCGGCGGCCACTCGTCGCCATCACCACATCGCAGCAGCGCGACGAAGGCGGCTACCGGCCGCCACAGATCACGCTCTACTCGAACTACATCGCGGCGCTCGATCGGCTCGGCTTGAGCGCGCTGCTGCTCACGACCGCACACGGCGCCGCTGCCACCGCCGAGCTGATGGAGCTGGCCAGCGGGCTGCTGCTGACCGGCGGCGACGACATCGACCCGGAGCTGTACGGCGAGTCGCCGATCCCGGCGTTGGGCGCCGTCGACCGCGACCGCGACGAGGCCGAGCTGCGCGCGCTCGACCTCGCACTCGAGCGCGAGCTGCCCGTGCTCGGCATCTGCCGCGGTCACCAGGTCATCAACGTCCATTTCGGCGGCACGCTGTACCAGGACATCGCCACGCAGCTCGGCACCATGCCGCAGACGCACATGGGCGACTGGGCGCAGCACCACCACGAGGTCGACGTGGTCGAGCCCAGCCTGCTGGCCAGCCTGATCAGTGCGCGCCGCTTTCACGTCAACTCGTACCACCACCAGGCTGTCAAGGCACTCGGCAAGGGGCTGCGCTGCACGGCCGAGGCCGAGGGCGGGCTCATCGAAGCGATCGAGACTGACGACGGCCACTGGATTCTCGGCGTGCAGTGGCACCCCGAACGCCATGAGGCGCAGGCCAGCGAGTCCGACCCGAACCTGCAGGTCTTCGCCGGCTTCCGCGACGCGGTCATGGCGCGTGCGCAGCGGTGATCCGGAGGCCGCGGCCAGCGACCGCGGTCGCGGCGGCGGTTCGCTAAGCCGGCGCGGCCCTTGCGCATCTTCGAGCCGTTCGCACAGGGCGACCTGTCGACGACGCGGCAGCACGGCGGCACCGGCCTTGGCCTCGCAGTCAGCGCGACCTGGCCCGCCTGCTGGGCGGCGAGTTGGGCGTGAGCAGCTCGCCCGGCATGGGCAGCACCTTCACGCTGCGGCTGCCGAGCCGTGCGCCGGCACCGGCCCACGCGGCCGGCTAGCGGTCGGCGATCGGCGTGGCGACGTCGCCCTTCAGGTGCTCGTCCAGGAACGAGAGCACGCCTGCCCACGCGACCCGCTGATTCTCCTTCTTCACGAAGCCGTGCCCCTCGTCCTCGAACACGAGGTATTCGACCGGCACGCCGTTGGCCCGTGCGGCCTCGACGATCTCGTCGGATTCGACCTTGAGGACGCGGGGGTCGTTCGCGCCCTGCAGCACCATCAGCGGGCGCACGATCCTGTCGGCGTTGAACAGCGGTGAGATGCGCGTCAGCCGCTCGCGGTCCGTGGCCGGGTCGCCCATCTCGGTGTACAGCGCCTCCTTGAACGACTCCCACCACGGCGGGATGCTTTCCAGCGTGCGGATCCAGT
Source organism: Longimicrobiales bacterium (assembly GCA_050732635.1). Classification (GTDB taxonomy): domain Bacteria; phylum Gemmatimonadota; class Gemmatimonadetes; order Longimicrobiales; family RSA9; genus JBOHRE01. The sequence continues at coordinate 2,996 of JBOHRE010000099.1, read as the reverse complement.
TCGAGATGCCGAACAGGTCGACGCCCGCCACGAACGCCTCGGGCTGCAGCGTGAGCGCCGCCAGCACCATGTAACCGCCGTAGCTGCCGCCGATGATGCCGATGCGGGCCGGGTCGACGAAGCCGGTCTCCGCCAGCATGGATTTGCTGGCGACGACGTCACCCAGATCCGCCTCGCCGTGCCGCCGGTCGTCCATCTTGTAGAAGGTCTTACCGTAGCCCGAGCTGCCGCGGTTGTTGATCGCGTAGACGACGTAGCCGTGGTTGACCAGGTACTGGATCAGGTTCGAGTAGCCGATGCGCGACTGGCCGCCTGGTCCGCCGTGCACCCAGACCAGCGCAGGCGCCTGCGTCTCGGCCGTGGCGGTGTGCGGCCGGTACAGGATGCCCGGCACCTCGACGCCGTCGTAGGACGCGAAGCGCACGACCTGGCCATCGACCAGGTTCTCGGAATCGATGGCCGGATTCAGGTTCGTGGTCAGGCGGCGCAGCTCGCTGCCCGGTAGCGTGGTGACGAACAGGTCGCTGGGAAAGCGCGAGCCCGAGGCATAGAACGCGAGCCGGCTGGCGTCGCGCGAGAAGGTGACGGACGTCACGTCGGCCTCGCCGACGTCGGGCAGCGCGACCGGTTCCATGCTCGCGCCCTCGTAGAGGTCGATGCGCGTGCGGCCATCGACATTCGTGCCGGTCACGAAGTAACGGCCGTCCTTCGAGAACGACGCGAACCAGATGTCCCACTCGGGCGCCAGCACGACGCTCGCGCTACCGGCCTCCAGGTCGTAGCGCAGCAGTCGCTGGAACTCGACGCCTTCGTCGCTGGTGTAGTAGAGGCTAGCGCCGTCACGGCTGAAGGTCTGCGGCGAGTTCTGCACGTCGCCGTCGTGCGGCGTCAGGTGCTGGCGCTCGCCGGTGCTGCGATCGAGCAGGTAGATGTCGCTGTTCGCCGTCGTGATCGGCTTGACCAGCGCGAGGTAGCGCTTGTCGGGCGAGATCGCGCCGACGTCCAGTCCGTCCTCGTTGCGGTAGATCAGCTCGCGCGTGTAATCGTCGGCACTGTACTCGTACAGGTCGAAGTAGCGCGCATCACGCTCGTTCGTCGCGACGAAGAACGAGCGGTCGTCCTGGGCCCAGCCGGCGAACGTCGCCTTCAGGTTCTCGCCCGGCGTCAGGTCGCGCACGGCACCGTCCGGATCGCGCACGTACAGGTGGTGCAGCTCGTTGCCGCCGCGATCCGACAGGTACAGGATCCGCTCGTCGGTCGGGAAATACGACACGACGAAGACCGACTCCTCGGAGTCCGTCAGCCTGACCGGCTCGCCGCCGTCGATCGGGATCGCGTACGCGTTGTACACGCCGCGCTCGTCGCTGCTGACCAGCACCTTGCTGTTGTCCGGCGAGAACGACGCGCCGATGACCGCTGTCGTCTCCAGGAAATCGCCGATCGAGTACGCGGGCACCTCGCGGTACACGGCATCGATGGCTGGGTCGTCGGCCGCGCCGCAGCCGGCAAGCGTCGCCGCGAGCAGCACGGCGCCCAGTGACCCGAGGGACCGCGCGGGACCGGCGAGCGCCGAACGAGTCAGGGCGAGCATCGTCGCCTCCTGCAGGCTGAAGGGGGGTCGCGGCGAGCCGCCGCGTCCAGCGATATTGTCGGGCGACGTCGCCCCCCGTCAACCGAGCGAGGCACCGCGTGCACCTGTCGAGCATCCTCCGCCGGCCGCCGCTGGTTCCGGCCCTGCTGCTGGCCGCCTGCGTCGCCGAGGCGCCCGCGCCGGTCCGCACCACGGCGCCGGCCGACAGCGCCGCGGGTGAGATCGGCTTCGAGTACGCCGGCGCCGGCGAGGCGGCCATCGTCGTGCCCGTCGTGCTGAACGGGCAGGGGCCCTACGACTTCGTGCTCGACACCGGCGCCACCGTGACCTGCGTCGACCTCGCGTTGGCCGAAGAGCTGGGCCTCGAGGAGGTCCGCGGCATGCGCGGTATCGGCGCCGGCGCCACCGGCACGGGGCAGATGCGCCTGGTCACGATCGACTCGGTGCGGGTCGGAGGGGCGCGGGCCGAAGAGGTGATCGCCTGCGCCCTCGACCTCGCCCACGTCGAGGCCGTCGGCATGGACGTCGACGGGCTGATCGGCCTGAACTTCCTCCGGCCGTTCCGCCTGGCGCTCGACTTCGACCGACAGGTGCTGCGGTTGACTGCCCCCGGCGCGCTGGACTAGCGGGCTGGCGCGATCCCTGCGGTCCCTCTGTTATCTTTACGATTGTCAGGCCCCCGTTGTGACGTTGCGGGCGGTTCCGTCGTCTTCGCGATGCCGCGTGCTTCGCGCGCGCGCATCGGGCTTCCCGCTCACCCCAGTCCAAGGAGTCGATTCACCGTGATCCGCGGAAGATCCAGCAACGAGCAGAGCGAGCAGAAACAGGCCGGCGGCACGACGGACCTCTCGATCGTCGCCCATGGGCTGCGGATCCAGGGCGACTGCGAGTCGACCGGCACCCTGCGCGTCGAGGGCCACGTCACCGGCAGCGTGCGCGCGCGCAGCCTGCACGTCGCCCGCAGCGGCCGCGTCGATGGCGATGTCAGCGGCCAGGATGGCGGCTCCAGTGAAGAGGCCGTGCTGATCGAGGGCCACGTCGAGGGCACCCTGCGCGCGCCCCGCGTCGAGGTCCGTCGCGAGGGCACCGTCGGCGGCGGCCTGATCACCACCGAGGCCGTCGTCGAGGGCCGCGTCACCGGCGGCATCATCGCCGAGCAGCGTCTGCTGCTCGGTGAGACCGCGATCGTCGAGGGCGACGTCCGCGCCCGCCGCCTCGCCCTGAAGGAAGGCGGCCGCGTCGCCGGCACGATCCGCATCGGCGAGGCGACCGCCTCCGAAGAGGCCAAGCAGCAGCGCGGTGGGGAGCGGCAGCAGCAGGGCGCGAAGGCGAACACCGCCGCCGCAGCCGCACCGGCCGCGCAGGGCTGAGGCGCTTCGGCCGGCCGGGCCGCGTCGCTGGGCCC
>JBOHRE010000098.1:0-11572 GCA_050732635.1 Longimicrobiales bacterium | reverse complement strand
GCGCACACGAACGCGCCGAGCCACGACGGCACGGCCGCGGGGGAGGGCGCGAGCGGCGGCAGCCCGGCCGCGGCCTGAGCGACGAATCCCGCGCACAGCAGCAGCCACCCCGAGCCGGCCGCGTGGATCCAGCGGGTGGCGTGCGCGGCCGGCACGCCGGACCAGCCGAGCAGCAGCGCGACGAGCGGGATCGCCTGGAGTCCGTGGAAGCCGGCCGCGTGCACCGGCATGAGGTTGCCGGTCCCGTTGAGGAAACGGCCCTGGAGCCCGCTCATCGCGATGCCGACGCCGAACGCGACCAGGGCCGCGGCACCGGCGTAGCGATAACAGCCTTCGGTTAGAACTTTGGCCGCCTGCCCAATGCGACCTCGCGACTTACCCACGCGATGATCGGCGTGCCAACGATCGTAGGGAGCGCCCACGCCCACGGCGAAACCTCACGCGCTCCGGTAAGGGTCTCCCAGTTGACGACTAATACCGCCGTCAATATGGCAATATAGGAACCCCCTTGCCCAGCGAGGTGCGCTCGTAGCCATCCTTTCCAGCGGCGCTTGGCTGCGACGTAGCCTAGAAGCGCAAACGCATATGAACCCACCGCAATCGGGAGAAACCACCAGAGGCGGTCCCAGTCGAGGACCGCGAGCATACCCGCAGATAAGCAGATTCCGAGCATCACCCAATGGTACGCCTCTCCACTTTTCGTGTGCAGCCCAGGGAGCTTTCTCGCCGTCATCGCCACGGGACCCAATATGAGCCCAGCCGTTCCAAGCGCGATGTGCGCGATCAGGGTCATGTCGGTTGCAGTCATACGGCCTCCCCGCCGTCCCGCCGTTCATATTCGTTTGGGACGGCCGCCGGACTCAGAACACGGCCCGAAGCTGGATCCCGGCGAGGTCGATCGGGCGCTCGTCGCCGGTGAGGAACCGGGTGTGCTGCCAGTTGGCACGCAGGTGGACCTCGCGGGCGAGGCGGAAGGTGAGCGAGGGCTCGATGCGCAGGACGTCGTCGTCCCAGCCGGTGCGGCCGGTACCCGGCGTCGGAACCGCGATCTCATTGAAAGCCAAAGTGCCCGCGCGCAGCGCGGCGAACCACTCGGGCAGGAAGTCGTACCGGCCCTCGATGTAGCCGCCTCGCGCGCGGAGGTCCTCGCCGGGCATCAGCGGGACCTGCCACTCGGAAACGTAGCCCTCAGCGAAGAAGTGGAACTGGCCAGCGAGCCACTCGGCATCGAAGCCGAGGACGCGCTGGACGTAGTCGGCCGGTTCGCCGGGGAATTCGGTGGCCGTGATGCCGGGATCGCGGTTGGGGCCGCCGATGTAGGGCCCGAGCACGCCGGACACGCCGAGCCGCAGCCCATCGACCGGCTCGTAGCCGAGTCGGGCCAGGACCTGGACGCCATCCTCGAGCCGGGTCGCGAGCGGATTCGAGACCGAACCGCTGGTCGCGCCGAGCGAGTACTCGAAGCGGCCGGCGTTGCCGAACAGCTCCCACATGACGTTCCAGCACCCGTCGTACATCATCGGCAGGCCGATGATGTTTCTTTCGCGACGGCGCAGCAGGTCGGCGGCCGTGGCGAGGCCGGATGCGTCCAGCGTCGTGCGGTGTTGATGGACGAGCGGCACGCCGATGACTGGATTCGAGTTGAAGTAGGTGCTGCGCAGGCCGAAGTTGCCGACCGGCGACGGCGCCATGCCCACCCGCGCGCTGAGCCACTCGTGGCCGGCGATGTCGTTGATGACGAGATACGCGCCGTTGATGCGCGGCGTGGACTCGATGTCGTAGAGCAGCTCGGCGAACACGCCGATGTCCTCGGTGATCCAGCGCTGCGCGAAGAGGCGCATGCGGAGCGTGCTGAACGGGCTGTCGCCGCGGAAGTTGAGGTTGAGTCCGCGCGTATCGGGCCGGGTCGACGCGAGCGCCTCGACCTGTCCGGAGATCTGGAGCTGCGCCGTCGCAGGCGCGGCCGCGGCGAGGGTGAGCGCCGCCACGAGGGCGACAGACGACGTCGCACGGAACGTCTCGGTTCTCATGCGACCACTCCCGCGGGGAAGTCCACGATGAAGCGCGTGCCCGACGACGACGTCTCGTAGCGGACCGTACCGCCCTGCCTTTCCGCGAAGGCCTTGACGATGGCGAGCCCGAGACCGGTACCCTCCTTCTTGCCGTGCGTGACGAACGGTTCGAAAAGGTTGTCGCGGATCGCTTCGGGGATGCCGGGCCCATCGTCGGCGACCTCCAGCCGCAGCCCCTTCCCGTTCGCATGGCTGCGCAGCACGACCGAGCCGCCGCGGTCCTTCAGCGCGGCGACCGCGTTTCGAACCAGGTTCTCGAGCAGCCGCTGCGTGCGCGGGAAGTCGAGGGTCCAGTTCCCGTCATAGCCGTGCTCCACGTCGAGTGAGACGGGCGAGTCGCGGAGCAGCGGCCGCACGGACTTTTCGATGTAGTCCAGCAGCTCGCGCACGCTGCCGGACGTCGGGTGCATCGACTCGGTGCCGCTCGCGAAGTCGAGGACCTCGCGCATCATCCCATCGAGGCGACGCAGCTGGTGGCGGATCGTCTGGAAATCCTCGGCCCGCGTGCTGTCGTCGTCCCAGTTCTGCTCGAGCAGCCCCACGTGTCCCTGGATCACGGTCACGGGCTGCTTGATGTCGTGGACGATGGCGCTCGCGGCGCGGCCCACGGCAGACAGCCGTTCCGCGCGCACCAGCTCCTGCTGCGCGCTGCGCAGGGAGCGGCGCATCTGCTCGAAGCCGAGGGACAGGCGACCCATTTCGATGTCGCGTTCGGGGGCCACGGGGTGGTCGAGGTCGCCGGAGCCGAGCCGCACGGTCTCGTCGAGCAGCCGGCTGACCGGCGCGGATACGCGCCTCGCCAGAACGTAGCTGGCCGCGAAAGCGAAGAGCAGCCCCACGGCCGCGATCCCGAGCAGCGCATAGCGCACGAAGCGAGCGGGCGCCATGGCCGCCTCGAGCGAGCGGAAGGTGACGAGCCGGCCCACGGTTCCGCCCCGGCCGTCCGGAAGCGGAATGGCCGAGCCGATGTACCGCTCGCCGGCCAGCGTGAACTCGCGCACGTCGCCTTCCAAGGCGTCCGCATCGCTCGAGGCCGTGTCCCAGGCCGCGATCAGGTCGGGCCGCAGGGCGTCCGTGAGCTCGGGATCGGCCGCAAAGACCATCCCCGGCCCGAGGAACGCGACGCGCTGCCGGGTCGCGGTCTCCATTCGCTCGACGCGCTCGGCGTCGATGGCCACGCCTCCGAGCACGACGCCGAGCTGCGTCGAGCCGAAGAAGATGCCCGATCCGTGGAGCTGCACGAGCCGCCCGCCGTCGTGCAGGAGCTCCGCGCTGTCGAAGAAGCGCGCCGATTCGACGAGCGACGCCGCACGGTCGAGGGGCGGTGCGCCGTCCGTCGCGGCCAGGAGCGCGCCGTCGGGCGTGGTCACCGCGAGCCAGTCCATGCCGGCGCCCCGAAGCAGCGCGTCGAGATTCTCGCGGATGGTCGGCGGATCCGCCGTCTCGACGGCGGCGCGCAGGGTCGGAGCGGCCGCTATGCCGGCGGTGCGATCCAGCAGCTCATCGACCTCCGACCCCTGGAGCTCGACCAGCAGCCGCGCCGCGGCGATCACGTTCTCCCGCTCGTCGCGCTCGATCGTGCTGCCGATGATCTCGTCGACCAGCAGGAAGGCGGGCAGCATGATGAGCAGCGTGCTGGCCACCGACCACCAGAGGATGCGCTGGCGCAGCGAGAGCGTCACGTGCCGGTCACCGGAGCGCGAAATCGACTGTGATGCTGCCGGACGCCGGGACCTCGACCGAGACCGTGTCCGCTCCGGCCGACACATGCCACGCGACGATCCGGTGCCGCCCCGCCGGCACGCCCGCGATCGAGTATCGTCCGCTCCTGTCGGGCCTGCCGATCAGCCACGTGTCGAGAACCAGAATGGTGCCGCCCATCTCCGAGTGGATGTCACAGAACATCCGCACCACGCCCGGCCGCGCGAACACCTCGCTGCGTGACTCGCCCGGCGGGTAGCGCCCCAGGTTGAACGGCTTCGCATCGGACAGGGAGAACAAGTTGTGGAACACGTCGTCGCGGTTCGGGAAGTCGATACGCGCGCCCGCCTGCACCGCGGTGACGTGCGGAACGATCCTCCGATCGCGCTGCTCGATCGTCGCCGGCGCCGGCGGCCCGGGCGCCTCCCCGGCCACGAGGACGTAGACGACGACGTTCGTCGGCGAGCCCGGCGTCGGATCCGAGGGCGCCGGCGGCCGGTAGCGGCGCCGGGCGTACGGGCTCAGCATCGGCGGCTCCGCCTCGGCCGTGACGTCGAGCCGGACCGTCCCCTGGATCGTGGCGAGGGGTTTGTCGGCGGGGCCCGCGGTGGGCGTGCGCGACCTGGCGCCCGTCGAGGCGAGGGCGGCGAGCGCGGCGAGCGTGACGAGACGAGTCGTCATGCGCTCGCGGCCGGAATGTGGTTGGTCGGGGAGATGGAGGTGCGGCGGGTCATGGCGCCTCCCATCTTCGGTGTTTCAACGCCCCAAGCTAGGTCATTTCAGGCCTGCGCGGAAGTCGCTTGTTGCGCCCGGCCGGACAATGGCCCGCTGCTGCCGCTCCAGCCACCTGACCGAAGGTGCGGATCGGCGTCTTCAGCCCCGCCGGCGATGGCAACGGCCGCGAGCGCTCAGATCGTAACCACCCGGTCCACGGCGACGACTCGCTCAGCGAACTCCTTGGGCGTACTGAAGCGCGCGTTTTTGCCTTTCAGATCGGATTCGGAGACCCCCCGGGCCTTTGCGCACCCTCCTCAAACGAAGATGTCGACAGCGCCGTCGACGCATTTCGCCAGCAGTTCGGTGAGTGGCGGCACGCCGACGCCGCGAACCTGCTCCGCGACCTCGTTCTTCATCAGGTAGCTGGCCTCGGCAATCAGAGTGATCTGCGCCTTGTGGCCGGCCTCGACCGCGCCCAATGCAAGGTGGAACGGCACACTCGCTCGAGTGGGATCGTCGCTGCCGAAGGTGCTGGCATAGAGAATCGTTGCCATAGGTTGGCTCCGGTCGGTTGCCGTGGTAGGATGTCGCGGATCGAGCCATTGTAAGAGCGCAGCCGCGGCTGGACAATGGCAACCCCCGTCTTGACCACGAGCCTGACGCCGGGCATCAAGGGACGTGTTAGCCTTGCCACCTGCTGCGTGAGCGTGAGCTCTCTCTACTGATCAGTTCGAAGTTCCTCGTAGTCGCCCCATCGCCGCCAGGTCCATCCGAATCTGAAGTGGCTCGGCATCTTCCGACATGAGCTCACCGCGGAACGCGCCAACGTGTACATGTGGATGGAAGGATGATCCACCAACCACGAGCCACCAACCACGAACCACCAGGGATCGGCCGCCCCGCCCCGGTGTAGCACTAACGTCCCTCGCGCGCGCGGGCGCGCGTGTGTATTTTTCGGGATGTATTCAGGGGTGACGGCCACTGCCGGCGAGCGCGGCCTCGCGGCGGTGACCGGCGCGGCCGGGGATCACCCTCGCCCAAGCCCAAGCCCCCGCCCCGGCCCAACCGAAGGAATCGCATGTCGACCACGCCACTCAGCGAGAACGTCGTCCCGCGGCTGATCGAAGACGAGATGCGCGACTCGTTCATCGATTATTCGATGAGCGTGATCGTGCAGCGCGCGCTGCCGGATGTGCGGGACGGCCTGAAGCCGGTGCACCGGCGGATCCTGTACGCGATGAGCGAGCTGGGTCTGGGCCCGACGCGGCCGTACAAGAAGAGCGCGACGGTGGTGGGCGAGGTGCTGGGCAAGTACCACCCGCACGGGGATGTGGCGGTCTACGACTCGCTCGTGCGCATGGTGCAGGACTTCTCGCTGCGTTACCCGCTGATCGATGGGCAGGGCAACTTCGGCTCGGTCGACGGTGACAGTGCGGCGGCGTACCGGTACACGGAGGCGCGGCTGGCGCGCGTCGCCATGGAGATGCTGGCGGACATCGACAAGGAGACGGTCGAGTTCGTCCCCAACTTCGATGACCGGCTGCGCGAGCCGACGGTGCTGCCGGCGAAGCTGCCGAACCTGCTGGTCAACGGCTCGAGCGGCATCGCGGTTGGTATGGCCACGAACATCCCGCCGCACAACCTGCGCGAGATCGTGAATGCGGCGGTGCACCTGATCGAGAACCCGGCGGCCACGACGACGGAGCTGATGCAGTTCGTGCAGGGTCCGGACTTCCCGACGGGCGGCGAGATCCATGGTAAAGCCGGAATCGAGCAGGCGTACGAGGAGGGCCGCGGCCGCATCGTGATCCGCGCGAAGGCCGAGATCGAGGAGAGCGACAGCCGCGGCAAGCCGCGCATCATCGTGACCGAGATCCCGTTCATGGTGAACAAGTCGCGCATGATCGAGCAGATGGCCGAGCTGGTGCGCGAGAAGAAGCTGACCGACATCACGGACTTGCGCGACGAATCGGACCGTGATGGCATGCGCGTCGTGATCGAGCTGAAGCGCGACGCGATCCCGCAGATCGTGCTGAACCAGCTATACAAGCACACGCAGATGCAGGCGACGTTCGGCGTGATCATGCTGGCGCTGGTCGACGGCGTGCCTCGCGTGCTGAACCTGCAGCAGATGCTGCGGCATTTCCTGGATCACCGGCACCGGGTCGTGATCCGGCGCAGTCAGTACGACCTGAATCAGGCGCTCGAGCGCGAGCACATCCTCGAGGGTCTGAAGATCGCTGTCGACAACATCGACGAGGTCGTGCGGCTGATCCGCGAGTCGCCGGACACGGAGAGCGCGAACGCCACGCTGCGCGCCAGCTTCGAGCTGAGCGAGCGGCAGGCCAAGGCGATCCTGGACATGCGCCTCGCGCGGCTCACCGGTCTCGAGATCGAGAAGCTGGAGGCCGAGCTGTCCGAGGTGCGCACCACGATCGAGGATCTGCGCGACATCCTGGGCAACGAGCCGCGGCGCTGGTCGATCATCACCGAGGAGCTGCGTGCGCTGGCGACGACGTACGGCGACGCGCGGCGCACGCAGATCCTGCGCGGCGATGCCGGCCTCTCACTCGAGGACCTGATCCCCGACGAGGAGATGGTGATCACGGTCTCGCATGCGGGCTACATCAAGCGGCTGCCCGTCGACACGTACCGCCAGCAGCGGCGAGGCGGGCGCGGGCTGCAGGGCATGGACACGAAGGAAGAGGACTGGGTCGAGCACCTGTTCCTCGCCTCCATGCACGAGTACGTCATGGTTTTCACGCGGCGCGGGCACTGTTACTGGATCAAGGTGCACGAGATCCCGCACGCCAGTCGCGCCGCGCGCGGCAAGCCGATCGTGAACCTGCTGCGACTCGGTGAGACCGAGCAGGTCGCGGCGCTGGTACCGGTCCGCGAGTTCCGCGACGACCAGTACCTGGTGTTCGCGACGCGCCAGGGCAGCGTGAAGAAGACGGCGCTCAGCGCCTACGGCTTCGTGCGTGTTATCGGTGTGAATGCGATCAACATTGCCGATGACGACGAGCTGATCGACGTGCAGATCACGCACGGCCAGGACGAGGTGATCCTGGCCACGCGCGAGGGCATGGCGATCCGCTTCGAGGAGAGCGACGTCCGCGAGATGGGCCGCGCCACGTCGGGCGTCCGCGGCATCACACTGCACGATGGCGACCGCGTGGTCGGCATGGTCGTGGTGCGGCGCAACGGTGACGAGCGCGCGACCATCGTCGTGGTCACCGAGCACGGCCGCGGCAAGCGCACGCCGGTCGACGAGTACCGGCTGCAGCGGCGCGGCGGCAAGGGCGTGATCAACTTCAAGCTGAACCCGCAGACCGGGCGGGTCGTCGGTATGCGGCAGGTCAGCCCGGAGGACGAGCTGATGCTGGTCACGCGCAATGGCGTGGTGAACCGGCAGCGCGTGAAGGAGATCCGCGTCATCGGCCGCAACACGCAGGGCGTGCGCGTGCTCGCGCTGGACGAAGGCGATCAGGTCATGGACGTCGCCTGCCTGGTGCCGGAGGACGAGGACGAGATCCGCGCCACGGCGACGACCGCCGACGCCGGTCCGCCACCGCCTCCCGCACATGCTGTCGGCCCGATCGCGGACCTCGAGGCCAGCGAGCTGGGGCCGAGCGCTGAGCTCGAGCCGGACGAGGCGATCGAGCCGGACGACGGCATCGAGCCGGCCGAGGAGGTCGCGACGGAGACCGAGGAGTGACGGTCGGGACGGAGCTGGTCACCCCGTCGTCGATCGAGGAGGCCGCGCGCGGGCTGCGCGGTGTCGCGCTCCGCACGCCGATCGTCCAGGCCGAGTGGCTGACCGCGCCGGCCGGCGCCGAAGTGGCGCTGAAGTGCGAGAACCTGCAGCGCGCGGGCGCCTTCAAGATTCGCGGCGCGTACACCATGATCTCGCGCCTGCCCGCGGCTGAGCGCGCGCAGGGCGTGATCACGTATTCGTCCGGCAACCACGCGCAAGCGGTCGCGCTCGCGGCGCGTGAGTTCAGCATCCCGGCCGTGGTGGTGATGCCGACGACCGCGCCCGCCGTCAAGGTCGCGGGCGCGCGCGCCTACGGCGCCGAGGTCGTCTTCGAGGGCACGACATCGACCGAGCGGCAGCAGCGCGCGCTCGAGATCGCGGCCGAGCGCGGCCTGGCCGTGGTCCCGCCGTTCGATCACGCCGACATCATCGCGGGGCAGGGCACCGTCGCGCGTGAGATCCTGCTCGACTGGCCGGACGCCGAGACCGTGCTCGTGCCGGTCGGCGGCGGCGGCCTGATCGCCGGCGTCGCGGCGTGGGTGCACCGCGCCAAGCCGGGCGCCAAGGTGATCGGCGTCGAGCCCGTCAATGCCGACGCCATGCACCGCTCGCTCGCGGCCGGCCAGCCGACGACCGTCGACATGCGCGAGTCCGTCGCCGATGGGCTGCTGCCGGTCCGGCCCGGCGATCTCACGTTCGCGCACGCGCAGGCGCTGGTCGACGAGATCGTGCTGGTCGAGGACGCCGCGATCGTCGAGGCCGCGTCCCGGCTGCTGCACGACGGCCGTCTGCTCGTCGAGCTGTCCGGCGCCGCGACCGTTGCCGCGCTGCTGAGCGGCGCCTACCGGCCGCGCGGCCGCCGCACCGTCGCGATCCTGTCCGGCGGCAACATCGAGCCGCTGCGCGCCGCCGAGCTGCTCTCCCGCGACGGCCGGAACGACCCCTTCGTCAATATCTGGGGCTGAGGCAGGCGGGGGCGGGCGCGGGGGCGGGGGAACCATCAACCATCAACCATCAACCATCAACGCCCGCCAGCTCGCTAAAGCATCCACCACACCACCCCTGCCGCCACGAGCTGCACCGTAAAGTTGTCCACCCCATGCGTGCTGATCGCCTCGGCCGCGGTCGCGGCGGCGGCGCAGGCGAGCGCGACGCCGAGCGACGTAGCGGGCGGCAGCCCCGTCGCCCAGACTCCCAGGAACGCTGCGACCGTGCTCAGCATGAAGACCGCCGCGCTGCCCTCGAGGCTGCGCGTGGCCGGCACGCCGGCGAGCGACGGCACGCGGTAGCGGTGTCGGCCCCAGCGCGCGCCGACCGGCTCGCCGATCGCGTCGCCCCAGCCGGAGACCAGGTAGCCGACGTGGGCGAAAGGCGCGAAAACCAGGTTCGACGCAACCCCGCCCAGCGCCGTGGTCAGCAGCGGCACGAGGATGAAGAGTGTGCGGTGCGGCGCGTCGGTCGGCCGTGCCAGCGCCTCGTAGAACGGAAACCCGTCGCCTTTCCAGCAGGCGTAGAACACGAGCAGCGCGATGACGCTGCCGAACACGATCGTGCCCGCGACACCCCAGACGAGCTGCACCACGCCCGCCATGGTGAAGATCAGGAAATGGAAGACCTTGCGCGTGTACGGCGCGCGCATGCTGCGCCGCGTACGCAGCCAGCCGGCGAACGCGGCGGCGGCCGCACCGTAGAGCGCCGACAGCGGCGCGAGCAGCGCGACCGTGCCGGCGCTCGGCAGGAACGGTTCGAGCGCGCCCGGGATCAGGCCCGGCACCGTCGCACGTCTTGCCTGTTCAGCATGGGCACCTAGCTTGGCCGCTCGGGAACCTCCGCGAAAGGACTGTCATGCGCAGCTTCGCGCTTGCGGCTGTGATCGTGTTGGCCAGCGGCTGTGCGGCGGCGCCGGCCGCCGTACCCGGCACCGCCGGCTCGAGCGTCACGCCGCCCCGCGTGATCCTGTTCATCGGTGATGGTGTCGGCCTCGCCTACTGGAGCGCCGCGCTGTTCACCGACGGTGCGCTTGCCGTCGCGCGCGCCAGCGAGATCGGCATTGTCGATCCGCGCAACAGCGACGGCCACATCACCGACAGCGCCGCCGGCGCGACCGTGTACGCGATCGGCGAGCGCACGTTCAATGGCGCGATCGGCGTCGCCGCGGACTCCACGCCGCGCGAGACCATCCTCGAGCGGGCCGAGGATCGGGGCATGGCCACGGGTCTGGTGGCGACGTCGAGTATCACGCACGCGACGCCCGCATCCTTCGCGGCGCACATGACCTCACGCAGCATGGAGCCCGAGATCGCGGCGCAGATGGCAGAGCAGGGGATCGAGGTACTGTTGGGAGGCGGGCTCGGCTTCTTCGACGGCTCGCTGCGCCCGGATGGCCGCAACCTGCTCGCCGAGCTGCGTGCCGATTACACGGTCGTCACGGAGTCGGCCGAGTTGCGCGCCCTCGCGCTCGATACCGTGGACGCGCTGCTCGGACTCTTCGCGACGAACAACCCGCCGGCCGCGGACGCGCGCGGCTTCACGCTGACCGAGCTGACCACCGCCGCGCTCACCATCCTCGACCACGATGACGACGGTTTCCTGCTCGTCGTCGAGGCGTCGCAGCCCGACTGGCGCGGGCATGACAACGAGCCGATCGAGAGCGTCGTCGCCGAGATGCGCGACTTCGACGCCGCGATCGGCGCGGCCCTCGATTACGCCGACACGCACCCCGGCACGCTGGTCGTCGTGACCGCCGACCACGAGACCGGCGGCCTCGCGATCGAGCAGACCGCCGACGGGCAGCCGTTCGCCGACTATACGACGACTGGCCACACCGGCACGCTGTTCCCGCTCTTCGCGCACGGTCCCGGCGCCGCCGCGTTCGGCCGGCTGCTCGGCAACGACGAGGTCGGCCGGCTGCTGCGCCAGGCGGTCGACGGGGGCGTCGCCGCGACTTCCGCAACGAGGTGAGTGCGACGACGCCCGCCGACGATCGACTCGCGCGCGGCCTGACCGCGGTCGCAGGTCTGCGCGTCGGTCACGCGACCGACGCCGAAGCTCGGACCGGCTGCACGGTCGTGATCGGCCCGTTCCGCGCCGCCTGTGACGTGCGCGGCCTCGCGACCGGCACGCGCGAGCTCGAGACGCTCTCACCGCTGCACGTCGTCCCGGTCGTGCACGCGATCCTGCTGACCGGCGGCTCCGCCTTCGGCCTGGCCGCCGCCGACGGCGTGATGCAGTGGCTCGAGGAGCGGGGCATCGGCTACGAGACCGGCGCCGCGCGCGTGCCGATCGTGCCCGCGGCCGTGATCTACGACCTCGGCACCGGCCGCGC
>JBOHRE010000097.1:0-11640 GCA_050732635.1 Longimicrobiales bacterium | reverse complement strand
GCATCAGGCCGCGCGAGGCGGTGACCAGGTGCGTCACCGGATTGAAGCCGACGGCGGTCTCCAGCCAGGCGGGCATGGTGGCCGGATCGACGAAGATGTTGCTGATGAAGGTGAGCGGGAACAGGAACAGGAAGCTCGTCGTCATGACGGACTCGGGCGTCTGGACCTTCATACCGACGATGATCCAGATCCACGAGATGCTGAACGCGAAGATTAGCACGAGCGCGACGGCGAGGACCACGCCGGCCGGGCCACCGCCGGGTCGGAATCCGAGGATGAGGCCCAGGCCGACGACCATGACGGAGGCGATCGAGTAACGGCCGACGTCGCCCAGGAGCGCGCCCATGATGGGCGCGGGCTGCCAGATCGGGAGCGAGCGGAACCGGTCGAACACGCCCTTGCCGATGTCGGTGTTCAGACCCACGCCGGTGTAGACGGTGATGAAGACGATCGCCTGCACCAGGATGCCTGGCAGCAGGAACTGGATGTACTGCCGGGGCGAGCCGGCGAGCGCGCCGCCGAACAGGAACGTGAACATCAGCGTCATCATGAGCGGGAACGCGGTCACGTCGAAGAGCTGAAACGGCACGTGCTTGATCTTGAGCAGCGCGCGCCAGCCCAGTGTCAGCACGGCCGACGGCGCACTCGCGGCCGGTGGGCGCTTCGTTCGCGACAGCACCTGGTGCAGGCTGCTCTCGGAGAGCGTGGCGATCGGCGTGTTCACGGGCTGACCTCCTCTTCGGCTTCCGCGGGTCGGCCGGTCAGGGCGAAGAAGACCTCGTCGAGGCTGGGTCGGCCGAGGGAGAACTCGGCGAGACGGACGCCCGCGCCGGCGAGCGCAGCGAGCGCGTCCGCGACCAGCGGCTCATCGGCGACGTACGCCGAGAGGGAATAGGCATCCGTGCCGTTGCGCACCTCCGGACCGAGCGTCTGCCTGAGCAGCGCGTCGGCTTGCGCGCGCTGCTCCGCGGCGTGGACGCGGATGTGGAGCACGTTCCCGCCGATGGACGCCCGCAGCTCGCGGCTCGTGCCTTCCGCGATCAGTCTGCCGTGGTCGATCACGGCGAGGCGGTCGGCGAGGCGATCGGCCTCATCCAGGTTCTGCGTGGTCAGGAGCACGGTCGTGCCTTCCGCCGCGATCGCGCGCACGATGTCCCAGACCTGATTGCGGCTGCGCGGGTCGAGGCCGGTCGTGGGCTCGTCCAGGAAGAGCAGCTCGGGTGTGACGACCAGGCTGGCAGCGATGTCCAGGCGACGTCGCATGCCGCCGGAATACGCGCGCACCTGTCGCGCTGCGGCATCCGCCAGCCCGAAAGCCTCCAGCAGCTCGCTGGCGCGCTCCTTCGCCGCACGCCAGGACAATCCCAGCAGGCGGCCGATCAGGACCAGGTTCTCGTGGCCACTCAGGTCCTCGTCGACCGACGCGTACTGCCCGGTCAAAGTGACCAGGGCGCGGACCGCAGCCGGCTCGCGCTGCACGTCGTGGCCGAGGACCCGAGCCGTGCCGCCATCCGGTCGCAACAGCGTCGCGAGCACACGGATCGCGGTCGTCTTGCCGGCGCCATTCGGGCCGAGCAGACCGTAGACCATGCCGCGCTGTACCTCCAGGTCGATGCCGTTCAGCGCGCGCGTCTTCCCGAACGCCTTGGTCAGGTTCGACGTCTCGATCGCAGGGGTCATTTGTCTCGATCGCGCTCCTGAAGTGGTGAAGTGTACCCGAAGACAGTCTCCCAGGCCCCGACCTCGACCGTCGGCGGCAGCCCGAACGAGTCGAACACCTCCGGCGGAAACGCAACGATCTCCGCGATCAAGCCGTCCTCGATCCGCAGTACGTCCAGCGCCATCGCCCGGTAGAGCGTATCGCCCGGCTTCAGCACGTAGTTCGCCACGGCGGGCTGCCGGTTGGCGCGCGTGACCACGCAGCGAGGCTGGCCGAGCTCGCTCGTGCCGAAGCCGCCCTCGACCCAGAAACGGATCATCTCAGCGCGGCCCACGCTGATGCGCGGGTCGGGCGGCATGCGGAAGACCGCGTCCTCGCGGATTATGGACGCGAAACCGGAGAGATCGGGCGTCTCCGAGGCCTCGATGTACCTGCGCAGCAGCTCGCGCTCGGCCGCCGTCGCGTCGACACCCACCGGCCATTCCGGTTTCCGCGGAGGCAAGTGCTTGCGCAGCGTCGCGCGCGCCCGCTGCAGTGCGCTGGTCACGGAGGCCACGCTGGTCTCGAGCAGCTCCGCAGTCTCCTTCGCAGACCAGCCCAGAACGTCGCGCAGGATGAGCGCTGCGCGTTGCTGCGGCGTGAGCAGCTGGATGACCGTCAAGAACGCCAGCTCGATGGTCTCCTTCGTGACGACGATGGCGTCCGGTTCGGCCTCGCGCGGCGCGACGGGCTCGAGCATCGTATCCGGGAACGGCTGAAGCCAGGACACTTCGCTAACGTCTGGCGGCGCAGCGCCCGGCGCCGTCTCGGCGGATGCGAAGGATACAGCCGCTCGCCGGCGATCGCGCGCGATCGCGTCCAGGCAGGCGTTCGTCGCAATGCGGTAGAGCCACGGACCGAGCGGGGCTCCCTCCTCGAGGCTCGCCCGGTACCGCCAGGCCCGCATGAACGTCTCCTGCACCACGTCCTCGGCGTCGTGCAACGACCCGAGCATGCGATAGCAGTGCACCTGCAGCGCGACCCGGTGTCGTTCCACCAACTCGCTGAAGGCAGCCTCATCGCCCGCGCGCACGGCGGCGGCGAGAGCCCCGGTCTCAGTGAATCCTGTCATCGGTTCATCGTCCGTCGGCTGGTTGTCATCCGTGTGCCGCTCACGATCGATCGGCGGCTCTCTCGGATGTGATACCGATCGGCGTGCCGAAACTAATCGGTCGGCTCTCGTTGCGCGTCCAGGAGGGCGTCGGGGGTAGCCGGGCGGAGCGGGCGGGGGCGCGCAGCTCGGGCAGTTCCTGGCCGAATGACAGCCCCGCCGGCGCCATGACGCCAAACCGGGGCTTGCTCCCACTCCTATTGACTGGCAATAAGACGGGCCATAGACTCGCTTCTATTGCTAAACAATAGGAGGAGGAGTGGGCCAGAAGAAGATCGATCTCCTGCAGGGCACGCTCGACCTGATCGTGCTCAAGATGCTGCGCGCCGGGGCCGCCAATGGCTGGCAGCTCACGCAATCGATCCAGGTCGTCTCGAACGGCGCGCTAGATGTCAACTACGGATCGATCTATCCGGCGCTCCGTCGGCTCGAGGCGAAAGGCTGGGTGAGAGGCCGATGGGCGATGAGCGACAACAACCGCCGCGCCCGCTTCTACGAACTCACCGCCGCCGGGCGGAAGCAGCTCGCGACGGAGCGTGAGCAGTGGGAGCGCTTCTCGCACGCCCTCGGTCTGATCCTCGAGACCGACTGAGAGCGGGCGTGGGTATGCCAAGTCAGTGGTTCATCCGGTTGCGTGCGCTCTTCCGTCGCGAGGAGATCGAAGCGGACTTCGAGGAGGAGCTGCGGTATCACGTCGACCGCGAGATCGAGCGCAACCTCGCGCGAGGGTTGAGCCCCGAGGAGGCACGGCGCGCGGCCCGCCGCGGGTTCGGAGATCCTGGCGCCGTGAAGGCGGAGGCGCGGGAGACGTGGCGGTGGAGGTGGGTGGACGAGCTTGCGCAGGACGTTGGCAGCCGCGAGCGTTTCGCGCTGGTGCTGATGGCCGCCTTCGCGGCGGTGGCGCTGATGCTCGCGGCCCTCGGTCTCTATGGCGTGCTCGCCTACACAATGCGCCAGCGCACGCAGGAAATCGGGATCCGGATTGCGCTCGGCGCGACCGCGTCGCACGTGCGCATGCTCGTGTTACATCAGGCGGCCGTGGTTGTGGGGCTGGGTCTCGTGGTCGGCATCGCCGGGGCGCTCGTGCTCGGACGCTGGTTGTCGGCGCTCGTATTCGAGATCAGCCCGCGGGACCCACGGATCTTTCTGGCTACTTCACTGGTCCTCGCCATGGCCGCTCTCCTGTCCGCGTGGATCCCCACGCGCCATGCCTCGCGGGTGGACCCGAGAATCGCCATCCAGGAACAGTAGGCAGCGCAGCCGTCCGCCCCTCACCCTGCTCCCACCGGACCGGGAACGCACGCGTCGGGAGGCTCGCCCGGTACCGCCACGCCCGCAGTAACGGCGTGCCGCCCGATCCCTACTTGCCGCCTACCGTATCCTGGTCGTTCTCCAGAGTCCGATTCTCCACCGTCACCAGGTCGTAATACGCCTCGCCGCAGCTCCCGGCGGCAAAGCCGCACGAGTCGTCCACCAGAGATCCCGACAGGACCCGGTGCTCCGGGTAGGTCGTCGTGACGAACGTCTCGGCCTGGTCCCAGGTCATCGTCATGCCGCCCTCGAGCTGGGACAGGTCCCAACGGCCGATCTGGTCCGTCATGTCTATGATGTCCCACTCGGCCGTGATACATCCGGTCCCGAACGGCGCGTGTCCGACGTACCCAAAGGCATTGCCGTCGAACGTTCCATCCCCGTCGCGGTCTATCGCGATTTGGATGCGCGGTGACCCACCGGCGCAGCTGCGTGCCGGGAAGAAGTACTTCAAATTGAGCTGGTTCTCGAACGCCGTGATCTTGATCCCCGGCGGCAGGTTGCGTACCGCGACGCCGATCACGGTTGCGGCCGTGGTGACGGAGATGACGTCGTTCGTGGGGTTCTGCGGATCCTGGTCGTCCATCATCGCGAACAGGAGCTCGAACTTGTGTCCCATCCCCGGCAGCTCTTCCTGCGTGCTGCTGCCGTCCGCGGTGAGATGGGTGGACCCGTTCAGAAGATTGCCGATCCACTCGGGCGTTTCGCTGATCACATCCGCCTGGGCTCCTGCCGCCTCGGGCGAGGCGAGCGGAGCCACCGGCTGCTCGGATTCGCAGGCGATAAGCAACGTACTCGCCAGGAACGTCGAGCATGCGAGAATCGCGGGGGCATGAGGCTTGGTGCTGCTCGCTCCGGACATGCTGGCCTCCTTCCGGTCGAACCGGGTGAGATAGGTCGTTGCGGGCGGAGGGCTCGCGCAATATCGCTGCCAGCGGGCGCTGGAGTCGGACCATGCTCGCGCCGTACCTCCTTTTCAGCCAGCGCTCCGCCGCGCGACGCGTGGCATCGAGAGCGGCGAGACCGTGTCTCCCCCCTTGACATTCTACAGGTGCGCCATGCAGCTTCTCCTGTCGAGTATCTAGGAAGCGCCGCGAGCTCCGAACCACCAACCACCAACCACGAACCACCATGGCGCAGGCCAACGCCGATGTGCTGCAGGGCACGCTGGACATGCTGATCCTGAAGGCGCTGTCGCTGGAGCCGATGCATGGCTGGGGCGTGGCGCAGCGGATCCAGCAGGTGTCGCGGGATGCGCTGCAGGTGAACCAGGGCTCGCTGTACCCAGCGCTGCACCGGTTGGAGCACCGCGGCTGGATCGCTGCGGAGTGGGGCACCTCGGAGAACAACCGGCGTGCGAAGTACTACCGGCTGACACGAACGGGGCGCCGGCAGTTGGTGGCGGAGGCGGCGCTGTGGCGGCGCTTCTCGGGGGCGGTCGACCTGGTCATGGCGGCGCGGTGAGCGGGTGATGGCGGCGGTGGCGCGTCGCCCCGTGCGGGAGCGGCACGAGACAACACCGAGGAGACGAGGCGAGCATGGGTGACCGAGCGCGGGCGATCCTGTTGCGGCTGCGGGCGCTGGTGCGCCGCGGCGCGGTGGATGAGGAGCTGGACGACGAGGTCCGCTTCCACATCGAGCGCGAGATCGAGCGCCGGGTGGCCGCGGGCGCGAGCGAGGCGCAGGCGCGGCGGGAAGCGCTGGTCGCATTCGGCGGCGTCGATCGGTACACGGAGGAGGCGCGCGACACGCGCGGGCTGGGCTGGATCGACGACCTGCGGCAGGATCTGCGGGTGTCGGCGCGGCTGCTGGTGAAGAATCCGCTATTCACGACGGCGGCGGTGCTCACGCTGGCGCTCGGCATCGGCGCGAACACGGCGATCTTCAGTGTGGTCGACGCGGTGCTGCTTCGCGCGTCGCCGTTCCCGCAGCCGGAGCGGCTGATCATGCTGTGGGAGACGGATCGCGACAGCGACACGTCGCACGAGCCGGCGTCGTGGCCGGACATCGTCGACTTCCGCGAGCGGAGCCGGACGCTCTCGGGGATCGGCGCGCTCATCGGGATGGAAGCGACGCTCACCGGCACCGGTGAGCCGGAGCGGCTCAGCGCCGTCGGCGTCACGCCGAACCTGCTGGGCGGTGTGCTGGGCGTGCGGCCCGTGCTGGGGCGCTTCTTTGCGCAGGACGAGGGCGATCTGCAGGGTACGGCCGTCGCGGTGCTGTCCGCGGGTTACTGGCAGGGCCGTTTCAATGCCGATCCCGCCGTGCTCGGCAGCACGCTCACGGTGAACGGCCGGCCGACCACGGTCGTCGGCGTCGCGCCGGCATCGGCCGACCTCGGCATCCAGCAGGTGCACGCGCGCGCGGACTACAGCGCCACGTACGCGGGCGGTCGGGTCGACATGTGGGTGGCGGTGCGGCCCACGGCCGATGCGTTCCCGCGCTCGACGCATCCGTTCCTGACGGTCGCGCGTCTCGAGCCGGGCGCATCGGCGGCAGCGGCACAGCAGGAGCTCGCGGCCATCGCGCTCGATCTCGAGCAGGCGTATCCCGTGAACGCTGCGCGGGGCGTGAACCTCGAGCCCTACGCCGATGTCGTGTTCGGTGCCGCCCGGCCCGCGCTGCTCGTGCTGCTCGGCGCGGTCGCGCTGGTGCTGCTCGTGACCTGCGCGAACGTGGCGAACCTGCTGCTGGCGCGCGCGGCGGTGCGCACACGCGAGGTCGCGGTGCGCCGTGCGCTCGGTGCGCGCAGCGGCCGCATCAGCCGGCAGTTCCTGGTGGAGAGCGCCGTGCTGACCGCGCTCGGCGCCGCCGCGGGGCTGCTGCTGGCCCGGTGGGGGCTGCAGGTTCTGCTCGCGCTCGCGCCGGCCGACATTCCTCGCCTGACGGAGGCGCGGCTGGACGCGCGCGTGCTCGGTTTTACCGCCGCGGTCGCGGCGCTCGTTTCCCTCGCGTTCGGCCTGATCCCGGTGCTGCAGTCGCGGCGCCTCGACCTCCAGGGCGTGCTGAAGGCACAGCCCGGCCGCAACGTGTCGGAGGGCCGCACCGGCCGCCGGTTCCGCGCCGGCGTCGTGGTCGCCGAGATCGCGCTCGCGGTCGCGCTCGTGATCGGCGCGGGCCTGCTGCTGCGCAGCTTCTGGTCACTGAGCAGCGTCGATCCGGGCTTCGCGACGGCGCGCGTGCTCAAGCTGGAGTATCAGCTGCCCGAATCACGCTACCCGATCGATTTCTCGCGGTATCCCGAGGCGCCGGAAATTCACGGTTTCCAGGCGGAGCTGCTGCGCCGCGTGAGCGCGCTGCCCGGCGTCGAGCAGGCGACGCTCGCGGCCGTGCACCCGCTGGACGCGGGCTTCACGAACTCGTTCAGCATCACCGGCCGCGAGGCGGAATCAGCCGCCTTTCCGGAGATCCGGGTCCGCTTCATCACGCCCGGTTATCTCCAAGTGCTCGAGGTGCCGCTGCTCGCCGGCCGCGACCTCACGGCTGGCGACGACGCCGCGGCACCCGCCGTCGGCCTGCTCAACCGCGCGGCCGCCGAGCGCTACTTCGCGGGCATGGAGCCGATCGGTCAGGAGATCAGCTTCTGGGGAATTCCCCGCCGGGTCGTGGGCGTGATCGGCGACGAGCGGTTCCAGGGTCTCGATGCCGAGGTCGAGCCCGCCATCTATTCAGCGCTCGCGCAGGCGCCGCAGCGGCGGGGAACGCTGCTCGTGCGCGCCACTGTCGAGCCGACGTCGCTCGTGCCCTCGATCCGCCGGGTTTTCAGCGAGCTGGATCCGCAGCTCGCGCTCTACGGCGTCGAGCCGCTCGCGACGACCGTCGCGGAGTCGGTCGCGCGGCCGCGCTTCACCGCGCTGCTGCTCGCCGTCTTCGCCGGCATCGCAATCCTGCTCGCGCTCATCGGCGTGCACGGCGTGCTGAGCTACACAGTCGCGCAGCGCTCCGCCGAGGTCGGCATCCGCGTCGCGCTGGGCGCCAGCCACAGCAGTGTGCTGCGCCTGGTCGTGGGTGAGGGGCTGCGGCTGGCCGCGCTGGGTGTGGCGATCGGGCTGATTGCCGCGTTCGCCGGCTCACGCCTGCTCGCCAGCCTGCTGTTCGGCGTGACTGCGACCGACCCGCTCACGTTCGTCGCAGTGGCCGCGCTCGTGCTGGCGACCGCTGCGCTCGCCAGCTGGCTGCCCGCGCGGCGCGCCACGCGTGCGGACCCGATGGCGGCGCTGCGCGCGGAATGAGATGGCGGGAGGCTCGATTCATTCGACGCCCATGGCGCCGAGGGTTGCAGGATGCCGGGCCGCGTGGAATGTTGGCGGTGCCCCGGCACGCGCATCGTCGGCGCAACCTGCTCCGCGCACCCTGAGGCGGAACCGCGGGGAATCTTCCGAACCTGAGCGAGAGGCCGCATGGCCCTCACGCCCGGAACGCGGCTCGGCGTATACGAAATCGTCGCAGCGGCCGGCGTCGGCGGCATGGGTGAGGTGTACCGCGCTTTCCATTCGAAGCTGCGCCGCGAGGTGGCGATCAAGGTGCTGCCACCCGACCTCGCACTCGATCCCGGCCGCATCTCGCGCTTCGAGCGCGAGGCGCGTACCGCATCGGCGCTGAACCACCCGAACATCGTCACGATTCACGACATCGCGGAGCACGAAGGCACCACGTTCATCGCGATGGAGCTCGTGGAAGGGCGGACGCTGCGCGACATCCTGGCCGGTGCGCCGCTCCCGATCGACCGCGCGTTGCAAATCGCGTCGCAGGTGGCCGAAGGCCTGGCGAAGGCGCACGCGGCCGGCATCGTGCACCGCGACGTCAAGCCGGCCAACGTGATGGTCACCGACGATGGCCTGGTCAAAATCCTGGACTTCGGACTGGCGAAGCCGCTGTCGGCGGAGGGAGTCCGGGACGTCACGGGGGCGGCACTGACGCGGACCGGTGAAGCCGCGATCGCCGGCACGCCCCACTACATGTCGCCGGAGCAGTGGTCGGGCGAGACCGTCGATCACCGCAGCGACCAGTTCGCGTTCGGCGCGCTGCTGTACGAGATGCTGGGCGGCCGCCCGCCGTTCGACGGGCCCACGCTCCGCGCCGTGATGACGGCGGTGCTCACGCAGTCGCCGACGCCGGTGCGCCGGCTGCGGGGGGACGTGCCGGCGGAGCTGGAGCGGATCGTGGCGCGGTGCCTCGAGAAGAATCCGGCGCGCCGCTTCCCGTCGACGGACAGCATCGCCGAGGCGTTGCGCGCGTGCGAGGACCGGCGCGTGCGTGCCCGTTCCGGGTTCCTCGGCGCACTGCGGCGGCCCGCCGTCGCGGGGCCGCTCGCCGCCGCCGTGCTCGCGACGCTCGGCGCCGCCGCCGTGTGGGTACGCGGATCCGAGCGACGGTGGGCCGAGCGCGAGGCCGTGGGCGAGATCACCCAGCTGATCGATGCCGGCGATGTGATCGGCGCGTTCCGCACCGGGCTGGCCGCACGGGCTCACGTCCCGGAGGACCCCGCTCGCGAGCGGGCGCTCGCGCGCATCACGATACCGGGTGTCGTGAACACGGTGCCGCAGGGCGCCGAGATCCGGATCAAGGACTACACCACGCCGGACGCGCCGTGGATCCGGCTCGGGACCACGCCCATTTCGACGCGATTCCCCTACGCGATCACGCGCTGGCGCATCACGAGGGAAGGGTACGAGACTGTCGAGGCGGCACCGTACAGTGTGGCCGCGGCCGCCGCGTTCAGGGCCGGCTTCGTGCTCGACACGATCGGTGGACGGCCGCCCGGCATGGATCGCATCCCCGCGGGTCCGCTGAACTCGATCATCGGCGTCCTGAAGGGCGTCTACGGTCCGATCGCGATGCTCGGGACCTACTTCATGGACCGCTACGAAGTGACGAACCGGGAGTACCTCGCGTTCGTCGAGGCGGGCGGGTATCGGGAGCCGCGCTGGTGGCCGTCGCCGATCCAGCGGGAGGGACGGGAGCTCGCGTGGGAAGCGGCGATGGACGCGTTCCGCGACCGTACAGGGCGACCGGGCCCTTCTGACTGGGAGCTGGGGCGGCATCCCGAGGGAGAGGAGGACTACCCGGTTGGCGGCATCAGCTGGTACGAGGCCGCCGCCTACTGCGCGTTCGCGGGCAAGTCGCTGCCGACGATCTTCCACTGGTTCCACGCGATCGGGCAGGACCAGACCTCCGACATCCTCGGCCACAGCAACGTCGGCGGCACCGCGAAGGCGCCGGTTGGGCAGTATCCCGGACTGGCGGCGTACGGCACCTACGACATGGCGGGCAACGTCCGCGAGTGGGCGTGGAACGCGACCGGCGCGCGTCGCTACAACCTGAGCGGCGCGTGGAATGAGCCGGGCTACGTGTTCCGGCACGCCTTCGCGCAGGACCCGTGGTCGCGCGAGCCCACGCACGGCGTGCGTTGCGTCCGCTACCTCGACGAGCCTCCGGCCGAGCAGCTGGGCCCCGTCACGCCGCAACGCGAGTACGTCCGGCCGGAGCCGATGGACGATCAGGCCTTCGAGCTGGTGCGCGGCATGTACGCGTATGACCGTAGCGGCCTCGACGCGCGGGTCGAGCGCGTGAACGACAGCCTGCCGCACTGGCGACGCGAAACGGTGTCGTTCCGCACCGCATACGACGATGTCCGCATGGAGGTGCATCTCCTGATCCCCCGCGATGTCGAGCCGCCCTACCAGTCCGTGATCTGGTTCCCAGGCGGCGACGTCTACGCGCTGCGATCGAGCGAGACGCTGTCGTCCGCCTACCTGGTCGACTTCATCCCGCGCACAGGCCGCGTGCTCGTGCAGCCGGTCTTCTACGGGATGTACGAGCGGCACTCGCTGCCGCCGCGGGGCTCGCCGACGGGGATGCGCGACCTCGTCGTACGCTGGGCCCAGGACCTCGGCCGCACGATCGACTACCTGGAAACGCGCCCGGACTTCGATGCCGGCCGCATCGCGCTCTACGGATTCAGCAACGGCGCCCTCTTCGGGCCGATCTTCGGCGCCGTCGAGCCCCGTCTCGGCGCGATGATCCTGCTGGGCGGCGGACTCGTACCGGAGCTGTTCCGCCCGGAATCGCACCCGGTGACGTTCGCGCCGCGGGCGCGGACACCGGCGCTCCTGAT
This sequence comes from Longimicrobiales bacterium, assembly GCA_050732635.1. Classification (GTDB taxonomy): domain Bacteria; phylum Gemmatimonadota; class Gemmatimonadetes; order Longimicrobiales; family RSA9; genus JBOHRE01. The sequence continues at coordinate 402 of JBOHRE010000097.1, read as the reverse complement.
CAACGGCCGCGACGACTTCATGCGGCCGTACGAGATCGCGCAGCGGGCGCTGTTCGAGCTGCTCGGTGCATCCGAGGACAGCAAGCGCCACGCAGTGCTGCCGGGCGGCCACCTCTCGGACCGGCGCGCGATCATCCGCGAGGTGCTCGAGTTCCTGGATCGGCGGTTCGGTCCCGTGTCGCGTTAGCGCCAGCCGTTGATGGTTGAAAAAAAGGCCGACGCGCAGCAAATGCGCGACGGCCTTTTACGATAACCGAGCTCGAGTTCGACTGTGTGGTGCGACGTTGAGCGTGCTTTCGGCGCTGCGGTGTGGCAGGCGCTTACTCGCGTGCTCCAGAAAGGAGGTGATCCAGCCGCAGGTTCCCCTACGGCTACCTTGTTACGACTTCGCCCCAGTCATCA
>JBOHRE010000096.1:0-11931 GCA_050732635.1 Longimicrobiales bacterium | reverse complement strand
CCGCGGCTCAAGCCGCGGCGCCGCGCTGTATCCCGCTGCCGCCGTCGTCGCCCCGGCCGATGTAGTTGCGCACCTCGCGGAGCAGCCGCTTCGCACTGATCGGCTTCGTGAGGTAGGCGTCGAACGCGGCCGCCTGCATGTCATCGTAATTCAGCGCGGTGACGGCGATGACCGTGATGTGTCGTGTCGTCGGATCCTGCCGCAGGCGCGCCGCGGCCTCGCGCCCGTCGAGGACCGGCATTGCCAGGTCCATCAGGATCAGGTCGGGATGCAGGTCGCGAGCCCGCTCCAGACCTTCGCGGCCGTCGCCCGCTTCGACCACCCAGTAGCCCTGCGAGCGCAGCACCGTCGCATAGAGCTGGCGGATCTCCTGCTGATCTTCGATGACGAGGATTGTCTTCTGCATGCGACCGAATCGACCTCCACACATGCGTTATGCATTGTTCGGGCCAGCCGCACAGCCACGTCGTTCGCCGATCGAGCCTACTGCGAATGCCGCGCTGCGATCGCGCGCAGTCCTTCGTCGATCTCACTGGCCGGGAGCCAGCGCCCGCCTACCACGACACCCGCGATCTGCCGCACGTGGGCCGCATCCTCCAACGGATTGGCGTCCAGCAGAACGAGATCCGCGCGCTGGTCCACCGCCACCGTGCCGAAGCGGCCGTCCAGCTCCAGTTCCTCGGCCGCATACCGCGCCACGTTGCGGCCGCCGGCCGCAAGAATCTGGAACGGCGGGAGCCCACTCTCCTGAAGCACCCGGATCTCATGGTGGAGCGCGAAGCCCGGCACGTTGAACATCTGCGGCGAGTCGGTGCCGAAGAGGATCTCCACGCCCTCATCGGCCAGCGCCTTCAGGATCCGGCGCCGTGCATCGATCACGGCCTGCCCATCGGCCGCGGTCAGACCCGCGCGCTGCTGCTGCGCTGCCATGTTGCGCTTCTGCTGTGCCCAGCCCTCGCGCATCTCCGGCGTCGCGTAGCGCATTTCCGGCTGCGCCAGCACCGTCTCCGGCTCGACCGGCGCATAGAAGTTCTCCCACAGATACATCGTGGGCACCACGCGCACTCTCTGCTCGCGGGTGCGGCGCGCCAGCATGCGGACGCGGTCGTCGTCGACGGCTCGTGCGACGTCGCCGAGCGTCGATTCGCCTGCGGCCAGCCTCGCCCGCACCGCGCCGCTCGCCGCGCCCTCGAGGTAGCCGTCCAGGTGATCGATCGTCGACTGGCGCAGCTCGAGCGCGCGCTCGATGCCGACGTCGGCCGGCACGTGGCCCGCCCAGGTGATTCCCCGCGCCCGCGCCGCTGCCGCCATCGCATCATACGTGGCGCGCGTTGGACCGGGATGGACCTTCAGGAAGTCATAGCCGGCGTCAGCGTACTCGCGCACCAACCGTTCGGCGGCCTCCGGCGTCGGGGCGGACCGAGCGTTGATCGATGGTGCGCCGACGTAGATCGTCGGTCCCAGCACCTCGCCGCTCGCCGTCGCATCCCGGAGCGCGAGCTGGTTGGGCGCACCGAGCATGCCGCGAATCGTGGTGATGCCATTGGCGATATACAGGAACATGATGTCGCGGATGAGCTGCTCGGGCGCGTCCTCGCCCGGGATGTGTGCGTGCATCTCCGCGAGTCCAGGAATCAGGAACTTGCCGCGGCCGTCGACGCGCACGGCGCCGGCCGGCACGGAGGTCGAGGTCGCGGGCCCCACGGCCGCGATGCGCCCGTCGCGCACGAGCACGGTGTGCGCGCGCAGCACGCGCTCCTCGTCCATGGGCACGACAGCGACATCGACGATGGCGAGCTCGGCCGTCTGATCGTTTGGCGCCGGCTGCGGGCTGGCGCACGCCGCCGCACTGAGCGGCAAGCAGATCGCGGCGCGGGCGACGAGCACGGTTCCACGGCGAATGCGGTTCATGGTCCTGACGGGTCGGGGTTCACGGGCCGAGCTCGAGCTGGAAGGCGGCGTCGAGTGCGTCCGTGTCGGGCTCGGCGCATTCGGGTCCATCGTTGTCCGGTGAGTTGATCAGCGTCGAAACCGGGTGCGCCTGCAGCCGCCCCGCAAACGGGCGCAGCAGATCCAGCAGCTCGCCGACCGGGGTGTCGCGGTGCAACCAGCGTTCGCGCTCGTCGCGGCCCAGGATCGCCGGCATGCGATCGTGGAGCGGCGCCACCAGCTCGGCCGCGTCGGTGGTCACGATGGCGCAGGAGATCACCGCTGCGCCGTCCCGGGCGGCCCAGCGATCCCAGATGCCGGCAAAGGCGAGCAGCTCGTCGTCACCGGCGTGGATGCGGTACGGCTGCTTGCGACGTCCCAGACGCCGCCACTCGTAGAACGCGTCGGCCGGGATCAGGCACCGCCGCGACGCGAACGCATCGCGGAACGCGGCCCGCGACGTCAGCGTTTCCGCCCGCGCGTTGATCATCGCGCTGCCGGTCGAGGGCGTGTCGGCCCAGGGCGGGACCAGGCCCCAGCGGACCAGGGACAGGCGCGCGCCGCTGCCAGCGCGCCGCACGATGACGACGTCCTGCGTCGGCGCGACGTTGTAGCGCGGCGTCCAGTCGCAGCCGGTGCCGTCCGCGCCGAACTCGCGCTCCAGCTCGGCCGTGCTCACGCGCAACGAGTATCTGCCACACATACGCCCAGAATGCCGGCCGCGCCGCACAACCGCAATGGCCGCGGCCCCGGCGCGCGCGCTATACTTGCCCGTTGCTTGCGCCCGTCCGGCCCGCGCCGGCGGCGATCGTCTGCTCGCAAACGAGGTCGCTCATGCCGCGTTTCCGTCACTGTGCACGGCGTGCGAGCCGCGCGCTCGCGCTGCTCGTCTCGCTGCTCGGTCCAGCCTCGCTGGCGGCGCAGACCGGCCGCATCACGGCGCTGGTTGGCGGCACGCTGATCGATGGTTACGGCGGAGCGCCGCTCTACGACAGCGTCATTCTGATCGACGGCGAACGCATCCGCGCTGTCGGCACGGTCGCCACGCTGCCGGTGCCCACCGATGCCGACGTCATCTCGACGGAGGGCATGAGCGTGCTGCCGGGTCTGTGGGACATGCACGTACACCTGATGCTGGTCGGCCATGCCGACTACGCGCACTGGGACAGCACGTATCCGGCGCTCTTCGAGAGCGTGATCATGCCGGCCGCGGCCGAGCAGCTCCTGCTGGCCGGCGTCACCAGCGCACGCGACGCCGGCGCCCCGCTCGATGCCAGCATCGCGGTCCGCGACCGGATCGCGCGCGGCGAAATCCCCGGACCGACCATGTACATGTGCGGCCCGTTCCTGCAGCACACGCCGTATCCGGGCACCGAGCTGTTCCGCTGGGGCGTCGACAGCCCGGACGACGGCCGCGCCAAGGTGCGCCGCCTGGCCGCCGCTGGCGTCGACTGCATCAAGCTGATCGACCAGGACCAGATGACGCTGGAGGAGGTGCGCGCGGTCACCGACGAGGCGCACCGGCACGGGCTGCCGGTCGTCGCCCACGCGCACCGTCCCGAGGAGATCCGACGCGGGCTCGCCGCCGGTATCGATGACTTTCAGCATACGGGCCTGGCGACCGCCCCGGAGATCCCGCAGGACGTCATCGAGCTGATCCGCGAGCGCACCGCGCGCATGAACCTCGGTCCGCTCTGGTGGACGCCGACCATCGAGGTGCTCTTCAACTACGAGTACATCCGCGATCACCCCGAGGTCCTGGACGATCCCAGCCGCCGCATCGGGCTGCCGGACTCGATCGTCGCCGACATCGATCGATCACTGCAACAGTTCGAGCGGCTGCCCTATTACCAGCTCACGCCGCAGCGCCGGCCCACACTGCGGCGGAAGTTCGAGCAGCTCCGCGACGCGGGCGTGGTCATGCTGGTCGGCACGGACGCAGGCGTGCCGGGCGAATACCACAGCCGCGCCACGTGGAACGAGCTGGACATCTGGGTCAACCGGCTGGGCGTGCCAGCGATGAGCGCGATCCGGGCGGCCACCTACTGGCCTGCCGTGGCGCTGGGCGTGGCCGACCAGGTCGGAACCATCGAGCCCGGCAAATACGCGGACATCATTGCCGTGCGCGGCGATGTCCTGCGCCATATCGCGCTGCTGCAACGCGTCGACATCGTGATCAAGCGCGGCAGGCGGTACAGATAGCTCAGCACCGTTCTTGCATGCGGGGCCCCGTTCGGCCTGCGCAGAGAGTCCCGGTCCGCGCCTCGAAGGATGGCACCAAAACGGGTTCTGATCGTCGAGGACAACCACGACACGCGCACGATCTATTCGATGATCCTGCGCCACGTCGGCTATGAAACGGCAGAGGCGCTGCACGGCGAGGAGGGGGTCCGCAAAGCGCGCGAGCGTCCACCCGACCTGATCCTGATGGACCTGTCGATGCCGGTGCTCGATGGTTGGGGGGCCAACGAACAGCTCAAGGCGGATCCCCGCACGGCATCGATTCCGGTGGTCATGGTGACCGCCCACAGCGGCCTGGTCACGCCGAAGTCGGCGCGAGAAGCCGGCTTCGCGTCGCTGCTGCTCAAGCCGGTCGAGACGCGGCGGCTCGTGGAGCTCGTCGAAACCATGATCGGCCCGCCGCCCGGCGCGACGGCGGGACCGGCCTGAGTCGCCGCGGCTACCGGACGCGGACCACCGAGACCACCACCTCATCGAAGGTGGCAGCGGCGGCCGGCGCCACCGCGGTTCTGAACGGCATGCCCTGGCTCGCCGCGAGCTCCGCATGCCAACGCCGGCGCAGCCGCTGCTCGAGTGCGGGATCCGGCAGCGGTGTCTCGAGCAGCGGGATCGCGAACCGCGTCGCCGTGACGGGGCTCAGCGACTGGCTCGCGACAATGGACGCCGCGGTTGCCGACTGTACGCCGCTCACCTCGATCTGCAGGCTCACGGTGGCCGTGCTGCCTTCGCTCATGTGGTACGGCACGTAGACGTAGTCGGCGCCGGCCGAACCGGCATCGATGCAGAGCGACCGGCCAGCGCCCAGCGCCTCGCGATGCACTTCGCCGACGACCAGGCTGATCGCCGGCCCGCTCGCCTGGCAGCTCGCCGGCATGCCCGAGCCCGAGCTCGACAGCAGCAGTTCCGCGCGTGCGTCCGGCGCCACACCGAACTGCACGAAGCCGGCGCCACCGCCGGCCAGCGTCAGGCTCAGTGTGGTGTCGCCCGCCAGCGCATGCAACTTCAGCGGGTACTCGCCCAGCGAATCACCGGTTGGGCCGCGCAGCGCGGGAAAGATGGAGCGAAAGTTCCAGCTCGGGTGCTGGAAGGTCGCGGTCGTGACAACGTGGTCATCCGTGAAGGCCGCAACGGCCCAATCACGGAAGAATTCGGGCACGTCACTCCCGAGCACCCTCTGGAGATTATCGAAGCCGAAGAACCCATCGATGGATGTCGGATTCGCGAGGTCGAACCAGAGCTGCTGCTCGGCGGTGGCGTGCCGGTCGACGGCATAGCGCAGGAACTGCCAGATCGCGCCGCGCGTCGATAGCTCGCCCGCATCGCCGAACGGCGTCTCCGCTTCGGGATCCTCCAACCAGTCCTGCAGCCGGCCGAAGTTCGCGGCGACGTACGCGTTGAACGCGTCGCGAATCGACTGCGTGCTACGAATCCTGTCGACATCGATGTTCTGCCGCGGGCCGAGCCCGGCGACGTCATAGAAGACCAGCTCCTCGGCCGCGTGGCTGAGACCCTCGTCCAGCCAGTCCTCCTCCCACCAGCGGCCGCTCTGGTCGATCACCTGATTCACGCGCAGCCTGCGCGAGGCGTTGATCAGGTGCTGGAACTCGTGGGCCAGTGTGCCGACCGATGTCCGCAGCACCAGCTCCTTGCTCCTCTCGTTGCCGTTGACCTCGCCGTTCGGGTCCGGCACGAGCATGTAGAACATCTCGGCGGCGTTGCTGCCCGCGCAGCCCTGGAATCCTGGCTCATCGACCTTCGGGAACAGGTCGCGCGGGTGGAAGAAGCCGGCGATGAAGGACTGCGAGCCTTCCTCGGTCAACTCGTTGACCGCCTTCGTGTACAGGATCGTGACCTTCTGATTGGCATCGATGTCGGTCGGCGTGCCGAACGTCCCGGTCAGCGTCGACCAGACGATGTTGTCGAAGTCGTTGGCAAAGGCCTGGTACTCGGCGTCCGTCAAGCCGCCGCTCGGGTTGTCCAGATCGGCCACCACGATCGCGTGCTGCGACTCGCCGACCACGCGCGCATTGATCGGTGAGGGGTTCGTGCAGGACGTGAGCGAGACGTTGAAGCTCAGGCCGTCGAGAACCGTCACCGCGACCGTATCGGCCAGACCGCCTGCGGTGGCGATGACGTCCGTCTGCCCTTCGGCCAGGGCGCGGACGGTTCCGACCGAGCTGACCGAGGCGACCGAGGGCACCGTGCTCAGCCAGGAGACGCCGGAGGCCGGCACCGCTTTGCCGCTGGCCGTTCTCGCCGTGATCGAGAGGCGCGTGGTGTCGCCGATGCCGAGGCTGAGCGTGCTGGGCGACGCGGTGAGCGACGTCACCGGGTCGGGCGAAGCGCCGTCATCGCACGCGCCGAGGGGCAGCGAGAGCAGCAGTACGGACAAGGAAATCCGTCTCATGCGGGTTCCTGAAAAGGTCCAAGGTCAACGGAGAGAACGTCCTGGAATGTACCCGAACCGGCGGCCGGAGTGCCACCGCGGTGGGGCGGGCGGGGGCGGCCAGGGGCGGCGGCCGGTCAGCGGCTACGCCCGCTCAGAAACGCCAGCCGAACCCGAAGACCGGCACGATCGGCAGAGCGGCGAGCGCTTGCGGCTCGGTCTGATCGGTCGCGTCGAAGTGGTAGAAGAGCGCATCGCGACGGTTGAGCGCGTTGATCACGCGCAGGTAGGGGGTGAGCTCCATCGGCGCACCGCGCCAGGAGACCAACCAGGTCCGTGCAAGCTCGGCATCGATGCGCAGGTACGGCTCGTCCGGCGAGCCCACGAGCGGCGACGGCTCGATGACCGTCTCGCTCGGCTCGGCCGGCACCAGGGCTCGCGATGGCGGCGCAGCCGTGGGCGGCGTACCGCTGCCCGGCTGTATCGCGGTGAAGGGCAGGCCGGCGCCGTAGGTCAGCCGCAGGCCGTAGCGCGCGTGGGCGCCGACACCGCCGAGCATTCCTGCACTGACCAGGTGTCGGCCGGCGAAGATCTCCTCGGCGGGTCGGCTCAGCGCCTCGGCCGACCAGATCCAGGCGAGGGAGTAGCCGAGCCAGCCCTGGACCCGACCCTCGCTGCGGCGTACCCAGAGGTCGACCCCGGAGGCCTGCGCGGTCCCATCCGGGTCCTCGGTCGGCACGCCTTCGTACGCCTTCAGGAACCCCTCGACGCCCAGCCGCACTCCCTCGGGCAGCTGCTGGTCCAGCGACAGGACCAGGTGCGATGCGCGGGCGATGTCGAGCAGCGGATCGCCGTCGATCGGGTGTGCTTCGGTCAGTTCATCTTCGGCCGCCGGGGAGGTGAGCACGGACTCCGGCGCGCGCACGTACTGGTGGTAGCGGCCGGCCGCCAGCGTCAGTGCGGTCTGCCGTCCGGCCAGCCAGGTGAGCGACAGCCGCGGCGCGAGGCGAGGCGCCCGCTCACTCGAGAACACGTCCAGGCGCACGCCCGCGTGCAGCCGCACGTCGTTCTGCGGCTGCCAGCCGAGATCGAAGTAGCCGCCGCTGACATCGCCCGTGAGATTCGTCTCGAGGATCAACGAGTCCGGCTCGACACCGCGTGCCCAGGTGCGATAGTCGAGCCACTGCCGCTCGTACGACAGACCGTACTGCACCGACGTGCTGGGCGTCGCGTGCATCAGGTCGGCGGTCATGCGGATGCGGCTCGCCGCGCCATCCACCCAGAGGTCGTGGCGGCCAATGATCGGCAGCCCGGCCGTGAAGCGGCCTGCGCCGACCGCGAACTCCGCATCGCCGCCGAGCAGCGGGCCGGCGTAACGGACCGAGCCCGCACGGTTGCCCCACGCGGCGGTGCCGCGCCCCTGGTCCGCCGTGCGCAGCTCGACGGATTCCCGATTGACGAAGCCGGTCGCACTCATCGCGCCGCCGCCCGGCACGGTCCGGTGCAGACGCATCAGGCCGTCGCCGTAACCGTAGGGGAATGCTTCGCCCAACGCCGCACCGGCGCCGTGCACGTAGCGCCCGCCGATCAGGTAGCCGGCGCCTTCGCTGACGGCACCCTCGACACGCGCGCGCGACGACAACATGTCCAGCTCGAGCTCGCCCCGCAGCGGCTCATCCCGCGGCCGACGCGTGGTCAGGTTGAGCACATACGACAGCCCGCCATCGTAGCGCGCGGGCGCGCCGCCGATGTACAGATCCGCGGCGCCGAGCATGTCCGCATCGAAGGGGTTGATCAGGCCGCCGAGATGGAACGGCGCGTAGACCGGCGCGCCGTCGAGCAGCACGAGCTTGAGGTCCGCCGCGGCGCCGCGCACGTAGAGGACGTCGGTGGGGTCGGGCGGCTGGTTGCCGGGTGTCGCGCGGGCGATGTCGCCGAGCCCGATCTCGACCACGCCGGAGCTCTCCAGCGCCCGCACGGAAGCCCTGCCGAGGTCCGGCGCCGGCACAGCCAGCGAGTCCGCGAACCCGAGCGGAGGCGCGCCCACCGCCGTTACGGCCGGCAGCGGCACGGGCCGCAGCTCGAGGTTGAAGTCCAGGTCGACCTCGCCACCGGCCGGTACCAGAACGCCGACCTCGAGCGCAGCGTGCCCGATATGCGACGCGCGCAGCAGTTGGCGCCCGGGCGGCACGCCCGCCAGGACGTAGCCGCCGTGCTGATCCGTGACCGCGGCGTCGACGCCCCGCGCACCGATCACTTCGACTGCGGCGAACGCGATCGGCGGACCGTTGACCCCGCTGCGCACCTGGCCGCGCACCATACCCTCCGCCACTGCCCGCACCACGCGCGTACTCTGGCCCGGGCGCTGCGTAATCGGATCCTGTTGCAGCGCCAGGCCCAACGCAAGGAAGGCCAAAAGGGGGGTCATAGGGCAATAATACTCGCTTCCCGGCACCAGTTCCAGCCGCGACGGCAGCAGCGCCGGCGCAAAAAGCCAGACCCGCCGGGGCCGGTACGGCCCGACGGGTCTGCTTCGATCCAGGGACGCTGGCTACGGCGCGCTTCGTCTCGCGCCCTGCGCAGGCTCAGCGGGGTGCTCGGAACACCGCCCCGCGCCCATCGCGTTCGCTCGGTTCGGCACCATACCGCAGCCGCCCCTCCTCCTTGATGACGAGCAACCGGCCATTCAGCTCCACGCTGGCTCGCTGCACCGTCTCGGGTAGCTCGACGACCAGATCGCCAGGGTCGCCACCCTGAACGCGGATCGTGCCCGGCCCGGTCGTGAAGCGGGACGTCACCGCGCCACCCGCCGCGCCCACACTGGCCACATCGCCAGCCACGAAGCGCACCCGAACTCGCGTCTCCGGCGGCGCGCCTTCGATCACGACCCGCACGGCACCATCGGCGGCGCGCACCGCCACGCCGCTGGCCGGCCGGAGATCCGGCTGTTCGACCGTCGCGGGCGCCGCCGGCGCTGCCGCCTCGCCGAACAGCGTCTGCCAGGCGTCCTCGGCCCAGCGCCGGATCGGTGAGCCCGGCATGGCCGCGAGCGCGCCCGCCGTCAGGAAGACGAGGACGGCGGCGGCCCGCGCCAGTGTGCGGCGCGCCACGAGTGTGCGCCGGCGCCACTGGCCGCGCTCCACGAGCCGTGCCGGCTCGAGCCGCGGTGCCGGCGCATCCAGCAGCGCCATGAAGGCGGAGAAACGCTCGCTCGCGCGCCGCAGCAGCTCCAGCTCGGTTGCGCAGCGCGCACAGGTATCCACGTGACCCGCCACGGCCCGCTGCTCCTCGGGCCGAAGCTGATCATCCAGATACGCCTGGAGAGTTCCTTCCTGCGTGTGACTCATTCGCGTGTCTCGGATGATTCGTACAGCTCAGTGAACTTCTTCAACGCCCGGGCGATCAGTGTTCCGACCGAACCGGGCGCGACGCCAACGATGCCGGCAATCTCCTTGTAGCTGAACCCCTCCTCCCGCAGCATCAGGAGTTGGCGGTCCCGCTCTGCTAGCTGGTCCAGCACGTCCCGGACCAAGCCGATCTGCTCGCGTTGCTCGACCACATCATCGGGCCGCGGCGGTGTTGCGATCGCGAGTGAAGCGCCGCTGAGTAAGCGACGTCGTCGCTCCGTACTGCGGGCGGCGTCACGAACCAGGTTCGTCGCGACCGTGAAGAGCCAGGGGCGGATCTCCTTCTCCGGCAGCTCCTGTCGCAGCAGCCGGAGAAAGCTTTCCTGCGCGATGTCATGGGCCGCGTCCGGGTCACCGGTCAGCCGATGCAGGTACCGGAAAAGTGCGGGGTACAGCCGCTGAAACACCCGCTCGAAATCCACGTACCTCCGGCCTCGTCTAAGGGCTAAAACGTGCGAGGGCCGCCGAATCTGACAACCGCCCGGCCGCGCCCCGCCGCCTTATGCCGCCGGCCTCACGGGAATGATCACCCGGCTGTTCTGCCATTCCAGCAGGAGTCGCGTCGCGCCGCCGGAATCCGGCTCGGCGCGTATCGTGAACAGCTCGATGGGCTCATCCAGCTGTTGGCTCGCCACCGTCGCCCGGCCGACCTCCTGCGCGCGCACCTCGTCCGTGTACTGGCCCTCGTGGCCCCATTGCGAGGTGGACCGGTTGAGGATGACGACCCACTCCTCCGTCCCCGGGATGGTGTAGATCGAGTACGAACCCGGCTCGGCGCGCATGCCGGCGATCTCGGCTGCGACCGGCAGGTGGATGATGGTCGGCTCATTGGCGCCGGTCCGCCACAGCTGGCCGTAGGGAACCGCGTCGCCGCCGATCATGGTGCGGCCGCGCAGTGAGGGACGGCCGTAGCACAGCTTCGCCTCGCTGTCGCCCACGGGCACCGTTAACGAATCGTACGGGCTCACGCGGCCTTCCAGCGGCACGCGATCGACGGGCGTACACGCCAGCTGCTGGGTTTCGGCGCCGGCGGCGAGCTCGTCGCCGGCGGCATCGTCGCCCGCTGACTCGGTGCCGTCGGCACCCATACAGGCCGGGAGCGCCAGCATACACAACAGCGCGAGCACCGGCGTGGCCTTGTTCCGCATCATGGTCGGCTATTCTCCTGAAGCTGGGGATTCTCGAAGCTGCCAACTCCGCAACCGCCCGGTCGCCGCGGGCGCCACCACCACGACCTGAATCCAGGGCGACTCGTAGCGCGGCTCGCCCGCGTTGCGAAGCAGGCGTACGCGCATACGCGAGCTGCCTTCCGTCGCACCAGTGAGTCGCGAACACAGGCGCCCGGCGCCGGTCGTGTCGACCTGGAACGCGGCGACGGTCGTGTCCTCGACCTGAACGTCCAGCATCAGTGCATTGTCGACAGCCAGCACGACGCCGTCGCCGTCGACGAAGATGATCTGGAGCTCGTCGGTGCAGTCCGCGAGTGGAATGACGAGACCCGATGAAACACTCGAGCCCTGCACGCGCACGAGCGTGTCCGTACCGGCCAGGATCAGCAGTCCGGCGGGCAGCGGCTCCGGCTCCGGCTCGGTGCCGTCGCTCGTGCATGCGCCGACCGCGAGCACGAAGCCCAGACAGGCCGCCGCATGGGCGCGGCTCACGTGCCGCCCGCAGCGTCGGCTGCAATCGGCGTCGCGCGCGACAGCAACGCGCACAGCTCCTCGTCGTACAGCGAGCGCAAATCCCGTGGGGCGGTCAGCGCGGCGTGCGTCGGCAGGTCCGCGTGCTCGGGACGGAAGCCGAGCTGAACCAGCGGTGCCGTGCCGGGCGTGCCGGTTCCGTATGCGCAGGCGCCCATCACATGCGCGATCCATACCGTGCCCCGGTTCGTGAAGCGCCGTTCGACCGGCTCCGCGGTCGCGGTGGTGGGCGACGCCGCCGGGCCGGCGCCGGCGGCCGGTTTGGAGG
>JBOHRE010000095.1:0-11960 GCA_050732635.1 Longimicrobiales bacterium | reverse complement strand
GTGCTGCGCGCGCGCGCCGTGCTGGCGGTGCCGCTGGTCGGCGCAGACGGCCAGGTTTTGGGCTCGCTGGTCGCGGCCTCGACAGCGCCCCGCGCCTGGAGCGACACGGACGCCGCGGTGCTCGAGGACCTGGCCGCGCTGGCCGTGACCGAGGTCGAGCTGTGGCTGGAGGCCGCCGCGCGGCACGGCGCGCGCGCCGCGCTGGAGAGCAGCGAGCGGCTGTTCCGCTCGATCATCGAGCACGCCTCGGACGTGGTGCTGATCTGCGACGCGGCGGGCCGCATCGAGTACGCGAGCCCGGCGCTCGAGCGCGTGCTCGGCTACCGGCGGGCCACGATCGCCGGGCGCACGCTCAGCGACCTGACGCATCCGCAGGACCGGCTGTCGGTCGACGCGGCGCTGCGCGCGCTGCTGGCCACCGGCGCGGCGCCGGCGCTGGACCTGCGCGCGCAGCACGTGGCTGGCGGCTGGCGCGTGCTGGAGGGCACCGGCTCGCGGCACGTCGATGGCGAGCGCACGCGCCTGATCGTGCACCTGCACGACGCGACCGACTCGCGCGAGTCGGCGGCCGAGGCGCGCCGGCAGCAGCACTACTTCGAATCGCTGTTCGAGTGGGCGCCGGCGCCGATCGCGCTGATCGATCACGAGGACCGCGTGCTGCGCACGAACCAGGCGTTCTGCGAGCTGTTCGGCTACGCGCAGGACGAGCTGCTGGGCGGCAAGGTCAACGACTTCATCGTGCCGGCGCAGCTGCGCGAGCAGGCCGAGTCGTGGACGACGCGGGTGCACGGCGGCGAGGCCATGCGCCAGGAGACAGTGCGGCGGCGCAAGGACGGCAGCGAGGTGCACGTCTCCATCGTCGCCACGCCCTTCGACGATGCCGACGGCCGGCGCCGCATCTACGTGGTCTACCGCGACGTCACGGAGCGCAAGCAGTTCGAGGAGGCGCTGCGCACCAGCGAGCGGCGCTTCCGCTCGCTGATCGAGAACGCTGCCGACGGCATCGTGCTGCTGGACGGGAGCGGCAAGGTGGTGTACGAGTCGCCCTCGACGCAGCGGATGACGGGCTACACGGAGGAGGAGCGCGTCGGCCGCTCCGCCTTCGAGTTCCTGCACCCCGACGACGTGGCACGTGTGCAGGAGGAGTTCGTCGGACTCCTCTCCGAGCCGGGCACGACGCGCTCGGTCGTGTTCCGCTACCGACACAAGAACGGCGAGTGGCGCGACTTCGCGGCGACGGCCAGGAACCTGCTCGCCGATCCGGCGGTGCGCGCGGTGGTGATCAACTCGCGCGATGTGACGGACGCGCGCAAACTCGAGGAGCAGCTCCACCACGCGCAGAAGCTGGAGGCCGTCGGGCAGCTCGCGGGCGGCGTCGCCCACGACTTCAACAATCTGCTGACGTCCGTACTCGGGCTCACGCACCTGCTGCTCGACTCCGCCGAGCTGCACGCCGCGTTGCGGGACGATGTGGTGGAGATCGAGCGCGCGGTCGAGCGCGGCGTCGCGCTGACGCGCCAGCTACTGGCGTTCAGCCGCAAACAGCTGCTGCGGCCGCGCGTGGTCGCGCTCAACGCGGTAATCAGCGAGATGATGCCCTTCATCGGCCGGCTCGTGGGTGAGATGATCGCGGTCGAGCTCGAGCTCGAGCCGCAGCTCGCGTGCGTGCGCGCCGACCCGGGCCAGCTGCAGCAGGTGATCATGAACCTGGCCGTGAACGCACGAGACGCGATGCCGCACGGCGGCCGGCTGCGCATCCGCACCAGCGCGGTGCGGCTGGACGGCCACGTCGGCGCCGACCGCAGCGAACTGGAGCCCGGCGACTACGTCGCGCTCGAGGTCAGCGACACCGGCACGGGCTTCAACGAATCGGTGCGCGAGCACCTATTCGAGCCGTTCTTCACGACCAAGGAGCAGGGCAAGGGCACCGGCCTCGGGCTGGCCACCATCTACGGCATCGTGAAGCAGAGTGGCGGCGACGTGGTCGCGCACAGCAACCCGGACGAGGGCGCGACCTTCAGGATCTACCTGCCGCAGGTCGAGGGCGAGCCGGAGGCGCAGCCGACCGAGGCGCGCGCGCCGCGCGACGGCCGGCCCGGCGCACGCGTGCTGCTGGTCGAGGACGAGCCGGGCGTGCGCGCGCTCGCGAGCCGCGTGCTGCAACGCAGCGGCTACTGCGTGCTCGAGGCGGAGGACGGCGGCGCGGCGCTCGACCTGCTCGAGCGCGAGCCGGCCGCCATCGACCTGGTCGTCACCGATGTCATCATGCCCGGCATGAGCGGCCGCACGCTGGCCGACCACATCGCCGACCGCCGGCCCGGCGTGCCGGTGCTGTTCATGTCCGGCTACACCCGCGATGAGCTAGGCATCCACGGTGTGCTGGATGACACGCCGTTCCTGGCCAAGCCGTTCGCGCCCGCCGCGCTGGTGCAGAAGGTGGCCGAGCTGCTCGGCTGACGGGCGACGTCGCCCGGCCAACTTCCTCGCTCCACCGGCCGCGCGAGACTGCCGCCGGGAACCGTCCGCCACGCTCGAATGTTCTTCCTCTGGAACGCGTTCGATGGAAGGGGTTCGCATGCGACGCGGGGACAACCTGGCCGCGTGGATCGCGCTCGCGCCGCGGGCGCTGCTCGCCGCGCGCCCTCCGGTGCTGGTCGCGTAATGCCGCTCGAGGCATTTCGGCAGCGGGTTCGGCTCGCGTGGGAGCAGCTGAACCGCAGGCCGGGTGCACGGCGGCGGCGGCGCGCGCCCCGTGCGGGGCGGGATCGCACCGCCGATGCGCCATCGGACCCCGGCGAAACGCCGCTGCGCAAAGCGGGCTTCGCCGAGGAAGCGCTGCCCTGGCTGAACGCCGTCTACCGGTTCGCGATGCGGCTCACGCAGGGTGACGCCGACGCGGCGGAGGACCTGGTGCAGGAGACGTATCTGCGTGCCTATCGGGGGTGGGAGCGATACGAACGCGGCAGCAACTGCCGGTCCTGGCTGTTCACGATCTGCCGGAATGCGTTCCTGCACACCGAGGAGCGCAAGAGCTCGCAGCTGGAGCGGCCGGCTAGCGAACTGGACGTTCGCAGCGAGGCGCTGGGCGTGATGGATGCATTCGGCCGGGTGCAAGCCGATGACCCGCAGAGCGAGTTCTTCGAGTCGTTCATCGACCAGCAGATCGTCGACGCGATCGACCGCCTGCCGGTCGAGTTCCGCGACGTCCTGGTGCTGAGCGACCTCGGCGAGCTGACATACCCGGAGATCTCGCAGGTGCTGGAGGTTCCGCTGGGCACCGTGAAGAGCCGGCTGTTCCGCGCTCGGCGGCTGCTGCAGAACGACCTGGTCGATTACGCCATCGAGGCGGGCTACCTGCCCGGAGCCGTGCATGACTGATCGCGCCGGCGTCATGATTTCGTGCGAGCATGTGATCGCCCGTCTGTGGGAGTTCATCGACGGCGAGCTCGACGCCGCATCGGAGGCCGAAGTACAGCAACACCTCGAGCTGTGCGAGCGCTGCTTCCCGCAGTACGACTTCCAGCGCGCCTACAGCGAGTTCATGCGGCGTGTCGCGCGGCGCCTGGCGCCGCCCGGGCTGCGGCGCAGAATCTTCGAGCAGCTGCTCGCGGAGGAAGCGCGGCAGGGGCTCGCGTGAGGGGGGCGTGACGGCCGGGGTCGCTCTGTCCCGCTGGACGATGCCGATCCTGCGCCTCGGTATGGGCGTGTTCCTGGCGTACTGGGGAGCCGACAAGATCGTCGCCACGGAGGGATCGGTCGGCATCTTCTCGAGATTCTACCGGGTCGAGACCGGGCCCTCGCTGGTCCAGCTCCTGGGCGTCGCGGAGATCCTGCTCGGGCTCGCGCTCGCGGCCGGCCTGTTGCGCGTGCCGCTTGCCTGGATCCAACTCGTGGTGAACGGCGTGTCGACGCTCGCGAGCTGGAAGCAGCTGATCGACCCGTGGGGCGTCTTCGGTCTGACGCGCGGCGGCGCGCACCTGTTCCTGGCGTCCATCGTGATCACGGCCGCGTCGATCGTCCTAGTGATCAATGCCCGGGACGACACGCTCACGCTGGACCGGGCTCTGCGACGGCGGCGCTGACGTGAACGGGCTCGCGGACGGCTCGAGGCGTGGAGCTGGAGGCGCAGCCGCCCAACCCGCGTCAACGCCGCTGGGCCGTATCCGTCGGGTGCGCGCCCGGCACGGGCGGCATCTCCGCGCCCGGCACGGGCGGCATCTCGGCGCCCGTCCGCTGCTGCATGGCCGTGATCAGGTAGTCCTGCTGCGCGGCCTGGCTGTGGCAGGCGGCGCACATCGGCGCACGCCCGGCCGCGTCGTCCGCCACCGTCCCGTCCGGGTTGTACTTCACCCAGAACCAGTCATTGTTGGCCGGATCGTAGCCCCCGGGCGCCTTCAGCATCACCGTGAGCGCCGCGAGCGTGCTGTCGGGCATGTAGTTCTCCTTCACCACGATGGCGCCGGCGGGCAGGGTGCCCTGGAGATCCGGCAGGCCGAGCTCGGCCACCGTGTTCGTGTAGGTCGTCAGCAGCATGCCATGCGGCTCGGTCCCCGCGTAGAGCTCGCCCTTGCCGGGCCAGAGCTGCCAGGCCTCGCGGTAGTTCGCCTGCTGCAGGTGCTGCCACAGGGCCTCCGCGGTCGTGTCCGGCGGTGCAGCCTGCTCGGCCGCGGGCACGGCCGGTAGCTCCTCGAAGTCCGGCTCCTCCTCGGCCCCGCACGCGGCGAGGCCGCAGGCGAGGAGCAGCGGCTGCGCGA
Source organism: Longimicrobiales bacterium (assembly GCA_050732635.1). Taxonomy (GTDB): domain Bacteria; phylum Gemmatimonadota; class Gemmatimonadetes; order Longimicrobiales; family RSA9; genus JBOHRE01. The sequence goes on along the minus strand of JBOHRE010000095.1, from coordinate 7,206 downwards.
ACAGCGTTCGACTCGTGAGCATCGTGCCTCCCGTGCAGGAGATGGATCCGCGAACGCATCAGGCGTCGCTGGGCGTGGCGCGTCCTTTCAACAACCGGTGAGCGCTCACGGCGGTTCCGGCGGCCGGGAACCGATCGTGGCGGGTCCCGGTTGTCCCGCCATGGCATGTCGGTTGCCGCGCCTCGGGCCGCGAACGACCGCACCGTGCGGCCTGCCGGCCCGGCCGAGCCCGGTCCGAGACCCAAAAGGAGAGTGTTATGGAAGCCGCCGCCATAGGACGCGAGGAAGCCGGCATCCGGTGGACCGCCGCGATCTGGGCCGGCATCATCGCCGGCGCCGTGTTCCTGATGCTCGAACTGGTCATGGTCCCGGTCTTTCTCGGCGAGAGCGCGTGGGGCCCGCCGCGCATGATCGCGGCGATCGCGCTGGGCCAGGATGTGCTGCCGCCGCCCGCCACCTTCGACCTGGTCATCGTGCTGGTGGCGATGATGATCCATTTCGTGCTGAGCGTGCTCTACGCCCTGGTGCTCGCGTGGTTCGTCTCGCGGTTGGGCACGGGCGCTGCCGTAGCCACCGGCGCCGCGTACGGGCTCGCACTCTACGTCGTGAACTTCTACCTCTTCACGACAGTGTTCCCCTGGTTCGCGATGGCGCGCAACTGGGTCAGCATCGTCGCCCACATTCTGTTCGGAGTGATCGCTGCCTGGGCGTACAAGCGCTTGCACCGGATGCGCACGGCGTGAAGGGCCGCGGCGGAATGCGGAACGGATGAGCTGGAGGTGCGGTCGCGGGAGTCGTGCGCGCTGGAACCGTTGCTGCCCGGGCCCGGTTGGTAGACTGGACTCGGACGGAGCGAGCGATGCACCACCGCGTTGCGTCAGCCACGGTATGCGTCCTGACAGCGCTCGAGCTGGCCGCCTGCTCCCAGGATGCGCCCACCGCACTCGGCGCAGGCGGGGGGCCAGGCTTCACCTGTTCGATCCCGGAGTCTCTCATCCTCAGCGGCGGTCCGGGCAAGGACGGCATCCCCGCCTTGACGCAGCCGGAGCTGGTCGGTCCCGCCGAGCCTGGGACCGAATACCTGCGTGACCTGGACCGCGTGATCGGCCTGGACCTGGAGGGCGTCCAGATCGCCGTGCCGCTGAACATCCTCTGGTGGCACGAGATCGTGAACCTGCGGCTGGACACCCTCGGCCTGGCGGTGACGCACTGTCCGCTCACCGGGTCCAGCCTGGTATTCGACCGCGGCCCGGTCGGCGACCCGGAGTTCGGCGTGTCGGGACTGCTGTACCTGAACAACCTCATCATGTACGATCGCTCGACGGGCGAGTCTCTCTGGCCACAGATGGCGCGCGGCGCGCGCTGCGGGCCGCGCAGGGGGACCGATCTGACAATGCTGCCCGCCATCGAGATGACCTGGGCGGGGTGGCACGCCCTGCATCCGAACACTCGCGTGGTGAGCTCGGCCACCGGGCATTCCAGGAACTACCGCCTCTACCCGTACGGCCGCTACGCCGAGCCGGGCAATGCGGAACTGCTCTTCCCGATCCCCGGCGGCATCGACTCGAGGCGGCCTCCGAAGGAACGGGTGCTGGGCATTCCCATGCCGGGCGCGGGTCTCGCGCTGCCCTTCGGTGAGCTGCGCGACGCGGGCGCGTTCGCGGGCGGGCTGGCCGCGGTCGACGCGGTGCTGCTGGACGGCCGAGCGGTAGTGGTGTTCTGGGACGCGGCGGCCGAAGCCGCGATGGCGTACGAGGTGGTAGTCGACGGTGAGCGCCTCAGCTTCCACGTGGACGGCGGCCGGATCCTCGACGAAGAGACCGGCAGCGTATGGCGCGTGGACGGGCAGGCGACGGAGGGTCCGCTCCGCTCCCAGCGCCTGCGCCCGGTCGCGGAGGCGTACGTCGCCTACTGGTTCGCCTGGCAGGCGTTTCATCCGGACACCGAGCTCTGGGAGAGCAGCTGAGATGGCCAGGACGATCGCGTCGATCGGCGCCACGGTCGCGTGCATCATCCTGACCGCGACCGCCGCGACCGCTCAAGCGGTATGCAGCGCGCCGCACTCGTCGCCGACCCTGGCCCAGGGCGGCACGATCGCGACGCTCGATCCAGGCGCCGGCTGGGTGCAGCTCTCGCTCTACGCGCAGAACGCGGACGATCGCTTCGACTCGGACGGATTCCGTACGCCGTTCTTCGCCGGCGGCGAGGCGAGCACGCGCTCCGCGTATGTGACGCTGGCGCTCGGGATCCTCGAAGGCGTCGATGTCTGGGCGCAGGCCGCGGTGCATCGCCTGCGCTACGCGGACCAGGCCGGCGTGCGTGAACGTACCGGCCTGGGCGACCTGCGCATCGCCACGCGCCTGGGCACCGAGCTGATCGGGTGGCACGCTCCGTTCACTCTTCGGGCAGGGCTGAAGCTGCCCGGCAGCCGGTTCCCCGTCGACGCGACCGTGCTGCCGCTCAGTGAGGGGCAGACGGATGCCGAGCTGAGCGTCGAGACGGGCCGGGCCTTCGCGGGCGGTGCCGTGTACGCCCTGAGCTGGGTCGGTCACCGGTGGCGCTTCGGGCGCACCAGCACGGATCGGGAGCCGGGCGACGAATGGTTTGCGCACGGCGGCCTGGGCGGGCGCTACCGCACTCTGCGCTGGGAATTGGCCGCCGAGGCGCTCTGGGGGCAGCCGCCCACGCAGCAAGGGCTCACGTTGACGACCGATCGGCGCCGTATGCTTCAGCTTTCGCCGAGCTTCGCCTGGGCGATCGGCCCCGGCGAAGCCGACTTGGGCATCCAGGCTCCGCTCGTCGGCAGGAACCTGCCGAGCGATCCCGGCGTGAGCCTCGGCTACCGCGTCGCGTGGTGAGCGCCGTGCGACGCTTCCGTGAGGCGATCGTCGTCGCAGCCGCGGCTTCGGCCGCCGCGTCCAGCGGCCAGGCGCAGGTAGCCGACGGCACCGGCTACATCGATGGCCGCGACGAAGCGCCGGTGACCGTGGTCGAGTTCCTGGACTTCGGCTGCTCCGCGTGCGCGCACTTCGCTCGGGAGACGCTGCCGTCGGTCCGGCGCGTCTACATCGAAACCGGTCGGGTTCGCTGGCAGGCGGTTCCGTTCGTGCTCGGCGCGTTTCCCAATTCGGCGGAGGCCGCGCGAGCGGCGGCGTGTGCCGCTGAGCAGCAGGCGTTCTGGGAGATGCATGACGTCCTGCTCGCGCGTCGCGCCGAGTGGACGAAGGCCGCTGACCCGCTGCCGTTTTTCGCGGCCCTGGCCAGCGCGCTGCGGCTGGACGCAGCGAGCTTCGAGGCGTGTTACGACTCGGACTCGAGCCGCGAGCGCGTGGCGCGCCAGAATCGCGCCGCAAAGCGGCTGCACGTCCGGGCGACGCCCACCTTCTTCATCGCCGGCCGTCGCGTGCTCGGAGCGCTCGAGTTCGAGCTCTTCGGCCGCCTGCTGGACGAGGCGCTCGTTCCCTCCCGATAGCGCGGACGGGCGGCTCCCCGCGGCGGCCAGCCTTCGACCCGGGCTGGATTCCGCTACATTACCCGCCATGATCTCGATCTCAGGTCTGAGGAAGGACTTCGGCGACCGCACGCTGTTCGGCGACGTGTCGTTCCAGCTCGAGGCGGGCGAGCGCTACGGTTTGGTGGGCGCGAACGGCTCGGGCAAGACGACGCTGCTCGACATCCTGAGCGGCGACGTGGAAGCGACCGCGGGCTCGGTGACGCGGCCGAAGGCGCTGCGGCTGGGCGTGCTGCGGCAGGACCAGTTCCTCTACGAGGACCAGGAGATCCTGCACGTGGCGCTCATGGGCCACCGGGAGCTGTGGGACGTGCTGCTCGAGAAGGAGACGCTGCTGGCCAACGCGCACGAGCACCTCGACGTCGACCGCTACGGCGAGCTCGAGGACGCGCTGCACCGGCTGGACGGCTACACGGCCGAAATGCGGGCCGCGACCATCCTGGAAGGACTCGGTCTGCCGGCCGCGGTGCAGCGCAACCCGCTGTCCACGCTGTCGGGCGGGTTCAAGCTGCGCGTGCTGCTGGCGCAGGTGCTGGCGGGCGCGCCGGATCTGCTGCTGCTGGATGAGCCGACCAATCACCTGGACATCCTGTCGATCCGCTGGCTCGAGAAGTTCCTGCAGGCGTTTGCGGGACCGGCGGTCGTGATCTCGCACGATCACCGCTTCCTGGACAACGTCGCGACGCGCATTCTCGATGTCGACTACCAGACCGTGACGCTGTATCACGGCAACTACACGGCGTTCCAGGAAGCGAAGGTCGCGGAGCGGGCGCGTCGCGAGAAGGAGATCGAGGGGCGGCAGAAGGAGATCGCGCATCACCGGGAGTTCGTCGACCGCTTCAGGGCGAAGAACACCAAGGCGCGGCAGGCGCAGAGCAAGCTGCGCATGATCGAGCGGATCGCGGACGGCCTGGAGGAACTGCCGGGCAGCTCGCGCCGTTATCCCAGGTTCCGCTTCACCCAGCGCTCGCCCAGCGGCAAGGACGTGCTGACCGTGCGCGGCATCCGCAAGGCGTTCGGCGACCATGACGTGCTGCATGGCGTCGACCTGAGCCTCCGGCGCGGCGACCGTCTGGTCATCATGGGTCCGAACGGCATCGGCAAGTCGACGCTGCTGAAGATCGTCATGGGCGAGCTGGAGGCGGATGCGGGTGTGATCGAATGGGGCCACGGCACGAAGCCCGGCTACTTCGCGCAGGATCATCGCCGGCAACTGGAGGATTCCGACAGCAGCGCGGAGCGGTGGCTCTGGGGCTTCTGTCCGGGGCAGGACCGCGGCTACGTGCGCGGCCAGCTCGGCCTCATGCTCTTCTCCGGCGACGAGGGCGAGAAGAAGCTGAGCGCGCTGTCCGGCGGCGAGGCCGCCCGCCTGGTCTTCAGCCGCCTGATGGTCGAGCAGCCGAACGTGCTCGTGCTCGACGAGCCGACGAACCACCTCGACCTCGAGTCCATTGAGGCGCTCGTCGCGGGTCTGCTCGGCTACGATGGCACGCTGATCCTCGTCTCGCACGACCGCTGGTTCGTCAGCCGGCTCGCGACGCGCGTCATCGAGATCGGGCAGGGCGGCATCCGGGACTACAACGGCACCTACGAGGAGTACGTGCACGCCTGCGGCGACGACCATCTCGATGCCGACACCGTGGTGCTGAAGGCCCGCCGTGGCAGGACCCGGAAGGGAGCGGACGGCGCGCAGCGGGCGAAGCGCGCGGGCGGTGGCCGCCACGACGTCGCCCAGGCCACGGCGCTCGGGGCACGCCGCGACGCGATCACGGCGGAGCCGGCCGACTGATTCCGGCGGCGCGCGGCGTCGCCTTGCAGGCTGTCGCTCTTCTGCGGATCTTGTCGCCCGCCGCTCGCCCCTGAAACCGCGGCCGACACTTCACCCCGGACCATCGCGCATGCGACGTCTGCCATTACCGCTCGCCGCGGCCCTGTTGCTGGCCGCCCCTTCCGCGACCGCCCAGGCCCCCGCCCAGCCGACGCGGGCGCTGCCGCTGATCGGCGACGCCTGCCGCGCCGAGATCGACGCGCGCCTGGCCTTCGGTCTGTGCCCGGACTCGACCTTCGACTTCTACGCGAGCGGCGCCTACCGCGAGGGCGTGCCGCGGCCCGAGCAGGTGCTCGGCTACCCGCTCGGTAGCTGGCACACGACCTACGGCCGCATGGAGGCGTTCCTCGACACGCTCGCGCGCAGCGCGAGCGACCGCGTGCGCGTCTTCGACTACGGCAGCAGCATCGAGCGGCGCACCATGCACCTGGTCGCGGTCTCGTCCGCGGCGAACATCGCGCGGCTCGAGGCCGTGCGCGCCGGACTGGACCGGCTGGCGGACCCGCGCGTGACCGACGAGGCCGCGGCCGCGCGCCTCGCCGCCGAGCTGCCCATCGTGGTCTGGATCAACGCGGCCAATGACGGCAACGAGACGGCCGCGTTCGAGGCGGCGATCCAGTTGGCGTACCAGCTCGCAGCCGGCGAGGACGAGCGCACGCGCGGACTGCGCGCGGGCGCGGTCACGCTGATCAACCTGGCGCACAACCCGGAGAGCCACGAGCGCATGGTGGCCTGGTACAACGCGTTCGTGCAGGGCGACCCGGACCCGCTGGCGCTCGAGCACCGCGCGCCCTGGGGCATGAGCACGAACAACAACCACTACCAGTTCGACCTGAACCGCGACGGGCTGGGGCTGACGCAGACCGAGACGCGCGCGGTCGTCGCGGAGCTGCGGCGCTGGCACCCGCAGGTCTTCGTCGACCTGCACGGCCAGACCACGCAGTACTACTTCCCGCCGCCAGCGATCCCGGTCAACCCGGTCTACCCGGAGTTCATGAACACGTGGTGGGAGACCTTCGGCCAGGGCAACGCGGCGGCCTTCGACGCGCACGGCTGGAGCTACTACACTCGCGACGTGTTCGACCTCTACTACCCGGGCTACTGGGACACCTACCCGTCGCTGCACGGCGCCACCGGCATGACCTACGAGACCGATGGCGGCGGCTCGAAGGGCGTGCGCTGGCGGCGCGACGACGGCACGATCCTGACCTTCGCCGACGGCATTGCGCACCACTACGTCGCCTCGCTCGCCACCGTCGAGACCGCGGTGCGCCACCGCGAGGCCAGGCTGCTCGACTACTGGCGCTTCTACGCCGCCGGCATGGCCATGCCGCGCGAGAGCGGTCTGCGCACGGTCGTGCTGCTGCCCGCCGCACCGGGCGACGCGGGCGATGCCGACCGCCTGGCCACGACCCTGCTGCGCCACGGCATCGAGGTGCGCCGCGCGCGAGGCGCCGCGACCATCACCGGCACCGACTACCTGAGTGGCCGCCGCGCGCCCACCCGCGTGCCCGCCGGCGCCTACATCATCGACCTGGCGCAGCCGCTCGGCCTGCTCGCGCACACGCTGCTCGTGCCCGACATCGAGATGCCCGAGGCGTTCGCCGCGCAGGAGCTCGAGAAGTACGTGCGCAACGCGCGCCGCGCGCCCGGCGAGCGCGAAGGCTATGCCTTCTACGACGTCACCGCCTGGAACCTGGCGCTGGCCGCCGGCGTGCCGGCGATCTGGGCGGCCGACGCGCCCGCCATCGACGCCGAGCCGCTGGCACTGCCCGAGGACGCGCTCCGCGCGCCCGGTGGCTTTCCGGGCGACGTCGCCTGGCGCACCACCGGCGGCACCGACGCGCGCGCGGCCAGCGCCTACGTC
>JBOHRE010000094.1:0-11970 GCA_050732635.1 Longimicrobiales bacterium | reverse complement strand
GCCGTCGACGGCCTGTTGGTTGGCGGCGCGAGCCTGGACCCGGCGAGCTTCGCGGCCATCGCCAGCGCATGAGCCGGCCGGGCCGGCGGTCGACCCGCGCCCTGACGCGCCGCGCGGCTTGACCCCTCCGGTGACAGCCGCGACTCTACAGGGTTCGAAACCTTACCGACCGGGACACGATGTTCGGCTTTCTCGTTGCAGTTCTCATTCTCGATGGCATCCTGCTCATGACCGTTGTCCTGCTACAGGCGGGCAAGGGTGGTGGCCTGGCGGCCATGGGCGGGGCCAGCATGGGCACCGACTCGTTGATCGGTGGCCGGCAGGCGGCCAACCTGCTGACCCGCACGACCTGGGTCAGTGGTGGCGTTTTTCTGGCGCTGTCACTCGTGCTCGCGGTCATGTCGTCACGGGCGAGGCAGCCGGATTCCATCCTGCGTCAGGAGTTCCAGCAGACGGCGCCGACCGGCACACCGCAACCGGTCGTGCCCGGCATCGAGCCGTCTGACGCCGAGGGTGCGGGGGGACAGCAGATCCCCGGGATGGAGCCCTCACCGCAGCAGCCCGAGGGCAACCCGCAGCCGTAGCCACACGGCAGACGGCAGCGAAGCAGAGCGTTCCGCCCGCGCGGAACGCTCTTTTTTTCGGCTTGACGAGTGATTCCGTCCCCGGCCATTATGCCGAAAATGCTTGGTGTGAAGCGGCGCCGCGGCGCCGAACGGTAGCTGAAATGGCAAACGCACGAACGGATGTGCCAGCGGCGACGGGGCAGTTGAGCCTGCCGCAGCTGATGGAGCTGTACCGGTACCTGCAGCTGACCCGGCAGGTCGAGCAGGCACTGACGCACCTGTATCGGCAGAACAAGGTGATCGGCGGACTCTATCGTTCCGTCGGCCAGGAGGGTGAGGCGGTCGCCAGCGCGTACGCGCTGCGGCGCCGCGACGACGGGACCGGTGACATGATCGCGCCGGCCATTCGTAACCTCGGCTCGTTGCTGGTGATGGGCGCCCAGCCGGTCGATGTCATGAGGCAGTACATGGCCAAGGCCGACTCACCGACCGGCGGCCGCGAACAGAACGTGCATTTCTGTGACTACCAGCGTGGTTTCATCGGCCTGATCTCGCACCTCGGCGTCATGGTCGAGGTCATGTGCGGCGTTGCGCTGTCGTTCAAGCTGCGCGGCCTGGACCGCGTGGCCGTCGCCTACGCAGGCGATGGCATGACGTCGACGGGCGCGTTTCACGAGGGCCTGAACTTCGCCGCAGTGCAGCGCGCGCCGCTGATCGTTATCGTCGAGAGCAACGGCTACGCTTACTCGACACCCATCGGGAAGCAGACCGCGTGTGAGAGCTTCACCGACAAGGCGCCCGGCTACGGCATTCTCGGCGACCGCTGCGACGGTAACGATGTTCTGGCCGTGCACGAGATGATGCGCCGCGCCGTGGATCGCGCGCGCGCGGGCGAGGGACCGGTCCTGCTCGAGGTCGTTACGTATCGTCGCAAAGGGCACGCGGAGCACGATGCCCAGCAGTATGTGCCGCCAGGCGAGCTCGAGGCGTGGGAGGCGAAGGATCCGGTCGATCGGTACCGTCGTCAGCTGCTCGACGAGGATTTCGCGACCGAACGGGAGCTGGACCGCATCGATGAAGCCGTGCGCGACGCGGTCGATGCCGCCCGCCAAGAGGCGGAGCGCTCACCGCTGCCAGAGCCCGACTCGGCGCGCAGCGATGTCTACGCCGGCGCTATCGTGGCCGCGCCCTGGACACGCCGCGCCGAGCCCGACCCACACTACGCTTGAGCCGATGGCGACGGTGACGAAGACGAAGCAGGCGAGTGCGGCGAAGCCCGATCACGTTCGACAGACGGAGCAGGGCCAGCCAGTCACGATGCTGGAGGCGATCCGCGAAGCGCTCTGGGAGGAGATGCAGCGCGATGCGGACGTGTTCCTGCTGGGCGAGGACATCGGCGCGTATGGCGGCGCCTTCAAGGTGACCGAAGGATTCATCGAGTTCTTTGGCGAGGGCCGCGTCATCGACACGCCCATCAGCGAGGCCGGGTTCACCGGCGCGGCCGCCGGCGCCGCCCACATGGGTATGCGGCCGGTGGTCGAGATGCAGTTCATGGACTTCGTCTCGTGCGCGTACGAGCCGCTGACGAACTACATCGCCACCTCCCGCTGGCGCGGCAGCGGCGCGATGCCGCTGGTGGTGCGCGGGCCGGTCGGCGGCGGCGTGCGCGGCGGCCCGTTCCATTCCCAGAACCCCGAGGCCGCGTTCTTCCATACGCCCGGCCTGAAGATCGTGTACCCATCGAACGCACGTGATGCCAAGGGCCTGCTCAAGGCCGCGATTCGCGATGATGATCCCGTGCTGTTCTTCGAGCACAAGAAATTGTACCGGGCACCCGCGTTGCGTGAGGTCCTGCCCAACGAGGACTACATCGTGCCGCTCGGCGAAGCGCGCATTCAGCGCTCCGGCACGGATGTCACGGTGGTGACGTACGGGGCCATGGTGCATGAGACGCAGCGCGCCGCGGACCAGCTCGCGGAGGCTGGCATCGAGCTCGAGATCCTGGACCTGCGTACGCTGCTGCCACTGGACGAGGACGCCATCATCGCCAGCGTGAAGCGAACCAACCGGCTGCTGGTCGTGCATGAGGATACGCGCACCGGCGGCATCGCCGGCGAGATCGCGCTGCGCGTCAGCGAGAAGGCGTTCGAGTGGCTGGACGCACCGCTGCTGCGGGTGACGGCGATCGATACGCCCGTCCCGTATTCGCCGCCGCTCGAGGACTACTTCCTGCCGCAGGTCGCCGACATCGTCGCCGCCTGCCGGTATCTGAAGGCGTACTGAGAAGCCCTGGACAGCGGCTCCGCCGAGGCGTGGGGTGGGCCATTACTGGAGAAGACCATGGCGCGAATCGAAGTGCCAATGCCGCAGATGGGCGAGTCGATCGCCGAGGGCACGGTGTCGAAGTGGCTGAAGCAGGTCGGCGACACGGTCGAGCGCGACGAGCCGATCCTCGAGATCTCGACCGACAAGGTCGACGCCGAGATCCCCGCGCCCGCCGCCGGGACGCTCACTGAGATCGCGGTGCAGGAGGGCGAAACCGTCGAGGTCGGCACCGTCGTCGCCTTCATCGAGACGGAGAAAGGAGCGGCGGCCGCGGCACCGGCGCAGGAGCCGTCGGCACCCGCGGGGAAGGCCGAGGGGGAGGGGAAGCCCGAAGCGGGGAAGCCCGAAACAGGGAAGCGCGAAGCAGGGAAGCCCGTAGCCGGCGCCGCGCCCTCCCGGAAGCCCGAGCGCGACGCCGCGGAACGTCCGACTGCGGCTGCCGCGCCCGCCCGCTCCGCCGCCGGCCACGGCGACGGCAATGGGCGGGCGGAAACCGCCGAGGAGCGGCTGCGCCGTCGCTCGACACCGCTGGTGCGTCGCATCGCGGCCGAGCACGACATCGACCTGAGCGAGGTCAGCGGTACCGGCCACGCAGGGCGGGTGACGAAGCAGGACATCCTGGCGTTCATCGACGATCGGGAACAGGCGCCGACTGCGGCGAAGCCTGACGCACGGCCCGGCGCCGCGGCACCGGGCAGGCCGGCGCGCGCGCCCAGCGAGGGCGTGGGGATCGGCGCCGACCAACTGTGGGACATCTTCTACGGGCAGGTCCGGCATCCGGAATTCTCGGCCCGCGAGCACGACCGCGTCGAGCCGATGGATCGGATCCGCCGCCTCACCGCGGATCACATGGTGCGCGCGAAGCGAATCGCGCCGCACGTCCACTCGTTCATCGAGATCGACTTCACACGCATCGACCGGGTACGCGGTGCGGCGAAGAAGCGCTGGGAGGAGCAGGGCGTGAAGGTCAGCTTCACTGCCTTCGTCGCCTGGGCCTGCGCCCGGCTGCTGCAGGAGTTTCCGCAGGTCAATGGCACCATCTCCGGCGACAGCATCATCTACCGTGGCGACATCAACATCGGCATTGCCGTCGACCTGAATCCGGGTCTCATCGTTCCCGTGGTCCGCAACGCCGACGAGCTGACGCTGATCGGCATCGCCAAGCGGATCAGCGACCTCGCCGGGCGCGCCCGCGAGCGCAAGCTGAAGCCCGATGAGATCCAAGGCGCGACCTTCTCGATCACGAATCCGGGCGTGCTCGGCACGCTCGTCGGCATGCCCGTCATCCCCGAGGGCACAGCGGCGATTCTTGGCACGGGCGCGATCGAGAAGCGGCCGGTCGTCGTCGAGGTCGACGGCAGCGACACGATCGCGATTCGCAAGCGGTCATTCTTTTCGCTCGGCTACGATCACCGGCTGGTCGACGGCGCCGACGCCGCGCGGTTCCTGTCGCGGCTGAAGGAGCTGTTGGAGAGCTTCCCCGAGGAAGCGTGAGCGTAGCCGAGCGAACCGCATCGGCAACAGCCGAGGCCGCGAGGCGGCCGGCGCGCGAGCTGTGCGTGCGCGAGTTGGGCGTTGTGCCGTACGTGGACGGGCTCGCGCTGCAGGCGGAGCTGATCGGGCGACGTCGCCGCGGCGAGATCCCGGACACGCTCCTGCTGCTCGAGCACCCCCACGTCATAACGCTGGGCACATCGGCACGTGTCGAGCACGTCCTGCTGCCCGAGGACGAGCGACGGTTGCTGGGCATCGAGCTCTTCCAGACCGGCCGCGGCGGCGATGTCACCTATCACGGACCGGGTCAGCTCGTGGGCTACCCGATCCTCGACCTCAAGCCCGACCGCTGCGACCTGCACCGCTATGTTCGCGACATCGAGGCGGTGCTGATCCGCACACTTGCCGGCTTCGGTATCGGCGCTGAGCAGCACGCTGGTCTGACCGGCGTGTGGGTCGGCGAACGCAAGATCGCGGCGATCGGCGTGCGCGTCTCCAGCGGCTGGATCACCTCCCACGGCTTCGCGCTCAACGTGTCCACGGACCTGCGCTACTTCGAGGCGATCGTGCCCTGCGGCATCCGCGAGCACGGCGTCACCTCACTCGGCCGCGAGCTGGGCCGCGCTGTGGCGGTCGAGGAGCTGGTCCGTCCCCTCAGCGCGGCACTGGCGGAGGTCTTCGAGCGCGTGTCGCGCGTCTAGCAGGCTGATTCCGCGTCCTGCTTCCGCCGATCGCACCCGTGACATCGCGGGCTACGCACCGGCCCGGCTGGCGAGCTCGACGGACACCTGCCCCTGCCGTGGATCGCGGCACGAGATCGTTGACTTCAGCGACGCGCGAATCCTAACCTTGGTGCACCGGCCTGCCTCAACCGCCGGTCGCCACCACCCTGCCATCGTCTACGTTCAACGCGGATTCCGCGGCCGTATGCACCGGCGGCGAAACGCGTGATCGATACCGGCGCTCGAGGTGCCGGTTTAGGGTTCGTCAGAATCGGCTCGGTCCCAGCGCCGACCAACCGCCCACGAGGCTCCTGGCGGCGTCTGCCGGCGGCCGCTGCCCCGTGTTACCAACCTCGAGGAGGGAACCATGAGAAGCCCCGGTCCGGCCCTGATTCCCATGATTGCTGTACTGCTGCTCCTGCCCGTGCAGGCGGCCGCGCAGACCGGATCACTGCGTGGCGCGGTGTTGACCGAGAGCGGTTCGCCGGTCGCGGGCGCGACCGTCCAGATCGTCGGTTCCGGGCGAATGACGGTCACGGACTCCCGCGGCCAGTTCCTGTTGCTGAACGTGCCGGCCGGCACCCACACCCTGCGCGTCGAGACGCTCGGCTACAGCACGGCCGAGGCGCAGGTCACGGTGAGCGCGGGCGAGGCGACGACGCACAACCTGCGCGTGAGAGAAGCGGCCATCGCGCTGGAGCGGATCGCCGTGACCGTGGGCTCACGGGCACGGCACACGGCCGCCGACGAGCTGGCCGTGCCCGTCGATGTCTTCACGCGAACGGAGATCGTGCAGGCGACGCCCCACCTCGAGATGGCGGTTGCGCTGGAGGAGCTCTCGCCGGCTATCTACTTCCCGCGACCGCAGATCGCCGACGTCACGTCCGGCGTGCGGCCGTTCCAGCTTCGCGGGCTCAGCCCTGACCATTCGCTCGTGCTGATCAACGGCAAGCGGCGCCACCCGACCGCGGTAATCCACGTTTTCGGCGCGGCCTCCGGCGGCTCGGGCTCGAGCGGCGTCGACATGAACGCGATCGTGCCGTCGGCGATCGGCGGCATGGAGATCCTGCGTGACGGCGCGGCGGCGCAATACGGCTCGGACGCCATTGCCGGCGTGATCAACCTGCAGCTGCGCAACGACATCCATGCGCCGGAGGTGTCCGCCACGCTCGGACAGTACCGGCCCTCCTGCTTCGATCCCGATGGCCGGCGCATCGAAACCTCGGCCAGCACGGGGATGGCGCTGGGCAGCCGCGGCTCGCTCGTGGTCGCGGGCATGTTCAGCGATCGACAGAAGACCGAGCGGGCAGGTGCCGACCCGCGTGATCAGATCGTACCCGGCGATGCGGATGCCGTCGAACGCGGCAAGTGCGGCGTGCTGCGTGTCGTCGACAAGCGGAACGACGCGCCGCAGCCGAACCACCTGATCGGCGACGGCCTGTCGACCAATGGCGGCGGCTTCTTCAACACGAGCTACGCCCTCGGTGCCGAGCAGGTGCACAGCCTGTACGCGTTCGGCGGCTACACGTTTCGGCGCGATATCCACTCCGGCTTCTATCGGCGCGGCATCGACAACCGCAACTGGCCGACCATCCACCCCGTCGGATTCCTGCCGAAGTTCCGCGGCGACACGAAGGACTACATGGGCGTGGCAGGCGTCCAGGGGCTGCTCGGCGCCTGGCGCTACGATGTCAGCGGACAGTGGGGCGGCAACACTGTCGATCTGGACATCTTCGACAGCCACAACGTCTCGCTCGGGCCGTGCCTCGACACGCCCTGCGCGCCGGGTCAGGACGGCGTGCTCGGCACGGCCGATGACCCGGGCGTGCCGAACAAGACCGACGTCTACGCCGGCACGCTGCACCTCAACCAGGTCATTGGCGCGGTCGACCTCGTGCGCGAGCTCGAGCTGGGGCTGTCCTCGCCGCTCAACGTCGCCCTCGGCGCGGCGCTGCGCGGCGACAACTTCGAGATCAAAGGGGGCGAGACTGCGTCGTGGGTCAACGGCTGGCACCCGCACCGCAACGGCGGCATCGCGGCGCCTGGGAGCCAGGTGTTCACCGGATACCGCCCGGATCAGGAGGTCGACGAGTGGCGCAGAAACGTCGGGCTCTACTCCGACCTCGAGGCCGAGCTCGTGCGCGGCCTCCGGCTGGCCGGCGCCGCACGCTTCGAGAATTACAGCGACTTCGGCTCAACCTTGACCGGCAAGCTCGCCATGCGGGTCCAGCCATGGGAGCAGTTCATTATCCGCGCCGCCGCGAGCACCGGCTTCCGCGCGCCGAATATCAATCAGAGTTATTACGCGCACGTGTCGACCGGATTCCGGTCCGACCCCGACAACCCGGGCAACCAGATCGCATACGAGATCGGCGAGATCCCGGTCAGCTCGCCCGAAGCGAAGGCGCTCGGCGCGCAGCCGCTGAAGGAAGAGCGATCGACCAATCTGAGCGGTGGCCTGGCGTTCTCGCCGACCGAGAACCTGACTTTCACCGTCGACGGTTACCAGATCGACGTAGACGACCGCATCATCCTGAGTGGCTCGCTCGAGGGCCCCACCGTCGAGCGCCTGCTCGCGCAGTACGGGGCGCCGACCGTGAAGTTCTTCATGAACGGCGTGGACACGCGCACTCGCGGGCTCGACCTGACGGCACGGTACCGCCAGCCGCTGGGCGGCGATGATTACCTCGAGGCTATCGCGCAGTACAACCGGAACACGCTCGACGTCACGGACGTGCGCGTGCCGCCGGTGATCGCCGAGCTGCGGGAGCAGGTCTTCGACAGCGACGAGCGGTACGCCATGGAGAACGGCCGGCCCGAGGACCGCGCGACGCTGCGTACCCGCTACCAGAACGGCCGCGGCCGCGTGAGTCTGTCCGCCAACTACTATGGCGTGCAGGCGTTCCGTCTGGAGGAGACGCCCGCGACGTTCCTGGACAACGGGCCGCACACCGTCCTGGATGGCGAGCTCTCGCTCCGCGTCCGCGACGGAATCGACCTGACCGTCGGCGCCGAAAACCTCACGAACGAGCGGCCGGCGGTGCGCCCCGAGGGGTTCGACTTCCTCGGGATCTTCCCCTTCTACAGCTCGTCCGGACTGCACATGAATGGCCGTTACGTCTTTATGAACGTGCGCGTGCAGAGCTCGTTGTTCTGAGCACCGGCCTAACGCCGCGGCTGCCCCGTTCGCGCCTACTGCGAGCGGGGCAGTCTGCGTTTACGACGGGGCTCAGTCGATCGGCTGGAGGTGCGCGACGATCGCCGCGCGGCGCGCGCCCAGCCAGCGGCGGCTGCGCCCCTGCGAGGCCTAACGCGGCTCGGCCTCCGACGCTGGCGGGGCATGCTCGATGAAGTCGACGTAGCGGCCGCTCTCTTCCCGCTGCGCCTCGAGCCAGGCCTCGAAGCCTGACGGCACCAGTCCAGCGGAGCGGCTCTGTTCCTTCGCGGCGCGGACCGCGAGATCATTCGCGTACTCGTTCTGCGGGTGGCCCGCGTGGCCGCGCACCCAGACCCAACGGATCTGGTGGCGTCGCCCCGCTTCGATCAATCGCTGCCAGAGATCGAGATTCTCGATCGCTCCACCCTTGCGCCGCCAGCCACGGCTCTCCCAGCCGCGCACCCAGTCGGTCATGCCGAGGACCAGGTACTGCGAGTCGGAGGTGAAGACGATGCGGCATGGCCGGCGCAACGCCCCGAGCGCCTCTGCGGCGCCGATCAGGGCCATCCGGTTGTTCGTGGTGGCCCGCTCACTCGACCACAGGTCGCGCCGTTCCCAGCGCTCACCGCGCCAGAACTCGAGCAGTGCGCCCGCGCCACCCGGCGAATCCCGGTCCATGAACTGGTTCCCGAGACACGACTCGTCGGCGTAGATGTGAACCAATGGCGCTGCCATGCCCGCCAACTTACTGCTGTTCTCGTTTCTCGAACCACCTCCCCCCAACCGATCACGCCGGCCGCCGAGTGAGCGGAGCCCCGAAGCCGTCGATCGCGGGCTCTGAACGAACGCAGACCGAGCGATCCCAGACGCGCCTTGCCGGGCTCGGGGGATGGAGCTAACTTCAACGGCCGCAACTCTCTCCGACCCACCCACACCCAGAACCAGGTTGTTTCGGACAGGCTTTCTGTTGCTCGAGGACGGCCGCCGCTTCCAGGGCGTCACGTTCGGCGTGGACGGCATCGCCGTGGGCGAAGTCGTCTTCAACACGTCGATGACGGGATACCAGGAGGTGCTGACGGACCCGTCCTATGCGGGTCAGATCGTCACGATGACGTACCCGCTGATCGGCAACTACGGCGTCGCCCGGAGTGATTCCGAGTCGGCGCGGCCACAGGTGACGGGACTCGTCGTGCGCGAGATGAGTCGCTTCCACACGGGCTGGCGAGCGGAGGGCTCGCTCGCTGCGTACCTGGCGTCGCATGGCGTTCCGGCACTCAGCGAGGTCGACACACGCGCATTGACGCGGCACATCCGATCCGCGGGCGCCATGCGCGGCGCGCTCGCGGCCGGCGATGTCGACGAAGCGGAGGTCAGGGCGCGGATCGCTGCCCATCCGCGAATGGAGAACCTCGACCTCACCGGCACGGTGACCACGGCCGCGGCGTACGACGTGCCGGCCTCGGGCGGCGCTGCGCGATTCCACGTCGTCGCCTACGATTTCGGGATCAAATCGCACTCGCCGAAGCTGCTGGCGGAGCGCGGCTGCCGGGTGACCGTGATGCCCGCGGGCGCGCCTCTGGAGGCGGTGCTCAAGCTGGAGCCGGACGGGCTGTTTCTGTCGAACGGCCCGGGTGATCCGCAGGCCGTCGCGCCGGCGCTCGCAGCGATCCGTCGCATTGCCGAAACGGGGCGACCGATCTTCGGCATCTGCCTGGGGCACCAGCTGATCGCGCGCGCCTTCGGCGGTGAGACCTACAAGCTGCTCTACGGCCACCGCGGCGGGAACCACCCGGTGCGACGGCTGGAGACCGGCGAGATCGAGATCACGGCTCAGAACCACGGCTTCGCGGTCCGCGCTGGAGATGGCGACGAGATCCTCGGTGCGCCGGGCCTGCGGCTGACGCACGTGAACCTGAACGACGGCACGGTCGAAGGGCTCGAGCACCGGGAGCTACCCGTCTTCAGCGTCCAGTATCACCCCGAAGCGGCACCCGGGCCGCACGATTCGCAGTACCTGTTCGACCGATTCGCCGCGGCCCTGGCAGAGCACTGTGGCGCCAGGGCAGCCGCTACGCCGGCAGGTGAACGCACGGCGTCGCCCGGACGGGGCGCCGAAAAGGCTTGACGCCGGATTCGCGAGAGGGTTAACATAACGGTCCCTATCGCGTTTAAAGATAAAGAGTTGGCGACGCCGACAGGAGCCGCGGTCGAGCCGCGGTCCTGGCCGTACCCGGCCGCTGGCATTCCCGACCTTCTCAGCCAGCTACCTGGATCCGTGAGCGCAGGGCCGTTGCAGGCCATCGTGCGCCGGTGAACGGGCGCCGGAAACGGATGGCGTCCCGGCGCTCTGGGGAGCGGGCGCTGAGACCCGCGGATCGGAAGGCCCGCGCCGCTGGCGGATCGGGGGCGCGAGCGGTTGTTGCCCGAGACAGAACCAGATCCCGTGAGGGAGAGGAGACATGACGAAAGCGGATCTCGTCGAGCAGGTCGCCGAGGCGATCGGCCCTGGCATCACGAAGAAGGACTGCGCCCTGGTAGTCGACGGGCTGTTGAACGCGATCAAGAAGGCGCTGGCGGAGCACCAGCACATCGAGATCCGCGGGTTCGGGACCTTCAAGGTTCGCGAACGGAAGTCGCGCATGGCGCGGAACCCGCGCACGGGCGATCCGGTCGAGGTGCCGTCGCGTCCGGTGCCGGTGTTCAAGCCATCGAAGGACCTGCGCATCCAGGTCGAGAAATAGCCGAGCCGACGCATGCGTCCGCTCGAACGATCGCCCCGCCCGGCGGCTGCCGGCGGGGCGTCGTCGTTTGCAGGGTTTTACAGAACGCGCGCTGCGCGCGTCTGAGTGATGGTGAATGGGAGCGATCGGGCGGTCCAGGGCTCGGACCCGGATGCGCCGCTCGTGGCAAGGGCGCGGGCGGGCGACGCCGAAGCTGCGGAGGCGCTGATCGCGCGTCACCTGGACGGTGTATACCGGCTCATCCGTGGCATCCTGCGCGATCCGGATGCGGCCGAGGACGCGGCGCAGGAGGCATGGCTGCTCGCACTCCGCGGCCTGCCGGAATTCCGTGGGGATGCGAGCTTTCGCACCTGGGTACTGCGCATCGCGCTGAACACGGCGTATACGGCGCAGCGGCGTAGCGGGCGACGTCGCGAAGACCCATTACCGGAGCGCGAGGCGCTCGCGGCCGCCGATGATCCGGAAGGACGCGCGGTCGCGCGCTCGGAGGTCGAGCGTGTCGAGGGCGCGCTCGCACGCTTGCCGGAGAAGCAGCGAATGGCAGTTTCGCTGCGGGTTCACGAGGGACTGAGCTACCGGGAGATCGGCGCGATCATCGACTGCAGTGAAGCCTCTGCCCGCGTGAACTACCATCATGGAATCAAGCGGTTGAGGGAGCTGCTCTCATGAAAACGACCGATTGTGCCGAGGTTCGGGATCGGCTGCCGGAGCTGCTGGCCGGTGCTCTGAGCGGCGAGGTGGCGGTTCGGCTGCAGGGGCATCTGGCGCACTGCGACGCGTGTTCTGCCGAGGCGGCGCTGATCAGTAGGGTACGGCGCGCGGCCGTGCAGGCGCCGGCGGGCTTGCAGGCGCGGGTCGCCAGCGCCGCCGCCGGAACATCCGCACCACACGTGCGGCCCGGCCGCTCGATGCTCCCACGCAGGCCGACGCGGCGGCTGTCATGGGCGCTGGCCGCGGGTGTGCTC
>JBOHRE010000093.1:0-12020 GCA_050732635.1 Longimicrobiales bacterium | reverse complement strand
GCGACGCCGCGCTTGCCGAGCCGCTGCTTGATGATCTCGAAGTCGCGCCGCGCCTGCGCCTCCTCCTCCTCGGTGCGGTCTGCCTTCGCGGGCTCGACACGAGGAGGACCGACGACGCGCGGCTGCCTCGGCTGCGACTCCAGCTCGGGCGCCTGGCGCACGCCGTCCACGTCGACGGGATCCGCCGCGACCCGCACCGGCTCGTCCCGCGGCGGCACCGAAATCGAATCAGCCGGCACCCGCGCGACGGGCTGCGATTCGGCGACCTGCGTCTCGGACTGGATGCACTGCGACGCGATCGCATAGTACAGGTCCAGCGGCACGAAGAAGGAACTGCCTCGGCAAGTGACGATGCGGTAGTCCCGGTAATCACGCACGCTGCTCGGCCAGATCGTGTAGTAGTCGACCGCCCATTCGCTGCCCGGGTCGAGCGCAAGCTGCGCGAGCTGCTCCATCGTGTCGAAGGTGCGGTACGCGCTGAACGCCGCCATGCCGAGCGCCGAGTAGAGCGCGTATGGCCGCGCCACGAACTGCTCCACCTGCAGCGGCCGGTCCGACGCGACTACGAGCAGATAGCGAGGCTGTGGCGCAATGCGGCTGATCTGGGTGGTCAGATGATAGGCCCAGCGGAACGACCGGTTGTACGTGTTGACCCAGCGGAAGCCGCTCGTATGCTGCTGCTGCTGCCCCGCCCACGCAGGGTGGATCATGCCCACGCCGCGGCCGGGCCAGACCTCGAACACCGCGACGTATGCGGCGCGGTTGGTCCAGTACGAGATCCTACCGGTCTGGTCCGCCCAGATCCGCGCCTCCAGTGGCTCCGGACCGAATCGTGGATCTGGCGGCAGGCGTTCGGGTGTGCTGATGCAGGCGGGGAGCAGCGCCACCGCCCCCAGCAGCGAGAGTGTACGCATGAGAGCCTCCGGGCTCGGAGTACAGCAGGTGCAGCCGGCAGCGACGCCGGGCTCATCTGGAGCGTAGCAAGATCCGCGCGCGCGCACAACCTTCGCAGGCAGCGCCGCGCGCGCGCTAACGGTAGCTGCTCACGAGCGCCCCACCTGTTTGCGCGGCCCTCTTATTGCAACTGTCAGCAGGCGAGGCGCGAGCGCGCCTGCGGCCCGCCGTTGGGACTCCGACGATGGGCCGTTTTCCTTTTCTAACCCGACCACTCGAAGGAGGTCCGTATGGCACTCGACTCACTGGAGAAGCTGTTCGTCCAGGAGCTCCGCGACCTGTACCACGCCGAGAAGCAGATCCTGCGCGCATTGCCGAGAATGGCCAAAGCGACCGAGCACGAGGAGCTCCGCGGCGCTTTCGAGCAGCACCGGCAGCAGACCGCGGAGCACGTGGGCCGTCTGGAACGCATCTTCGGCGATCTCGACGTGGCGGTACGCGGCAAGCAATGCAAGGGGATGGAGGGCATCATCGAGGAGGGTAAGGAGATCCTCGAGGAGGACGCCGATCCCGACGTACGCGATGCCGCGCTCATCGCCGCCGCGCAGCGTGTCGAGCACTATGAGATCGCCGCATACGGAACCGTGCGCACCTACGCCGAACGGCTCGGGCACGACAACGCCGCCCGTCTGTTGCAGCAAACGCTCGACGAGGAAGGTGAGACCGACAAGAAGCTGACACAGATCGCCGAGCGCGTGGTCAATCCCGAGGCACAACGGGTCTGACAGAGGCGGTCCCGGCCCATGTCCCTGGTCGCCGCGACGCATCACGGCGCGCCGGCGAGCACGCCTATGGGCCCGGGACCTCGCTCTCGTTCATGGCTTGCGCCAGCAGGCGATGGAAGTGATGGGTGCCCGTCTCACGTCGCGGCGAGTAGCGTCCCCGATCGTACAGGCGTGAACGGACGCCGCGCTGCACCGACTCGACGACCTCCTCGTCCTCCATTTCGACCCGGTGCGGATCGGCACCCGCGCCCACACCGAGCTTCGCCGGATCCTGTACGTAGGACCGGAACGCCACCTTGGTGCGATCCGGCGCCAGCGGCATGACCACGTTCACCGAGAGGCCCCACGGATAGAAGTTCAACATGAGGTTGGGGAACAGCCAGAAGTAGTAGCCGCCGATCCGTCCGCCGTGGTCGGCGTGCCCCTCCGGCAGCCGGAACGCCTCCTCGCCCGGCTTCACGTGGCCGACCTGGAGCGTGCTCCACGTGTACAGCTCTGTGCGGTATGCGCCATAGTCGATTCCGGACAGGCTCGTCGCGTGGACGTACGGGATGTGGAACTCTTCGGAATAGTTGTCGACGTACAGTGCCCAGTTGGCCGGTACCAGGTACTCGTGTGAGCGGGCTGCATCGTGCTGGAAGCGTTCGATCGGCAGGAAACCGACGCGCTCCTCGACGGGTCCGATCCACTCGGCAAAGGGCATTACCGGGTCCAGCGAGCAGAACAGAAATCCCCGCCATTGCTCGAGCAGCAGACCTGGCAGGCTGTCCGATTCCGCCGGGAAGTCGGCGGTCTCGTCGAATTCGGGCATGGAAACGAAGCGCCCGTCGAGTGCGAACTTGCGGCCGTGGTAACGGCAGCGCAGGAAGCGTTCGTGACCCTCGCCTGCGACCACGAGCGCACCGCGGTGCGTGCACACGTTGGACAGGCAGTGCACGCGCCGCTGCTCATCGCAGGTCAACACGAGCGGTTCGTCGAGGCAACCCTCGAGCAGCACGAGCGGCAGCACGTGGCCGGGCGCTTTCAGGCGATCGGCGCGACCGAGGAAGTGCCAGGCGCGGGCGAACACGCGCTCCTTCTGCGCCGCATAGTGTGCCGCATCGTGGTACACACGGGCCGGCAGCGTACGCGCGCGGCGGACATCGGCATCGATCGAGAACGGCGGTGTCGCCATGTCAATCACGTTTCGCGCCCGGGGCGCCGTCCAATGCTTACTCTACCGCGCGCAGCGTAGACGCTCGGCCGGTAGGGTGTCAACGTGCGACGTTGGCGCGTCCGAGCTCCTGGCCGACCCGCAGCTCCGCGCCCGGCACGACCGCCGCTCCGAGCACCAGCCGCTCCGGCTCGAACAGTAGCACGACCGTCGAGCCGAGATGGAACGTCATCAGCTCGGCGCCGGGTGCTACCATGATGCCGGGAACGTAGTCCCGCGTCTCGACCTCTGCTCCCGGCCGGTTGGTCACCGCGCCGGCGCCGGGTGTGCCCCAGTGGGCATCGAACGCCGCCGAGATGCGGCCGACGTTGTACGCGCCCACGGCGATGACGGCAACCTCGCCGAACCCGCCCTGGACGTAACAGAGCAGCCGCTCATTCTGCACGAACAGGTCGGCTACGTGCACCACCGCCGCTGCGTTGACGGGCAGCAGTGCGCCCGGCAGGTGCCGGGCCCGCCGGATCTCGCCGGCCATCGGCGTGTGCACGCGATGATAGTGTCGCGGACTGAGGTAGAGCGTCACGAAGATGCCGCCCTCGTAACGTTCGCCCTCCAGGTTGTCGCCCAGCAGCTCGGCGACGCTGTAGTCGCGGCCTTTGGCCTGCAGCGCGCGACCGCGCGTAACGCGGCCGACGCGGCCGACAAAGCCGTCCACCGGCGATGTCGCCAGATGCGCATCCCGCGGCCACGTCCGTACGCCGTCACGCAGCCGTCGTACGAAGAACGCGTCGATCGAGCCGTACTCTGCCAGCGGCCGTTCCGCTTCGCTGACATCGATGCCAAACGCACGCGCGAACGCGCTCAGCACGAGCGGACGTGTGGGGCGTGGCAGCGGCAGATCGGCCAGCCGGCCGGTGAGACGGCTGAGCGCGCCCTGCGGCAGCTTGCCGAGCGCTGCCAGAACGAGGCGCCACGTGCGCGTGGGCAGCTCCGGCGTGACACTCTCGCTCGGGATCTCGCGATGCTCCATACGACCAGCATATCCGTCGTCGGAGGGTGGGCTCAAGTGGAAGCAGAGAGGGCGCCCTTTCGAGCGCCCTCTCACCGCGTCCGTGCCTGCGCCAGCCTCACGCCGCCACGGCGACCTCCGCCTCCAATACCTCGCCGATCGCCGGGAGCGCCGCTGCCAGCTCCTGCTTGGTGATCACCAGAGGCGGCGCGAAGCGCACCACCTGATCGTGCGTTTCCTTCGCCAGGATGCCGCGCTCCTTCAGTGCTTCGCAGAACCCGCGCGCCGGGCCCGACGTATCCTTGATCACGACGCCGATCAGCAGTCCCTTGCCGCGGACCTCCGCCACGTGGGGCGAGCGCAGCGCCCTCAACTTCTGCATGAACCAATCGCCCAGCTCGGCCGCGCGCTCCGCCAGCCGCTCCTCGACGATCACCTGCAGCGCTGCCCGCGCCACAGCCGCCGCCAGCGGGTTACCACCGAACGTCGAGCCGTGCGTGCCCGGCGTGAACACCTGCATCACCGCGTCATCGGCCAGCACCGCTGAGACCGGATACACGCCGCCGCCGAGTGCCTTGCCGATCACGACCACGTCCGGGCGCACGTCCTCCCATTCCGCGGCGAACAGGCGACCCGTCCGACCCAGCCCCGTCTGCACCTCGTCCGCGATCAGGAGCGCCTGGTGCGTGCGGCAGAGCTCGGCCGCCGCCTGCAGATAGCCCGCCGGCGGCACGACTACGCCCGCCTCACCCTGAATCGGCTCGACCAGGAACGCCACCGTGTTCGCCGTGAACGCCGCCGCCAGCGCGTCGCGGTCGCCATACGGCACGCGCTTGAAGCCCGGCGTGAATGGGCCGAACCCCTCCTGATACAGCGACTCCGACGAGAAGCCGACGATCGTCGTCGTGCGACCATGGAAGTTGCCGTCGCACACGATGATTTCCGCCGCTCCCGCAGCCACCCCCTTCACCGTGTACCCCCACTTCCGCGCCGCCTTCAGCGCCGTCTCCACGGCCTCCGCTCCCGTGTTCATCGGCAACGCCTGCGCGTACCCCGCCAGCTGGCACAGCTCCTCCAGGAACGGACCCATCTGGTCGTTGTGGAACGCGCGCGAGGTCAGCGTCAGCTTTGCCGCCTGTTCCACCAGCGCCGCAATGATTCGCGGGTGGCGATGGCCCTGGTTCAGCGCAGAGTAGGCCGACAGCATGTCGAGGTAGCGCCGGCCATCCACGTCCCACACGTACACGCCCTCGCCCCGCTCGATTACCACCGGCAGCGGATGATAGTTATGCGCACCCCACCGCTCGGCCTGCTCGATCACGCCTTCGCTCGATCCCATTGCACTCTTCCTCTCCCGGCCGATCACGCAGCGGCCGTGCCGGCGCTTTGCCGGCTCCGGTCGCGCCGAGCCGAATGTATAATTATGCAGCGGGCCCGGCAAGCGCGCCGCTGCCCTGGTGCCGGTACCGGGCAGCGGATAGCGTCGGAGCCGCACCTGCAGCGTAGCACAGCGGAACCGAAAGGTAGGGCCGGAAGCATGAGCAGTCGAGTTCGGCGGATCTCGTCGATGCTGGCGAGCGGTACGGAGATCGTGAGCGTGCTCGGGTTGGGGGATCGGCTCATCTCGATCTCGCACGAATGCGATTATCCACCGGATGTGCTGGACCGGCCGCGCGGCAGTCGGCCGCGATTCGATCCGGAGGGTCTGAGCAGTGGCCAGCTCGACCAGGCGGTACGGCATGCGCTGGCGGAACACGGCAGCGTCTACGAAGTCGATGCCGCGCGCCTGGAGGCACTGAATCCCGACCTGATCCTGACGCAGGCGGTGTGCGAGGTGTGCGCCGTCCCGGCGCCAGGCGTGCGCGAGCTCACGGCACGGCTGGGACTGAGTGCCGAGGTACTTTCGCTGGATGCACACACGCTGGAAGACATCTTTGCCTCGGTGAAGCAGGTCGCCTCGGCCGCGGGCGTTGCGGAGCGTGGCGAGGCGGTCGTGGCCGCGCTGCGGGCGCGGGTGGAACGGGTGCACGTCGCGGTCATGGACGCGCAGCGGCCGCGCGTGCTGGCGCTCGAATGGCTGGACCCGCCGTTCTCGCCGGGCCACTGGGTGCCCGAGCAGATCGAGGCGGCGGGCGGTGAGTGTCTGGTGGGCCGGAGCGGCGATCGATCGCGGCAGATATCGTGGGAATCGTTGGGCGATCTCGATCCGGATGTGCTGGTCCTGATGCCGTGTGGCTACGGAGTGCCGGCGACGGTCGCGGATGCGGACGCTGCGGCGGATCGGCTGTCGGCGGTGGCAGCGCGCGCGATCGGGCTGGGCCGGGCGTTCGCCGTCAACGGCTCCGCCTACTTCAATCGCTCCGGACCGCGCGTGGTGCGAGGCGTCGAGGTGCTCGCGGCGCTGCTGCACCCGGAGCGGTTCGAACCACCGGGCGAGGACGAAGGCACGGCGTGGCGGCCACCGTGAGGCCGCGTCGGCTGCGTCGCAGCTGTCGCATCTCTGGAGAACCATCGCGCCGCTTCGAGTTCATTCGGCGGCACGCCCGCGAGCGCCGGGCCCGATGGCCGCCTCGCCGGACCGACGTGGGCGGTGCAGCTCGGGCTGTCGGCCGCCCGTGATGAGTCGAATCCCTGGCCGATTCACCATGTAGGCCCACGCCCACTGCACCATGACGACGATTCGATTCCGGAAGCCGATGAGCTGAGCGATGTGGATGAACACCCAGATGACCCAGGCGAAGAAGCCGGCGAAATGCAGGTTACGGATATCGGCCACCGCAGCGGCACGTCCGATCGTAGCCAGGTTACCGGGATCCTTGTAGCGGAACCGTTGCGGCTCGGGCGAAGGGCTGCCCGCCAGCCGCGCGCGGGCGTGCTCGGCGATTCTGCGCGCGGCATGCTTGCCCATCTGAATCGCGGCCTGCGCGACACCGGGGACCATGCCCTGCTCGGGATCCTCGACGTGAGCCAGGTCACCGGCGACGAAGATTTCGGGATGGCCGGGGACGGACAGGTCCGGAGCTACTTTGACGCGACCGGCACGGTCGAGCTCGGCGCCCAGCGACCCGGCGACGGGCGACGCCGCCACGCCCGCCGCCCAGAATACGTTCGCGGCCGGGATCTCCTCGTCCCCGATGCAGACGTACCCTTGCCGGATGTCGGTCACGGCTGCGCCGGTTCGCACCTCGACGCCCAGCTCCTCGAGCTTGCGTCGCGCCGCGTCGCTCAGCTCGTCCGGGTATGGTGGTAGAACCTTCGCCAGTCCTTCCACCAGCAGGATGCGTGCAGTCGTGGTGTCGATTGCACGGAAGTCGCGCGGCAGCACGCGGCGCGCGATCTCGGCCATGGCGCCCGCCAGCTCGACGCCGGTCGGCCCCGCGCCGACGATGACGAAGGTCAGCAGGCGACGACGCGCTTCCGGGTCCGCCTCCCGCTCCGCCGACTCGAACGCGAGCAGGAACCGACGCCGCACCTCCAGCGCATCATCGATCGTCTTCAAGCCGGGCGCCAGCTCGGCCCACTCGGTGTGGCCGAAGTAGGCGTGTGTCGCACCGGTCGCGACGATGAGGTAATCGTAGGTCAGCACCCCGTCCCGGAGCTGGACGCGACGACGCTCCGGGTCGACGGCGACCACCTCGCCCAGCCAGACCTCGGCGTTGCGCTGCCGTCTCAGCACGGAGCGAAGCGGCCACGCGATGTCGCCGGGTGACAGCGATGCGGTCGCGACCTGATAGAGCAGTGGCTGGAAGAGGTGGTAATTGTGGCGATCCACGACTGTGACGCGAACCGGCGCCCGCCGCAGACGCCGCGCGCAATTGAGGCCTGCGAAACCGCCGCCGAGGACGACGACATGCAAGGCCGCTCGAGCCATGGCGCTCGCAGCCGTACCGCTCAACGGCGTGACGGCGAGATGAAACGGGCCAACCACATGATAGAGCAGGTTGCGCCCTCCGACCCAGCCCGGCAAGTTGAGCGTCGCAGCGCGCCCCCACTCTCCGCCACCGAAGACCGTTTGCACGTCCCGAACTCACCGGCGCGGTGACCGCGTCACTGCCAGAACGGCCCGTGGACTCCGGCCCACGGACCCGCTGGCGTGCCTTCGGGCAAGCGACAGCGCACGAGTTGCGCGAGGCGCTAGGGGTCGCGCGTTATCTGCATCTCGACGCCGAGGAACGCGAGCGGCTGGTTCGCCGGCTCGGTGAGGCGATCGACCGCTCGCTCGACGTGCCCGAAGACCTGCCACAGCGGCTCGCTGAACAGGCGGCGAGCGCGCGCGAGGCAGCCGGGTTCGATCCCGTCAGCGCCGCCTGGGCGCGTACCCGCGAGCGCGCCCGCACCACCGCCGCGATCGGCACGCTCACCACGATCCCGGCCATGTTGCCCGTGCTCGGACCTGCCCTCGCCGCCCTCGGCATCGTCGCCGATTGGCGCCTGGTCGCCGAGCAACAGCGCGATCTGGTCCTCGAGATCGCGGCCCTCTTCGGCGTGCTGCCCGACGATCCGACGGAGGAAGTGCGCGCGCTGTTTCTCGCGTCCGCCGGCGCCGCGCTGGTCGGCAGTCAGGTCGGCGCCGCGGTCACGCGCGTAGCGTCGCGGCACGCCGTCGAGATCGCCGCTTCGCAGGTGGCGCGCCGCGTGTTCACCCGTCTGTTGCCCGGCGCTGGCGCGGCCGTCGCGGGGAGCCTCAACTACGCCGCGACCGTTGCGCTCGGACGCGCCTCGATCCACCGCTTTGGCGAGCAGGCGGGAATCGAGATCCGAGGCATCCTGCCACATGGCGTGCATCCGGCCATGCCCCGCCTGCGCCAGGCCATCACGGACTCCGTGGTCCGCGGCTCCGTGGCCACGCTGGACGCGGAATCGGCAGCTCTGGCGGAGCTCGATCAGCCGGAGCGCGAGGAGCTGCTCGACACCGCGCTGTCGGCGGCGGCCAGCGGCGGCGGCGTGACACCGGAAGAGGAGGCGCGGCTGTACGCGATCGGCGCCGCGCTCGGTTTCACGGCGGACCAGGTCGGCGAGGCGTACGACGCGTTCCTTCGCGAGCTAGCCGGCACCCGTGAGCGGCTCGGCCTGCTCCTGCGACGGGCGCGCCTGCTCTCCTCGCGCGGCGTCAGCCGCGTCTGGCGCGGCGCCCGAGGCATCGCGACCCGTGGCTGGCGTCGCGTTCGTAACAATGCCGCCGAAACGGGCGAAAGCGAGGAGCTCGACTGAGCTCTGTGCCCGGCGCCCGTCCCAGACGGGATCGGCCTAGTTCGGCGGCTGGTCGGCCACGCGCTCCGCTCGCTCTTCGGCCTCGAGCCCGATGCCCAGATCGTTCCAGTTCATGAGCGCGTTCCAGACGAACGCGAAGTTGCCATGTGACTGGTAGCGGTGCAGCGGATCGAAGCCGAACAACACGATGTACCCCTCGCCGAGCGGCGCGACGACGATTGCCGGGTCACCGGCCAGCTGCTGCGGGTTGGCGACCAGGCCGCTCATCAAGAGCGAATCGCGTTGCGCATAGCGCACGACGACATTGTCGCGGAAGTCCTCGGCCACGTTGAAGTAGGGCCCGAAGCGGTGGTACAGCGGCATCTCGGACGCGTAGCCATACGTGATCGGATTCGTGGCGCGCCGTACCTCGCCCTTCACAATCGAGCCGGGTACGAAGAGGCCGCTCGTTTGCTTCAGGCTCACGTCGCGCACCATGCCGAAATCGATGGGCAGCGTGCTGGCCGAGCCCAGGGTGATGAAAGTGCCGCCGCGCTCAACGAATTCTTGCAGTGCGGCGAGCCCGCGGAAGCCCATCCCGCCCGTGATGTCCTCGCTTGCGTCCGGCGTGCCGTGCGTGCCGTACTCGGCCGTCCGTGTGTACGGCAGCGGGCTCCACTTGGGATCGACGCCCTGGAAGATCGCCTTCGACGACGATCCCGAGCCCTGGTTCGGGAACACAATGACATCGTAGCTCGCGCGTAGATCCTGCCCGGCGATCTCATCCTCCCCGATGTAAGTGTATGGCACGTCGGCTTGATCCAATGCGTAGCGCACCCAGCCCTCATCCTGCGTGTTGCGCCAGGAATGCAGCAGCGCGATGCGTGGTGCGTCGAGCGCGTGGCGTGCAACGGCGCGCACGTCTTCGTCCCGCGCCTCGACCACGGTCACGCCGTGCTCGCGCGCGACCTGCTGCACCTCATCGCGGGCCGACGCCGATACCGGCACGAGCCACGCCCCCGGCCGAATCGTCCGGTCGCCGAGGCGCAGCGTGTCTTCAGCCGCCTCCAGCCCCGTACCACGCAGCGCGAGATAGACGTCGATCGAATGGGCCGACGCGTTTGGGACGATCACGTACCAGTCGGCGCCACGACGCGTCTCGACGCGGCCCGGCAGCGACACCGGCGTCGCGACCGGCTCCATGGCCAGGGCTTGAACGCCCGCGTCGTCGACCGGCTGCGCCTCGATGTTGAACATCAGAGGGAAGGTCCAGGCGACGTCGTCGTAGGGTCGCGGCGCGTCCTCCGGGAACTCCTGCCGCTGCATCAGTGTGAGCACGAAGTTGCGGTAGGGTTGATCCATCCGTACCACGTAATCGCCACGCTCGATCTCCACGTCGTCAAAGCTCGCGTCCGCGGTCGCCCGATGCAGCTCGATGCCCTGACGCTGCAGCAGGTTCAGCATGTACTCCGCGTCCTCGCTCCGTTCCTGCGTCGCCGGCACGACATAGGCGAACGGCGCGGAAGTGCGACCCTGCTCCAGTGAATTGTTCGACTTGGTCCAGTACTGCTCGAGGATGCGCTGTCGATACTGAGCCACGACCGACAGCGCACTGAGCGCGCCCGATTGCATGTAGTTCGTGTTGTTGCGCAGCGACCAGATCGTCGTGTCGCGCGGCGGGTTGGGGCGGTACCACTCGACGGCGGTCGCGTTGTCGCCGAGCGTGCGGCGCTGCGTCGTCGGCGCGCCATTACCGAAGGTTTCGTAGAAGCGGCCGACGGCATTTCGCGTGTTCGTCACCCACAGCAGGTAGCCCGGGTACCAGCCGTCGTAGAACCCGTGCGTCCATACGCCGGGCAAGCCGTGCGCGGTCAGCGCGGTCACCTCGAAGTTGGACAGCCACTGCCATTCGCTGACGGTGATCGGGTCGACCGTTGGATTGTAGGGACCGGTTCCCGTCGACACGTACAGGTACGGGATGGACTCATGCAGGTCGTGGCCAACCGGATACTTCCAGTCGAGGAACAGGTTGACCAGCTCCTGGGTCAGGCGAGCCGATAATTGCAGGCCGTCGCGATTGTTGTCGTGGAAGATGTACTTGCCCCAGTAAGGCGGGCCCGGCACCTCGTCATCGCCATCATAGGCCTTCTCATTGAAGCGGCGGTGCCACTCGACCACGCGGTTGCGGCCATCGGGTTCCGCAACGGGCACGATGAAGACGACGACGTTGTCGCGGATCTGCTGGATCACCGGGTCATCCGAGGCGGCGAGGCGGTAGGCGAGCTCCATCACCATTTCCGGCGGCCCGGTTTCCGTGGAGTGGAGCCCTGCATAGAAGGTGTAGACCACGGGCAAGCTCGCGATCAACTGACGCGCCTCATCCGCGCTCGTGCCCCGCGGATCGGCCAGCGCGTTCAGCCCTTCCTTCACGGCGTCGAGGCGGGCGAGGTTCTGCTCACTGCCCACCTGCACGAGGGCAAGACGGTTGCCCTCCTCCGTTTCGCCCAGATAGTCGAAGCGCACGCGTTCGCTGCTTCCAGCCAGGGCCTCGAGATAGCCGTAGATCTCCGCGACCGTGTGCAGCACGCCGGGCCGGCCGATCGGGTGGCCGAAATGGCGCGTGGGCGAGACCACGGCGCCGCCTTCGGGAAGGTGATCGACCAACGGCGTCGTGTACTCCGGCATGGTGGTCCAGGAAAGGATCTGCTCGGTCGACGCCACGTCGATCGCCTGGCCCCAGTCCGTAGTCGCGGCAACGCCCCGCTCGCGCCACCAGTCGAAGGTCTGCGGCACGTCGGGTGCCTCGGGCTCCTGGGCCACATCCTGCTCCTGCGCCGCTGCCGGCAGGAACGGAGCTCCGAGCAATCCCAGAATCAGGCAGACCGCTGTTATGCTGCGTCGCATGGCTGATACCTCCGGATGAAAATCGGCAGGCAGCCATGATCCGTGACCGGGACGAAGACCGCAAGTGCATGGAGCTGAAAAAGGC
>JBOHRE010000092.1:0-12212 GCA_050732635.1 Longimicrobiales bacterium | reverse complement strand
CAGCGCGGTGGCGCGCAACGCGTCGGAGGGACGGGGCGCGCTCGAGCAGCTCGTCCTCCCGCTCGGCTTCGCGAGGCTGTACCTGCGGACCGGGCCCGCGGCGTCGGGGCCGGCGCGCGCGCACGTCGCGCTCGACCTTCCATCCCTCCTCGCGACCGCGTACTTCGCCTTCCGCCGAGACGCGGAGCTCGACCTCATCGCGAGCCTGTCGGCGGGTACGCCCGTGTTCGCCACGCGCGTGCGCTGGGCGGACGGGTACTGGGCCGGCGATCAGGTCGCCGGCGTGATCTGGCTGCGCGGCAACCCTGACGACCCAACACCCGACGCCGAGCGCGGCGCCGTGCTCGCGCACGAGCGCGTGCACGTGCTGCAGTACGACTTCAGCTTCCTGCTCTGGAGCGATCCCGCCGAGCGGTGGCTCGCGGAGCGCGTGGCCGGCGGCGCGTGGATCGAGCGGCGCCTAGATCTCGGACTGCACCTGGCGCCGTGGGCGCTCGCCAACCGGCTCCTGCCGTACGAGCTGAGGCCGTGGGAGCAGGAGGCGTATTTCCTGAGCCGCGTGCGCTGAGCAGGCCGGCGCCCTGATCGGCGACGTCGCCCCGCACGGGCGCGCCGCCACCGCACCACGGCTCGCGAGTTCTTCCTGGAGCACCTGGGATCGGGTGAGTGCTGGTCAGCTCGACCGAAGTGCTGCGTTCCGCGCCTGAGGCAGCCGACCGACGCAATGTACCCATGGCGGCTTGCACGTTTCCGCTGAAACATCGCGGCGGTGCGCCCGCGACCACACGCGATCCGCTGGTTTAGCAACCACGGATTCCCGAACCTCTCCATCCTCCGCCTCTAGCTCAGCCCCGGCCGTCCGCCGCCGCGAAATCGGCCGCTCCCGCTATGCCGGCGCCCGGCGCCGGCGCGCAGCTTATCGCTGCACGGGCTTCTCGAGCCTTCCGACTGATATCAACCGGTGATATCTTGAACGCGAAGCAGCGGCGCACCCTCGAGGCCGCGTTTGCCGAGCCTCCACCGTCAGATCTTCGGTGGCGGGACGCGGCATCGCTGCTGCGGGCGCTCGGCGCGGAGCTTTCGGAAGGACGCGGGTCACGCGTGCGGGTCGCGCTGCGTGGCAGAAGGGCAGTGTTCCATCGGCCGCACCCGCGGCCCGAGATGGATCGCGGCGCCATCCGTGACCTCCGTGAGCTGCTGCGGGAGACCGGGTTCGAGCCATGATTGAGTACAAGGGCTACGTCGGCGTCTTCGACTACGATGCCGAGATCGAGAGCTTTCACGGCCGCGTGATCAACACGCGGGACGTGATCACGTTCTACGGCGATTCCGTTTCCGAGCTGCAGCGCGAGCTGGCGGCATCGGTGGAGGAGTACCTCGAGCTGTGCGCCCAACGGGGCGAGGAGCCCGAGAAGCCGTACAGCGGTAGCTTCCTGGTCCGCGCGGACCCCGAACTGCACCGCTCGATCGCCACGGCCGCCGCCCGCGAGCGCAAGAGCGTGAACGCCTGGGTGATCGAAAAGCTGCGCGATGCGACGAGGTCGAGCGGCGCTCGTCGTCGGCGTCGGGCGCGTGCACGCGGCGGCACGTCGAGCGGGTGAAGACGTTCGAGCGGCCTCGGCTCCAGCGGCCGTCCGGGTGCCGCGATCCACATAGGGCCGCGTCGTCGCATCCCGCTATGACGTTGGCGCAATCGTCGCGTGCAACGGCGGCTGCGCGTGCCGCGGAAACGTCACGGCGCGGCGGATCGCG
The DNA here is from genome assembly GCA_050732635.1 of Longimicrobiales bacterium. GTDB lineage: Bacteria > Gemmatimonadota > Gemmatimonadetes > Longimicrobiales > RSA9 > JBOHRE01. The sequence continues at coordinate 10,460 of JBOHRE010000092.1, read as the reverse complement.
GCGCGGCGTAGCGCACCGCGCCGCGTCGCCCGTCGCGGCGGACTGCACTAGATTCGACGATCGTCTACAAGTACCGGGGGACCGATCCCGACCACCCGGCTAATCGGGCGCTACGTCGAGCGCTGGAGCTTGGGCTGAGCGTCCGACGCGGGAGCAGCACGGGGACATGGCCTCATCGAGTGCAGCCGATAACATGGAGGCGGGCAACGTCGCCTACGGAAGTCATGACCAAACGCGAGTTCGACGTTCTCATCGAGCGTGACGCCGAAGGTTGGCTGGTCGGCTCGGTGCCTGGTCTCCCCGGGTGCCATACCCAGGCGCGCTCGATGGACGAGTTGCTGGTACGGATCCGTGAGGCGATCGAGCTGTGGCTCGAAGCCCAGAACGGACCTGCCGAGCGGCTCGAGTTCGTCGGGCTCCAGCGTGTGGTCATCGGTTGACGGCACGGCTGCCCCGCCCCACTGCCCGGCCTCTTGTCCAAGATCCTGCGCGATTGCGAGCTCACTCCCGAGCAGCTTCAAGACCTGCTTTGATGGGCTCGTGGCGCTAGCCTCAGAGCACGAGGCGTCACTCACCCTGTGACGGTTGCCGACCGCGCGTCGCACGTGTCATCCGACAAGGAGGAGAAGATGACGTCTCGAGCCTTGTTTCGCTGGGCAGCGGCAGCGCTGGGGGTCACGGCGGTCTCGCTGACCGTCGGGCTGGTGTTCCACCCCATGCCGCCCTACTCCGCGAGCGTCGCCACCTCACAATGGGCGATCGCGCACCTCTTCTGGTGGCTCGGCGCACTGGCGGGCATGGCCGGGCTGGCGGGGCTGTACCTCCAGCAACGGCAGCAGGTGGGCGTGCTCGGCTTCGCCGGCAGCGCTCTCGCCGTGCTCGGCCTCGCGCTGATCGCGTGCGCGATGTTCTTCGAGGCGTTCATCGCGCCGTCGATTGCGACCAGGGCGCCAGCGCTGTTCGACTCCTTTCCGGCCGGCGGCGGCTGGGAGGGCTTCCTCGCCGGCGTGCTCGCCTCGGGCGCGCTCTTCGGCCTGGGGTTCCTGCTCTTCGGTGCCACGATGTGGCGGGCGGGCGTCATGCCTCGCTGGGCGATCCTGCTGGCTGTCGTGGGCGGACTCCCGTTCGCGGTGAACTTCCTGCTGCCGCGGCCGGTCGCGATCCTGGCCGTCACGCTGCACGCGGCCGGGCTGCTGGGGCTGGCGTACGGGCTGTGGCACGCCGCTGAATCGGGGGCGGGCGCGGCGCGATACGCCGAGGCGGAGGCGGGGCGGAGGTAGCGGAGGGCGGCGGGCGACGCGCGGGTTCCGGGCGCCCGCACACCGAAGACGCCGGCGTTCGGGCGGCGGGCGCGTTTCCGCGGAAACGTCGCGGCGACGCGAACTCGACCGGTCCCGCTATGTCGCTGCCCGGCGCGCGGCCACAGCGGCCCACCGCCGACCTCCGCCTGGACGCGCGGCGGACGGCCGCGTAGATTCCGTTATGGCACCATAATGGAACCGTGAGGCGACTGCTCATGGCGACGATGACCATCAAAAACCTGCCGCCGGAGCTGTACGAGCGGCTGAAGCGCCGGGCCGAGTGCAACCGGCGCAGCATCAATCAGGAAGCGATAGCGCTGCTGGAGCGTGCCCTCGCGCCGGAGAGCTACGACGCGCGGGAATTCGTACGCGGCGCGCGCGAGCTTCGCGCCCGGCTGACCGCGGCAGGATTCGCGACGAGCGTCGAGGAAATCGACCGCTTGAAGAATGAGGGGCGCGAGTGATCGTCGTGGACGCGAACGTCCTGCTCGCGGCCATCCTGCCTACCCCAGAATCCGAGTTGGTCGACGGCGTGGCCGAGCGCGATGCCGACTGGCACGCGCCGCTGCTCTGGCAGAGCGAGGTGCGGAACGCGCTGCTCGGCTATGTGCGACGTCGCGGGCTAGGACTCGACTCGGCGCTGGAGGCGTACTCGCGCGCCGACCGGCTGCTACACGAGAAGGAGCATCTGCTCGCGGCCGAGCGCGTGCTCGAGCTCGCGCTCGAATCGGGAAGCACCGCATACGACTGTGAGTACGTCGCGCTTGCCGAGGCGCTAGCGACGCGGCTCGTCAGCTTCGATGCCGCGCTGCTGAAGGCGTTCGACGGCGTGGCGGTTCATCCGGCGGATTTCGTGGCGGCGTGACAGGCGGCCGATCCGGCTATGGACCGGTCCGCCCGCCGCGCGCCATCTTCGGCACGGCTCGAATGATTATCACTGAGCGCGGCCGACGTCGGCATGCGCGTTTCCGCGGAAACGTCGCGGCGAGGCTGCCTCGCGGTCCCTTCAGCAGGACAGCACCTCCTGCAGCGGTGGGATCAGGCGGTAATCGCGCGCGTCGAGCCGCGCGCCCGCCTCGCGGAAATACGCTTCCCAGAAGCGACGGACCTGCTGCCCCGCGGCGGTGGTCGCATCGGCGCCGACCACCATCACGCACGAGCCCGAGAGGTCCGGCAGCGTGCCTTCGGCTTTCCTGAGCCGGACCCACTCCGCCCCCGGCATCCGGCGCAGCCCGTCCATCTCGATGCCGGGAGTCGACTGGAGCATGTCGGAGAGCAGCAGGATCTGCTTCTTACGACCGGCCGCATCGCGTTGCAGCTCGGACGCGATCTGCAGCGTCGAGTGTACGTCGGTGGTAGCCACGCGTCCGACAATAGAGGGATCGAAGAAGATCGGCAGCGTCTCCAGGATCGCGTGTCTCGCGGCGTTCAGCGCCTGCAGATCGAAGGACGTCTCCTGTCCGGCGCGTCGGGGCTGCGGCATGTCACGGGCGAAGACGCGCACGGAATCGCGGGCGGCGAGGCGGTGCATCTCGAGCAGGATGAGCTGATCGCCGTAGCCGAGCGCGGCGACAGCGTCTTCGAGGTACGCGCGTGCCGCCCTGCGTGCGGCCTCCGTCTGACTCGCCGAGAAGTCGATGATCGCGATCAGCTGCCGCGCGTCGCGCGCGCTGGCAGTCCCTGCTCCGGCCTCGCCCCTGACTTCCTCGCCGCAACCGTACAGGCTCGGCAGGCCCAGCATCAGCACCGCAATCGCCGAGTATCTAGACGCGCGTTTCATGGCCACTTCTCCAGACTGCGGTCAGTTGTTGGTGCGCCTGCTTGATCTCGTCGAAGTCGGCCGGGAGCCGGAACCGGTTGTGCGCTTCGGGCACCGCGACGGAGAAAGCCGGCCGCTCACGAAAGGCCGCGACATTGGCGGGATCGATCCCGCGCAAGCGTGCATTCTCGCTGCGGAACAACTCGATCGCGCGCCCGAGCCGATCGCGCCGCCCCTCCCAATGCTCGAACGGCCTCGCGGAAACCAGGAACTCCGCGGATGTCAGCTCCCTGTCGATGTTCTTGGCGAGCTCGTGCGCCGACTCAATGCTCGACCGCTCGAGCCGTTCGTGCTCGACGAGCCGATTGCGGGCGTCCGCCACCCTCGGATCCTCCGGGTCCTTCGCGACCACGTTGTCCTTCGCCTTCAGGTATCCCAGCAGCGCGGCGGTGAGGAACAGCACGGTGTTCAGGATCGCGATCGGCGTGTTCGTCGCCGCGATCCGTTCCGCGTAGGCGGCCCTCTCCTCGCGCAGCCTCAGCTCCGCCTCGCGCGAGGGACGCGCCTGCGCGAGTGACGCGACGGCCTCCATGTCGTTGCGCTCGCGCGCCTCGCTCAGCTCGCGGTCGAGCTGCTGGATCTCCGCCACGACCGTCGCGCGGCGCTCCGCAGCCAGACGCTCGATCGTCTCTCGCGCCTGATACAGGAACAGGATCACGAGCACACCGCCGACCAGGCTCGCGCCGAGCGGCACCCAGAACTGCCGCCGGTACTGGCGTACGCTGCGATTCGCCTCGGGCACATCATCGGTGCGAAGCGCGAGGATGCGGCGGGCCGAGATGCCGACCATGTGGGCGAGAACCACCAGGAAGATGATCACGCCGAGCGCGAGGATTGCGACGTCGGGCGCGAACAGCACGCGATACCAAACGCGCACCAGCCCGCCGAAGTTGCCCCGCAGCTCGGCGTCGGCCGCCATCTGCTGCCACGCGCCTTCAGCGGCCGCGTCCTGGGGCAGCAGCTCCTGGAACACCGGCACGTTCGCGACCCAGTCCACCAGGACCAGAAGCGTGATCGCGGCCCAGTAGCCGAAGCCGCCCCAGTAGCTCCTGAAGCCGAAGCTCGATTGCCGCCCCACGTCCGCCTGCTGCAGCGTCTCGATTTCGGCGCGAGCCTCGGCCGTGGTGCCACGCGCGCGTTCCGCCTGGTCCAGGTTGAAGCGCACGCCGATCAACGCTTCGCGGGCGCGCTGCGCGTGCGATTCGATCGCGTCCTGAACCCGCGTGGAGACCTTCTGCACCCACTCGGTGAAGATCTCGTTCGCCCGCTTGCGCAGCGCCGTCTCGACGGGAAGCTCCTCATCGCTGGCGACGTCCGCTCGCGGAAGACCCGCTTTCGCCCACTCTTCCGCGCTCTCGCGAGCCTCGCGCTCGAGATGGTGCACGGACAGGCCGAACCAGTGGTCGAGCGGCGCCGTGATCGCATGCAGCCCCGACTTCGGCACTGAGTCATCGACTTCCGGGTCGAGCTCGGGCACGTAGCTGTCGAGGTGCGGCTCTTCCCGCGCCCGGCTCTGTCGGTTGGGTCGTCGCCAGCGGTTCCAGAGGTTCATCTGGGCCTCATCTGACTTGCGGTCACCCGCGGGATCTGGTGGAACGCGGATCGACAGGCGCGCCAGCGCCGCTCATGCAAGGATACGACCGCAGCCGCGCCACCCGAGGCACTACGGGCCAGGAGCCGGCCGCGATTCGGCGGACGGCCCGGTTCGGCCGCGGACGGCTGTCCTGCCCCACCATTGCGAATACTGTGGAACGCGGCTTGTGCCGTCCCAGGCCTGATGATATCGTAGTGATATCACAGCCCACCGGAGCGGCGCATGGGACAGATCCTGGTGCGAGGCATCCCGGACGAGGAGGTGGAGGTGCTGGACGCGCGGGCGCGACGGCACGGGCGGTCACGCGAGGAGGAGGTGCGGCGGCTGATCGCGGCGGCGGTCGAGGACGAGCGCGCCTGGGATTCGTTCCTCGAGCGCGCGAGCGAGCTGCGCGAGCGTCTGCGAGCGGACGGGCGGCGGTTCTCCGATTCCGCCGCGCTGGTGCGAGAGGACCGCGAGGGACGCTGACGTGTCGCGAGGCGGCGGGGGTGCGGTCGTCGTCGACGCGAGCGCGGCGCTGAAGCTGGTTCTGCCGGAGCCGGCGACCGAGCTGGTAGCAGCCCGAATCGAGCGGTCGGCCCGCGACGGCACCACACTGCTCGTGCCGGATCTGTTCTGGGCCGAGGTGGCGAACGCTCTCTGGAAACGCACGCGCCACGCGGGCGACGAGGGTCTGTCCGGCGCCGAAGCCGACGAACGTCTGGCGCACCTGCTGAGCGGACCGTTCCGCAGTGAGCCGGTGCGGTCGCTCGCGGCCGTCGCGCTGCTGATCGCGCTCGACACCGGAGTCACGGCGTACGACGGCGCATACCTCGCACTCGCCGAGCAGCGCGATACGGTCGTGCTCACGGCCGACAGCCGCCTCGCTCGCCAGCTCGCGGGAACACCGTGGGCGCGACGCGTCGAGGCGGTGGCATAGCTGGAGCTATGGGAGCGCGCCGCGCGCACTCGCGATGTCGGTCCGCGCGAAATCCTCGCCCACATACAGCAGCGGCTGGTCAGCCAGCTTGGCTACCGCGTAAGCCATGCAGTCGCCAAAGTTTAGCCGGGCGGCGTGACGGCCCCGGCCGAACCGCTCGAAGGCATCCAGCGCCGCGCGCCAGTGCGCCTCGCCGAAGGGGATCTCCTCGATGCGCAACTCCTGGATCAGGCGCTCCAGCATGCCACGCGCGTCGGACCCCAGACGTGCCGTCAGCACGATCGCCGTCTCCGCGAGCGTGGGAGTCCCCGCACCGATCCGATCCGCCGTGCCGAGGCGACCGATCAGCGCCTCATGACCTAGCTCGCGGATCGCGACCGCGACTATGGCCGACGAGTCGACGATCACACGCCGCCCGCGCCGTAGCCGAGGATCTCGTCCTCCTCTGCCCGACTCAGCCGGCGCCCCAGCTCCGTGGCGGGCACCCGCGGCCAAATCTCTCGCTCCAGAAACCGCCGCAGCTCACCGATCCTATCCCGGGACGCGACCCGGAAGCCGAGGCGCTGCCGGCGCTCCAGGAGCGCGCGGCGGACCGCCTCGGTCTTCGTCTCGCCCATCATTTCGGCCACCTCGGCGGCCAACTCCTCGACTTCCCGGTTCTTGATGTTGAGCGCCATGCCGCCTCCTTCCACCATTGAAGATAGACTACAGCTATGGTGGAAATCAATCCACTCTCGGCGCCCGGGTGAATGCGTCCGGCGGATTTCGACGCCTATAGGCGGGCACCGCCCACGCCGCGCCGGCTTGATCTGCGGCGCGGCTCGCGCCACTGTGGTCCCCGGCTCGCGGCAAACTCCCGAACCGACACTCCCATGCGACGACTCCCGGCGACGCTCCTCGCCCTCCCTATCGCGCTGGCCCTCGCCTTCGCCGGCTCCGCAGCCGCGCTCGCCGCGCAGCAAGCGGCGACCCCGCTCGTTCCCGACCGCGTGCTGGCCGACTCGCTCGGCCCGGAGGAGGTCGATGCGTACACGCTGGAGCTGGAGGCCGAGCGCTTCGTCTACGGCGAGGTCGAGCAGATCAGCGTGGACGTGGTGGTCACGATCTCCGGCCCGGACGGCTCGACGATCCGGACCGTCGACGGTCCCGCGCGCGGGCTGGAGTCGTTCCAGTTCGACGCGGAGGCGGCCGGCCGCTACCGCATCGAGGTCAAGCCGTTCGAGGACGGCGCCGGCCGCTACGCGATCGCGATCCGGCGGGTCGAGCCGATCGCGAGCGCGCCGGAAGCGCGCGTCGACCAGCTCATGACGCGGTACGCGCGGGACGACGTGCCCGGCGGCGTGATCGGCGTGGTGCGCGGCGGCGAGCTGGTCTTTGCGAAGGCGTACGGCGCCGCGGACCTCACGCACGCGATCCCGTTCACGACGACCACGCGCACGAACATTGGTTCGGTATCGAAGCAGTTCACCGCATTCGCGATCACGCTGCTCGCCGAGCAGGGCGCGCTGTCGCTGGACGACGACGTGCGCCAGCACGTGCCCGAGCTGCCCGACTTCGGCAGCATCGTCACGCTGCGCAACCTGCTCACGCACACGAGCGGATACCGCGAGTTCCTGAACACGCTGGCGCTGACCGGTCGGCGCCTCGACGAGGGCGACTACATCGGCCGCGAGGAGATCATCGAGATCGTGCGCCGGCAGCCCGAGCTGCAGAACGAGCCGGGCGCGGAATGGAACTACAACAACACCGCGTTCGCGCTGCTCGCGCTGGTCGTCGAGCGCGTCACGGACCAGGAGTTCCCGGACTGGATGCGCGAGCACGTCTTCGGGCCGCTCGGCATGGACAGCACGCTGGTGCGCGCGGAGCCGTCGCAGATCGTGCGCAACAGCGCGCGCGGTTACCGTCCGGGCGAGGAGGGCGGCTGGCGGGAGGCCGGCGACCTGGGCGGCGCGATGGGCGCCGGCGCGATCTACACCACGGTCGGCGACCTGGCGCGCTGGGTCCGCAACTTCCGCAGCGGCACGCTCGGCGGCGCGGCCGTGTTCCGGCAGCTGAGCACGCCGTACGTGCTGACCGACGGCGACACGACCGAGTACGGCTTCGGGCTCGCGGTCGACCGCTACCGCGGTCGCCAGCGCGTGCATCACGGCGGCGCCGACGTCGCCCACCGCGCGATCCTGCGCTACTTTCCGGAGCTGGACGCGGCCGTGATCGCGCTCAGCAACAACGCGACCTTCAACAGCGGCGCCCTGGCCAACGACGTCGCGGACGCGTTCCTCGAGGCGGAGTTCGAGCCGGAGCTGGCGGACGACGGGGACGACGCGGCGTTCGATCCGGAGAGCTACGACCCCGAAGACTTCGACGAGCTGGCCGGCCGCTACGCGCTCGAAGAGATGCCGTCGTTCGTCATGACGTTCTCCCGCGAGGCCGACACGCTGTTCGCGCAGGCGACGGGGCAGCCGCGCGTGCGGCTGCTGCCCACCTCCGACTCCACGTTCCGGCTCACCGTCGTGGACGCGAGCCTCACCTTCCACCGCGAGCCCGACGGCGGCGCCGACTCGCTCACGCTGCATCAGAACGGCGACCGCGTCGCGCACCGCATCGACGCGGACGCGTGGGAGCCGGCCGCCGCGGAGCTGGAGGCGTACACCGGCCGCTACTACAGCGCCGAGCTCGAGACCTACTACACGATCGCGCTCGAGGAGGAGCGCCTCGTGCTGCGGCACCGTCGCTTCGACGAGGCGTTGAAGCTGACGCCCGGCGCCGAGCGCGACGCCTTCACCGCCACGTTCCCGATCGCCGAGCTGACGTTCCTGCGCGACGCGAGCGGCGCCGTCACCGGCCTCGAGGTCGCCAATACCCGCACCCGCGGCGTGCGCTTCGAGCGCGTCGCGGGCGACGGGGGCGGTTAGCGGCGCGCGGGGCTCGACACCGCTCCTCGCCGGGCACCGATCTGCGGCGCGCTGCTGCCGCGGACCGCCTCACTGGTACTCCTGCATGGCGTCCGGCGGACCGATCGTCGCGGCCTCAGGGCCGAAGCGCTCAGCGTAGCGGCGGTTCAGCGGCTTCCAGCGCTCGGGCGAGCTGCCACTCCGCGGCTCGCCCGCCAGCTCCGCCTCCAGCAGGTCGAAGCACACGTGCCAGCCGGCCGCGTCGCGCGCCGACTTGCCGACCTGATCGTACGTCGTCGTGAACGTGAGCCGGCAACCCCGCCCTTCCGGCGACAGCTCGAAGCGACAATGCTCCGGTTGCGCGTCGCCCTCAGCCGTGAAGCCCCAGGTGAACTCGAGCAGACGCGGCGGCTCGCACGCGATCATCTCGCCCGTGCTCGGCGGCATTTCCTCGCCCCGGAACCGGAAGCGCAGCGCACCTCCCGGCGCGAAGTCGCCCTCGATCGTGGTCGGGAACCAGGCCGCGAGTTGCGACTCCTCGGTCAGCGCACGCCAGACGCGCTCGGGTGGATGGCGCAGCACGCGCACGAAGCGCAGCCGCCAGCGGCCGGCCACCCGCTCCAGCGTGCCATCCCGCTCGTCACGCGCCTCCCCAGTCTCGTCACGCGCCGTCTCGCTCATCATCGCTCCCGCGGTTCAGGTGATCCTCCAGCGCGTCCAGCCGCCCCGACCAGAGCAGCCGGTACGGCTCCAGCCACGCGTCCAGCTCGCGCAGCGCGTCCGGTCGCAAGCGGTACAGGCGACGCTGCGCGTCCACCCGCGACGCTACCACCCCCGCCTCGCGTAGCACCCGCAGGTGCCGCGACACCGCCGGCTGACTCAGCCCCACCTCCTCGACCAGCTCCCCAACGGGCCGCTCGCGCGCGCGTAGCAGTTCCAGGATCCGACGGCGGGTGCCGTCGGCCAGGATCTGGAAGATGGGAGGCTCGGTCATGGGCTCAGCTGTCGCGGTGGCGGCGGGTGGACAGTCGACGGTGGAGGTGGACGGTGACGCAGCCGGCACACCCGGCCGGCGCAGGGTCCACCGTCCGCGATCCGGGCAGGCTCGAGCGCCGCCGCATCAAATTTCTTTCCCCCGGTATATTACAGTATCATTATATAATGCGCAAGCGATGACAGCCGCCGAGGCTCCACCCATCAATGCGGCGGCCAAGCGAACAACGCCTTCGGGTCGATCGCGGCCAACCCACTTCGGATCCCCGAGATCGCGTAACTTCGGAGTCCGGAGATCGTCGAGCACGGCCACCAGCACTCCGGAGCCCCGAGATCGAACCAGCTCAGCAAAATCGTGCGACGCATGCGCGCGGGCGGCTGGCGCGTGCCCGGACCGGGCGCGTGGGCGCATGAGATTGGCGCGCACCGGGGCGCCCGAACACGGCGCGTGGGGCGCAGCGGTGAATCGGGCCCATAGGCGCATGAGATTGGCGCGCACTGCTATTGACGGTTGCCGCGCAGGCCGCTCGCGAGCGGTCCCGGCCGTCGCGCACAGTGGCCGCGGCGGCGCCTGCGTCGCGCTGTAGCGCGCCAAGCGGACGGCGGGGGCTTGACGGCTCTCGGCGCACGCAGCTCGGCCGGCGTACGCCAGCGCAAAGCGTTGCAGAACAGGGGCTTATATTGGTGGAGAACGCTCTGCCCCTGGAGGCCCCCAATGGTCAATTTCGCTCCCGCTGCGCGCCACCGATTCGTCGGTGCCGCCGATCCGACCACATGCGTCGCGCCCGGTGGGGCTGACTCACCGGATTCCCTTGAGCGGCTGGGCGACGAGATCGCCGAGTTGGCGGCGCACCTGCACGCGGCGACCTACCGGCTGCTGGTGCGGCTGGCGGAGTTCGACCGCCGCGACGGCTGGGGCCGCGGCTTCCGCAGCTGCGCGCAC
>JBOHRE010000091.1:0-12369 GCA_050732635.1 Longimicrobiales bacterium | reverse complement strand
GGGGTGCCCCGCCGCGGTTGCCGGACGCGCGGCGCCGCCGCGGCCGCCGAGGGGACGCCGCGACCCTACGCCCGCCTCCTTGTGGGCAGCCGCGGCGGTATGCCAATTTCCGTCCTCCCCTTCAAGGAATGGCACCATGGACCGTTCGAAGCTGATCCGCGTGAGCGCTGCCGCCGCGTTGTTCCTCGTCTGCACCGCACCGCTCGCGGCGCAGTCTGCCGACGCGGCGCCGAGCCCCGTCATGGCCGCACTCGGCCGTGATGTCGACACGGTCGAAGAGAAGCTGCTGGCACTGGCCGAGGCGCTACCGGAGGAGACCTGGGGCTGGCGTCCCGCGGACGGCGTGCGCTCGGTGGGCGAGGTGTTCATGCACATCGCCGCGGACAACTACTTCATCCCGACCTTCGCGGGCGTCGACGCGCCGGCAGGGAGCGGCATCGAGACCCGCAGCTATCCGAGCGTGCAGGCGTACGAGGCGCGTCAGCTGTCGAAGGCCGAGACGATCGCCGAGCTGCGCACGTCGTTCGATCACCTGCGCCAGGTCATGGCCGGTACCTCGGAGGCGTCGCTCGGCGAGACCCTCGATCTGTTCGGCACCGAAACCTCGACGCTCGACCTGTGGGTGCTGACGACCACGCACCTGCACGAGCACCTGGGCCAGATGATCGCCTACGCGCGCAGCAATGACGTCGCGCCGCCCTGGTCGAACTAGAGGACGCAGAGGTTTGAGTACGAGGAAGGCATAATTACCGCAGAGGACGCGGAGTGCGCCGAGAGAACAACAACTAAATAGTTTTTCTCGGCGTACTCTGCGTTCGCGGCGGTGAGTGTTGGGCTCGGCGTTCGCTGCGGTTCAGACCTGGCCGGCGCGCGCGAAGCGCGCGATATGCTCGCCCGCGCGGAAGGCCAGCGCCTGGATCGTCATGGTCGGCTGGCCGCGGCCGGAGCTGACGAAGCTGCTGCCGTCGCAGATGAAGAGGTTGGGCACGTCGTGCGCGCGGTGGTAGCGGTCGACGACACTGGTGCGCGGGTCGTTGCCCATGCGCGCCGTGCCGAGCAGGTGCGCGCCGAGTGTCTGCTCGGCGACGGGCACCTGCCAGACCTGCCTCGCTCCGGCCGCGTCGAGCAGCTCCGCGGCGCGCTGCTGCAGGAAGCGGATCATGGCGAGGTCGTCCGGGTGATCCTTGTAGGTGACGCGGATCACCGGCCGGCCATGATCGTCCTTCAGCTCGGGATCGAGTGTGATGTTGTTCGACTCGAGCGGTAGCGAGGTCCCGGCCGAGGCGATCTCCATGGTCCGCGTGAAGGATGCCCGCAGGTTTCGCTTGTACTCGGCGCCCCATTGCAGTCCATCCGGCTGCATGCCGTAGCCGGTCGCGAACAGCAGTGGCCCGGGGATCATGCGCCCGTCCAGCGCGCCGCCGCCATAGAAACCGCGCTGCGGATCCGTGTCGTAGAAATCGTGGATGATCCGTGTGACCTGGATGCTCTTGTACTCGTTGAGCGGCTCGTCGAAGATCGCGAAGGTCTCGCCATGCGCGTTCCACATCATGTACTTGCCGACCATGCCGCTCGAGTTGGCCAGCCCGTTCGGCTGCCGCGGCGTGGCGGACATGAGCAGCAGCCGAGCGGTCTCCGCACCATTGGCGGCGAGCACGACCGCCCGCGCGCGCTGCCGGCGCTCGGTGCCCGCGCCATCGTAATAGACGACGCCGGTCGCGCGGCCGGTGGCATCGGTCTCGACGCGCGCGACGGTCGACTCCGTGCGAATCTCGCAGTTGCCACTGGCGACTGCCTTCGGGATCACGCTCACCAGCGTCGACGACTTCGCGCCGAACTCGCAGCCATAGGCCATGCAATGGCCGCAATGCATGCATGCCGAGCGGCCGTCGTACGCCTGTGACAGGATCGCGACGGGCGCGGGCTGCGCGTGCAGGCCGAGCGCGCGAGCGCCCCGCTCGAGCAGCACGCCCGACGACTTGACCGCCATGGGCGGCAGCGGATACGGCCGCGAGCGAGGCGGATCGAAGGGGCCGGGTGCGCCGGAGACGCCGATCTCCCAGTCGACCTTCGTGTAGTAGGGCTCGAGCTCCTCATACGTGATCGGCCAGTCGGCGAAGCCGGTGCCAGCGATCGGCCCGATGCGCGAGCGCTCGACGAAGTCGATCGGCCGCAGTCGCCAGTAGTTGCCCGTGAAGTGCACACTGCTGCCGCCGACGCCTCGCGCGTAGATGAGCGTGGGCGGTCCGCCCTGCGCGACCTGCGCCTCGTCGGCCTCGGTCTGGCGGAACGTCTGCATGTCGCGCGTCGCTGAGCCGGTCAGCTCGTTCAGGAACCACACCTTCAGCTCGTCGTGCGTGAACTCGTGGTCCCGGCGCCAGGGCCCCTGCTCGAGCACGACTGTCGTGAAACCCGCAGTCGCCAGCTCCTTGGCCAGCACGCCACCCGCCGCGCCCGCGCCGACAATGACGAAGTCGACCGTCTCATCGGTCGAGAACGTCCGCTGCTGCATCATGCCGCGCCTCCGCTCGCCTCACGCGCGTCGTAATGGCCGAACGGCGGCGCGAACACCGGCGCGCGCTCCATGTCGAGCAGCGCCCAGCCGACGCCGTCGCGGTTGCCGCCGTGCAGCGGCTCCGAGAAGACGCCGGCCACCGTCAGCACCCTAGCCATGCCAAAGAAGGGCGAGGGCGCCTGCTCGACCTCGCGGATGATCGCGTCCTGCTGCGCCGGCTCGAGTTCGCCGAATGCGCCGCCATGCGCGGCTTCGGCACGGCGATCGAGATCGGCGAGCCCTTTGCGCACGGGCTCGAGCATGCCGGCGAACGGGCCCGCGAGCGCTGCGTCGGCGAAATACACGGCGCCCGCCTCGGTCGCGCCCGGCGTGCCGTCGCCCGATGGGATGATCCGCGCCGCGAACGCCGAGAACGCGAGCGCCTCGGCCGCGGTCAGCGTCGCCAGCGGATCACCGCGCTCGGCAGCATCGCGTGCGCAGGCTGCGAGGCTCGAGAGCAGCGGCAGGTTCAGCAGCAGCCAGCCGCTGCCGACGAGGCTGCCCGACGATGCCAGGAACTCGCGCCGCGTCGGCAACGATGAGGTGTCCATGACTAGCCGCCCTGCGGCAGGCCACGCTCCGGCTGCCGGCCGACCGGCAGCGCCTCGTCAGCCGTCCGCTCGAGCAGCTGCTCGACGAACTCCTGGCGCTCGCCGAGCCGCTCCAGCTCCTCGCGCACGGCCACCAGGGCGGTGCGCACCTCCTCGAGCTGTCGGTCCGTTACGCCCGGAGCTCGCGACGTATCGCGCGGGCTCAGCTTCGACTCCACCAGCTTGCCGAGCTGCCGGCTCAGTGGGTACAGCAGGATGAAGCCGCCGACCAGCGCGGCGAGCACGAGTGTGAACAGCATTCCGGCGAGTGCGTTCGAGTCCATCGCGGCCTCCTGGGTGTTCCGAGCCGGGGAACGCGTAGGGCGTGTCAGGACTGAACAATACGTGTGGTGAGGAACCCGTGGCTAGCTCTATACACGCGGCACGCCGAAGCGGGGTAGCCGACCGCGATGGCAGCGACCGGATCGTGCGTCTCCGGCACGGCGGGCGGGCCGGAGCGGCTGGACGAGCCGCCGGCCCGGCCGTATGTTGGCTGGTCGGCTTCCAGAAGCATTCCGCCGTGACCTTCGGGCTCCTCCCTCGATCTGCTCGCCGTCCGCAGATTCTTTCCAAGCTGCGGTGCGTCTCGGGCGACGGCCGGCGGGCGACCGGCGACAGTCGGACAGGCCGAGGCTCGCGTCGGGCAGTGACTTCGCCTCTCCCATTCCGCCCAGTCCGCCTTTCGCCTTCTACCTCTCCGCGTTCTTCGCTGTGCGGTCAGTCCGGACCGGCCGGAGCTGGCCATAGTCACACCCCAGCCCAGGAGAATCGGCCATGCGTACTCCGCTCAGTGCTCCAGTAGCGATCGCCGCCCTCACCTTGGGCGGCCTCCTCGCCTGTCACTCGGACTCGGCCACCGCGCCCGACCGCGAGCCAGGGCCGCTGTTCCAGCTCGGAGGCGGGCAGGTCCTGACGGTCGACAACGACCTGGGCGACTGCCCGCACGCGGACTTCACCACGATCCAGGCCGCCGTGACCGCGGCCGAACCTGGCGCGACGATCCACGTCTGCGCGGGCACGTACCACGAGCAGGTCACGATCGCGAAGAACGATCTGCGGCTGCTCGCGAAGGGAAAACCCGGGCAGGTGGTGTTGGATGGCTTCGACCTCCACGACATGTTTGCCGGGTTCCTGCTGAGCGACGCGCACGGCAACCTGATCCAGGGATTCGTCGTGCAGAACTATCACGAGGCGAACATCCGCCTCGACGGCGGCAGCAGCGGGAACACGATCCGGCAGAACGTGGCCAGGAGCAGCTCGCATCACGACGGAATCCAGATCGTTGATTCGCCGCGGAACCTGATCGAGCTCAACGAGACGTCCGACAACGTCAGCCCCGGTCAGGTCGCGTGTGGCATCAACGTGATCGGCCCGGAATCGGACGGGAACGTTGTTCGGCACAACGAGTCATTCGGCAACGACTTCGGCATCCAGGTCGCCGCCCAGGCATCCGACAACCTTGTGTTCCACAATTACAGTCACGACAATCGGCGCTTCGGAATCCGGACCGTCGGTGGAGTGACCGGGACGCTGCTGGCCAATAACCGTGCCCTGGACAATGCCGGTCCGGGTATCGCGCTGCTGTTCTTTTCCAGCGGCAATACAGTCGAACGCAACAGGGCATTCAACAACGCCCCGGATCTGCTCCAGGACGCGACCAGTGCCGGTAATACTTTCGAGAACAACCACTGCCGGACATCGGCGCCGGCGGGGCTGTGTGAGCACAGCGAGGGCGCGTCGCCGAAGTAGGCGGCAGGCGAGGGGCACGCCCAGCCGCCGAACCGGGACCGGGCGATGGGCGACCGCCCTATCGACGACCGGCGTGTCCCGACCTTACTGGTTATCCCGGCGACCGCGGCTCGGCGCTCTACACCCGCGCCACGCCGAACGTATCGCAGCCGGCGACGTCGCCCCGCTCGAAGCCGGTGCGCCACCACCGCACGCGCTGCGCGGAGGTGCCGTGCGTGAAGCTTTCCGGCACCACGTAGCCCTGCGTCTGACGCTGCAGGTTGTCATCGCCGATCGCGGCCGCGGCGCCGAGCGCCTCCTCGACATCGCCCGGCTCGATGATGTCCCGCGCGCGCTGTGCGTGGTGCGCCCACACGCCCGCCAGGCAGTCCGCCTGCAGCTCGAAGCGCACGGACGCCTCGTTGGCCTCCTCCGCCGAGCCGGACTGGCGAGCCGCCGCGACCTGGTCGGTGAGGCCCAGCAGTGTCTGCACGTGGTGCCCGACCTCGTGCGCGATGACGTAGGCCTGCGCGAAGTCGCCCGGCGCGCCCAGCCGTTCGCGCAGGTCGTCATAGAAGCCGAGGTCGATGTAGAGGCGGTGGTCGGCGGGGCAGTAGAACGGGCCCACCGCGGATTGCGCCATGCCGCAGGCCGACTGCACGGCGCCCTCGAAGAGCACGAGCGTCGGTTCGCGGTAATCGAGCCCCTGCTCGGCGAACAGCGCGTTCCAGGCGTCCTCGGTGTCGCCGAGCACGACCGCGACGAACTGCGCGCGCTCATCATCGGCCGGGGGCGGGCCGCCGCCATTCGCGGTCGGTGCCAGCTGCGTCACCTCGCGCGGGTCGATGCCGAGCAGCAGCGCCGCCACGACCAGCACCAGCCCGCCCAGCCCGCCGCCGATCATGAGCCCGCCGCGGCCGCGGCGGTCCTCGATGTTGCCGCTTCGCCGCCCCGTCCTCCAGCGCATGTGGCACCTCCGTTTACGCTGTGCGCGACCGGCCCGACCGCGTCGCCCGTCGCCCGGCGCCCGTTGCAATTCCGGCGCCGGGGCAGGCACGCCGCTCAGCGGCTGCGTGTCACGCTGACCTCGCGGCCACAGATCGTGCCCGTCGTGGTGAACGTGCGCGTCTCCGGGTCGTAGGTCGTCGTCAGGTCGATCTCGCAGGTCCGCGTCCGGTCGCTCGATGTCCAGGTCAGCTCGCCCATACGCGTGATCAGCAGCGCATCGATGCCGCGGCCATCGGGCCCGAACGTGCCCGAGGCGCTGCCCTCGAGGACCACCGAGCCGTCCAGCGTGATCGTGTGCGCGCGGCGCGTGAACGTGCAATCCGAGTGCACGTGTGAGGCGCTCCACTCGCGCGAGTAGGTCTGCGCCTCACGATCGACGTTCGCGGTGTGCTCACCGCTGATCGTGATCGTGCCGCCCCCCTCGCACTCGATCACGATCTCGTAGCTGCCGGATCGCGTGACTGCCGCGCTCGGCTCGCCGGACGACGCCGTCGCGAACGACACCGGCGGCCCGTCGACGTGCACGTCGGCCACGTACTCGGCGACCAGCGCCGCCTCCTCGTCGGTCAGCGGCTCGGCCGGCGCCGTGCTGTCGCTGCACGCGGCTGCGACCAGCAGCACGAGCGAACCCTGCGCGATCCCGCCCAACCAGCGGCGATTCATTGTTTCCTCCCGGCTCACGGTGACTGCGTTCCTGCACTCGTCTATACGGACGACGCAGCCCCGCGAAACGTCAAAATCGGCCGGCGGCCCGCCATGACTCGGGCGGCCGGGCGCCTCACCGGCCTGCCCACGAACGGCGGCCTCAGCCCCAGACCTCGCTCATCAGCCGTGCCCAGTTGCCGCCGATGATCTTCTCGATGCGCGCGTCGGGGTGTCCGCGTGCCGAGAGACGCTCAGCCAGCAGCTCCATGCGCCGCGGCGAGTTCAGCTCCTCCGTCGTGAAGAGCAGGTTCTCGTCCTCGCCCGGCGCCGCGGTGCCTGCCGCCTTGCGCGCACGGATGAAGGTGCGGTGCATGTCCCAGTACTCGTCGGTGCCCTCGACCGGCGTGATCGACAGGTCGCTGCCGATGCCGACGTGGTCCTCGCCGCACACGTCGAGCGCGTGCTCGATGTGCACCACGACGTCATCCGCGGTCGGCGCGCGCGGCGTCGTCAGGAACGGCATCAGGAAGATGCCGACCACGCCGCCGCGCTCCGCCATGGCGCGCAGCTCCTCATCCCGCTTGTGCCGCGGATGGGCGTGCACTGCATCGCAGCCGGTATGCGTGATCGCGACCGGCTCGCGCGAGGCGGCGATCGCGTCGGCAGTCGTGCGTTGGCCACAGTGGCTCAGGTCCACCATCACGCGCTGCTCGTTCAGCCGCTCGACGACGGCGTGGCCGAACCGCGACAGGCCCGCGTTGCCCGGCTCCAGGCAGCCGTCGCCCAGCAGGTTGCGGCCGTTGTAGGTGAGCTGGATCACACGCACGCCGAGACCCTGGAAGGTATCGACGCGGGCGACGTCGCTGCCCAGCGACGTCGCATCCTGAAAGCCGAACACCAGCCCCAACCGCCCGCGCGCCTTCGCCTCATGCAGATCCGCGACCGTCTCGACCTTCATCAGCACGTCAGCGTGCGCCGCGATCCGCCGCTGCCATTCCGCGATGCCGTTGACGGCACCGACGAACGGGTCTGCGCCGCCCGCACTCACCGTGACGTTCACCGCCGTGATCCCCGACGACGCCGCGTTGCGCACCATCTCGGCCGTCAGGGGCGGGCTGCCGGGCACATTGAACGCGCCTGGACTCGCCAGGAAATCGACGACCAGCACGCGCGCGTACGGCGGCCATTCCGCACCGGTCGGCAGCAGCGCGACGTCGCCCGCCAGCGCTGCGACCTCACCCGTCGATGACACGGCCGCACCGGCCAGCTTCCACGGCAACGCCGGCAGCAGCGCGGCCGCTGCGGATGCGCGCAGGAACGCGCGCCGCGAGCAGCCCTGCGGATCAGTCATCGGAGTGCTCCATGCCTGCAGCGGGATATGTCGCGCCGCGCCGCGCCATTCGGCCGGGCTCAGCGATCATACTGCACGGGTTTGTGCGGCGGCAATCCGCTGCTGGCGCGGGAATTGCACAAGCGCAGGCGCTGCAACAACTTAGCCGCCGACTACGAGAGAGCGTGCATGGCGGTCAAAAAGAGCGTGCTGGTCATCGAGGACAATCCGGACAGCCGGGACATCTATGCGATGCTGCTCAGGCACGCCGGCTTCGACGTTACCGAAGCCGCGGATGGCGAGCACGGCCTCGAGCTGGCGGTTGCGACGTCGCCCGACGTGATCCTGCTGGACATCGGGCTGCCCGGCATGGACGGGCTCGAAACGGTACGGCGCCTGAAGTCGGATGCCCGCACGCGCGCGATTCCGACCGTAGCGATCACGGCGCACGCGTTCGTCGAGGACAAGATCCGGGCGCGCCGCGCCGGGTTCGACGGCTATCTGGCGAAGCCGGTGGAGCCGCGTCGCGTGCTGGCAGAGGTGCAGCGTTTCGCGCGGACGACCGGTGGCCGGTCCGGTGCCGGCGCCGACGAGACAGCGGCGGCCGGATCGGCCTAGCAGCGCACCGACGGCCGGTTCCGCCTAGCGTCACGACCGCTGCGCTGACCGCGATCTCAGGGCGCGTCCCGGCTAGCGGCGGCAATGCACTCGATCTCGACGCGCGCGCCGAGCGCGAGCGCGGTCGCACCGAACGCGCTGCGTGCGGGCCGGCGATCTGCCGGGAAGAACGTCACGTACACCTCGTTCATCGCCGGCCACTCGGCCATGTCCGCCAGCATCGCGGTACACTTCACCACGCGCTCCATGGATGAGCCCGCGCGCTCGACGATGTCGCGAATGTTCTCGAGCGCCTGACGGGTTTCCTCGCGAATGCCGCCCGGTGCGAGCTCGAGCGTGCCCGGGCGGGTGCCCAGCATCCCGGACACGTAGATCAGGTCGCCGACGCGCACGGCCTCGGAGAACGGCAGCCCGGCGGCCCGCGTTTCCGCGGAGCTCAGATACTCGATGCGCGGCTGCGGCTCGGGCTGCTGCGCGGCCGCGGCGCGCAGGAAGAGTGGACCCGCGAAGAGCAGCATCGTCGTAGCGGCCGTGCGTAGAATCATGAGCCTCATGTTGTCAATGGGTCTGCGCGTCGGCGCGTGAGACGATTCTCTCGTGCGACGCTCCCGATAGCCCTCGGCTTCTCATGGTCACGAGAGCGGCTTGCGCATGAAGTGCAGGTCCAGACCCGCCGGAAACCCGCGCAGTGTCTGCATGCTCAGGTAGCCGCGGCGGTGATAGAAGGGAATCGCGTTCGGATCGACGGTATTGAGAAACGAGGTGGTACAGCCCTGCTGGAGCGCGTAGCGCTCGGCGCGCTCGAGCAGCTCGGTAGCGTAACCCCGCCGGCGCAGCGACTCGGAAACCCAGAGCTGGTCCACGTGCAGGTCGGGTCCCCATAGCTTGCCGACCAGACCGCCGACGACCGAGCCCGCCGCATCACGCAGGAACACGCCGAAGGGCCGGTGGCAGTGCGCGCGCGCAAGGTCCTCGTGGTGCGCCAGCAGGGCGTCGGCCACGGCCGCCCGATCCTCGGGTCCAGGATCGACCTCGAAGCTGATGCGCACGCGCTCACGCTGCAGCGGCATGCTCACCGGCTCCTTTCGTCCTTGTAGATGCGGCCGCCCTTCATGACGAAGTCGACGGCTTCGAGCGCGCGCACATCTGCCAGTGGGTCGCCGGCGACGGCGATGATGTCGGCCAGCTTGCCGGCCGCGAGCACACCGCGGTCGTCGAGCCGCAGCACCTCGGCCGCGGTGCTGGTCGCCGCCCGCAATGCGGCCAGCGGCGTCATGCCGAGGGACACCAGCACGCCGAGCTCGCGCGCGTTCTGGCCGTGCGGGAAGACGCCGGCATCGGTGCCGAAGGCGATCGGCACGCCGGCGGCGATCGCCCGGCGCAGGCTCTCGCGTGCGCGGGGCAGGACCCACTCCGCCTTGGCCCGGATCGGTGGCGGCAGTGCAGCGAGATCGATCACATCGACGAGGTACGTGGTCGGCACGAGATACGTGCCTCGTTCGCGCATCAGCCGGATCGCCTCATCGTCCAGCACGGAGCCGTGCTCGATCGTCGCGACGCCGGCGGTCACGGCCGCCTTGATGCCCTCCGTGCCGTGCGCGTGCGCGGCCACGCCGATGCCGTGACGCGCCGCCTCCTCGACGGCCGCACGCATCTCTTCGGCGCTCATCTGCTGCGCGCCGACGGACTCCTCGAAGGAAAGCACCCCCGCCGTCGCGCAGATCTTGACCGCCTTCGCGCCCTGCTTGAGCTGATGACGCACGGCCTCGAGCACCTGCGCCACGCCGTTCGCGATGCCTTCGCGCGGTGAGGTCTCGAGCACACCCGGCGCGTAGCCGGTTACGTCACAGTGCCCGCCGGTGATGCCGATCGAGTGCCCCGCCGGCACGATGCGCGGTGCCGCGATCCAGCCGGCATCGCTGGCGCGCATCAGTGCGACGTTCGCGAAGCCGGGCGCGCCCAGGTCCCGCACCGTCGTGAAGCCCGCGTCCAGGGTACGCCGGGCATGGGCCACGCCGCGCAGCGCGGCCTCGACCGGGCTCTCGGTGACGCGGCGGTGCACCCAGCCGGGCTCGATCTGACCCGTGAGGTGGACGTGCAGGTCGATCAAGCCGGGCAGCAGGGTTCGCTCGCCGAGGTCGACCACGCGCGCGCCCTCGGGCACGGCGCCGCCGACGCGCTCGATCCGCTCACCGCGAACCACGACCAGCGCGTCCGGCACGACGCGGCCCGCCTCGACGTCGAGCAGTCCGGCGGCGCGCAGCACGATGAGCTCGTCCTGCTGCTGGGCGCCCGTCGCGTGCGGCGCCAGCAGCAGCAGCGCCAGCGTGGTGATGGGCCGCAAGAGTCGCATACGCTTGCCCCGCGAGGTCGAATCCCGGATCAGGTGCGCGCCCGCGCAGCAGCGCGCAGCAGCAACGCCGTGCCCACGCCCCACGCGCCGTTGAGCAGCAGGCCCACCATGAGCGCCGTCGCGCCGCCGGCCGCGAGCGGCTGGCCCTTCAGCGGCCGGACTACCAGCATCGCCACGAGCGTCAGTGCGAACGCACCGAACGCGAGCGCCGCGAGCCAGTAGCCCGCGCCTCGCGGGAAGTAGCGCTCCACCCACGCGAAGACGACGCCCCACACACCCCCCCAGAATGCGGCCGACCAGATCTGCGGCACGCCGAACGGCTCGGTCGCTGTCGTCGGGAACGGCCGCGCCTCCGTCATGCCCACGGCGTTCAGCACCGCGAGCATGCCTTGGTGGAACACGAGCACGGCAATGAAGCCACAAACGAAGCCGATCCCCACCCGTTTCATTCGGACCGCCTTTACTCTCGGGGTTCGTCACGCTCCGCGGCCACGGAACCTCAACTGATCACGCGGAGGCCGCGGAGTGGGCGGAGCCTTGAGCGAGACGCCTGCTTGGAATAGCGGAACCGTTCGATCGGATGCTCGAGCGAAACCGACCCGGCTGCAAGCTTAGGTCGAAGCGGAGCGAAGCGCGAGGCCGGGTCGAACGGTCAAAGCCGGTCTGACAGGGCGGTGCGGGCGGCGTGGTAGCCGCACATGCCGTGCACGGCGCCGCCGGGCGGCGTCGACGCGGAGCAGATGTAGAGGCCGTCGACCGGCGTGCGGTAGGGCACCGGCCGGATGGTCGGCCGGAAGAAGAGCTGCCGCAGGTCGGCGACGCCGCCGTTGATGTCGCCGCCGACCATGTTCGGGTTGTGCCGTTCCAGCTCGGCGGCGGTCATGCTGTGCCGCGCCAGGATCGTGTCGCGGAATCCGGGCGCGAAGCGCTCGACCTGCGCCTCGATCAGTGCGGCCGCATCCGCGGTCGAGGCGTGCGGCACGTGGCAGTAGGCCCAGGCGACGTGCCGTCCCTCGGGAGCGCGGGTCGCATCGAACAGGCTCGGCTGCGCCAGGATCACCAGCGGCCGCTCAGGAATGCGGCGCTCCCAGGGCGCGAGCGAGGATGCCGTCAGCTCGTCGGCCGTGCCGCCGAGGTGCACGGTTCCCGCGCGAGCGCAGTCGGGCGCGCGCCAGGGAATCGGCTCGGCCAGCGCCCAGTCGAGCTTGAACACGCCGGGACCGTAGCGCCACCGTGTGAGCGCGCGCCGGTAGCGGCGGGGCAGCCGCGAGCCGGCCACCGCGAGCACCTGTCGCGGCGTGAGATCGAGCAGTGTCGCGGGCGTGCGCGGCAGCGCGTCGAGCGACTCGATGTACTCGCCGGTCCGCACCTCACCGCCATGAGCGCGCAACAGCGAGGCGAGCGCGTCGGCAATGCTCTGCGAGCCGCGGCGCGCGAACGGCCAGCCGACGGCGTGCCCCGCGACGCCGAGCATCAGCCCGAACGCGGCGGTCGGCGACCAGGTCAGCGGCTCGAGTGTGTGGGCGGCGATGCCGGCGAACAG
>JBOHRE010000090.1:0-12424 GCA_050732635.1 Longimicrobiales bacterium | reverse complement strand
GACCGACAGGACCAATGGGCAAGGCGAAATTCGAGCGGACGAAGCCGCACGTGAACGTGGGGACGATCGGGCACGTGGATCATGGGAAGACGACGTTGACGGCGGCGATCACGGAGATCCAGGCGACGAAGGGGTTGGCGCAGTTCATCCCGTTCGACGAGATCGACAAGGCGCCGGAGGAGCGCGAGCGGGGGATCACGATCGCGACGGCGCATGTGGAATACGAGTCGGAGAAGCGGCACTACGCGCACGTGGACTGTCCGGGGCATGCGGACTACGTGAAGAACATGATCACGGGCGCGGCGCAGATGGACGGGGCGATCCTGGTGGTATCGGCGGCGGACGGGCCGATGCCGCAGACGCGCGAGCACATCTTGCTGGCGCGGCAGGTGAACGTGCCCTACATCGTGGTCTTCCTGAACAAGGTGGACATGGTGGACGACGAGGAGCTGGTGGAGCTGGTGGAGCTGGAGGTGAGGGAGCTGCTGAGCGAGTACGACTATCCGGGGGACGAGATTCCGGTGATCCGGGGGAGCGCGCTGAAGGCGCTGGAGAGCGGGGATCCGGCGAGCGAGTGGGGGCAGAAGGTGGGCGAGCTGCTGGCTGCGGTGGACACGTATATCCCCGAGCCGCAGCGCGACATCGACAAGCCGTTCCTGATGCCGGTGGAGGACGTGTTCAGCATCACAGGGCGGGGGACGGTGGCGACGGGGCGGATCGAGCGCGGGATCATCAAGGTGGGCGAGGAGATCGAGCTGGTGGGGTTCGGGGCGGCGAAGAAGACGGTGGTGACGGGGGTGGAGATGTTCCGGAAGATCCTGGACGAGGGGCGGGCGGGGGACAACGTGGGGCTGCTGCTGCGCGGGGTGGACAAGGAAGAGATCGAGCGGGGGATGGTGCTGGCGAAGCCGGGCTCGATCACGCCGCACCGGAAGTTCAAGGCGGAGGTATACGTGCTGACGAAGGAGGAGGGCGGGCGCCACACGCCGTTCTTCAACGGGTACCGGCCGCAGTTCTACTTCCGGACGACGGACGTGACGGGTGCGGTGCAGCTGCCGGGTGGAGTGGAGATGGTGATGCCGGGCGACAACGTGCAGATGGAGATCGAGCTGATCACGCCGATCGCCATGGAGAAGGAGCTGCGCTTCGCGATCCGCGAGGGCGGCCGCACGGTGGGTGCGGGCGTCGTGACCGAGATCCTGGACTGAGTCGGACCGGAAACCGAAGGCGAGGCGAGCAATGGCGGGCGGCAAGATTCGCATCAGGCTGAAGGCGTTCGATCACGCGGTGATCGATCAGACGGCGTCGGACATCGTGCGCACGGCGGAGAAGACCGGTGCGCGGATCTCGGGGCCGATCCCGCTGCCGACGCGCATTCAGCGCTGGACGGTGCTGCGCTCGCCGCACATCGACAAGAAGAGCCGCGAGCAGTTCGAGATGAAGACGCACAAGCGCGTGATCGAGATCATCGACTCGCGCCCGCAGACGATCGACGCGCTGACCAAGCTGGATTTGCCGGCCGGCGTCGACGTCGAGATCAAGGTGGACTGAAGTGGTCGATAGTCGATGGTTGATGGTTGATGGTGACCTACGAACGATCAACCATCAACCATCAACCATCAACCACGAACGCAGGGCGAGCAGCTCAGAGGTCAGCGGACACCAGGCAGCGCGAGTAACGGGAGCGGACGGCGAGGCCAATGGCAGCGATAATCGGGCGCAAGCTGGGCATGACCCAGATCTTCGATGAGGCCGGCGCGGTGGTGCCGGTGACGGTCATCGAGGCGGAGCCCTGCACGGTGACGCAGGTGAAGAACGTGGAGCAGGACGGCTACGCGGCGTTGCAGCTCGGCTGGGGACGGAAGAAGGACGCGCGCGGGAGCAAGGCCGAGAAGGGGCATGCAGCCAAGGCGGGGCTCGATTACGCGCCGCGCCGGCTGCGCGAGTTTCCGCTGGCGGCGGATGCCAGTGTCGAGGTTGGCCAGCAGCTGGGCGTCGATCAGTTCGCCGACGGCGACACGGTCATCGTGACCGGGACGACCAAGGGGCGCGGCTTCCAGGGTGTGGTCAAGCGCCACGGCTTCACCGGGCGGCCCGGCTCGCACGGCCATCCGCGATCGAGAAATCCGGGCACGCTGGGACCGGGCACGAACCCGTCGCGCGTGATCAAGGGCAAGAAGCTGCCGGGCCACATGGGAGCGGCCCGTCAGACGCTGCGCAGCGTGCGCGTGGTCAGAGTGGATGCGGACAGGAACCTGCTGTTCGTGCGCGGCCCGGTACCTGGTGCGCGCAACAGCGTGGTGTTCATCCGGAAGTAGCTGAGGCGTAGTTGATGGTTGATGGTTGATGGTTGGAGCGATCGAGACGAGGGCGACCATGAAGGCTCCGGTCTTCACGACCGAAGGTGAGAAGAGCGGCGAGCGCGAGCTGCCGGAAGCGCTGTTCGACGGCGTCGTACACCAGCCTGCGATGTGGCAGACGGTGAAGGCGATGATGTCGAATCAGCGCCAGGCGACAGCGAGCACCAAGACGCGCGCGCAGGTAGCGGGCGGCAGCCGCAAGCCCTGGCGGCAGAAGGGCACGGGCCGGTCCAGACAGGGGTCGACGCGTTCGGCGCAGTGGCGCGGCGGCGGCAGCGTGTTCGGGCCGCGGCCGAACCGGAACTTCACGCAGAAGGTGCCGCGCAAGGTGAAGTGGCTGGCGCGGCGATCGGCGTTCAATGCGCGGGCACAGGACGGCGCGATCGTGCTGCTGGACGCGTTCCCGCTGGCCGAGCCGAAGACGAAGCTGATCGTCGGTCTGCTGGACAAGCTGGACGTGTCGGGCAACGTCCTGATCCTGACCGACGGCGTGAGGGAGTCGATCCACCTCTCGTCGCGCAATCTGGCGGGCGTGGTGGTGCGGCCGTTCGGCGAGGAGTCGGCCTATGACCTGCTGTGGGCGGACTCGATCGTGCTCGAGGTCAGCGCGCTGGAGCGCGCCGCGGAGGTGGCGCATGCGTAGCGCGCGCGAGGTGATCATCCGCCCAATCGTCACGGAGCAGTCGACCAACCTGGCCGAAGAGCGGAATGCCTACGCGTTCATCGTTGCGCGGGATGCGAACAAGATCGAGATCGGCAATGCCATCAAGCAGTTGTTCAATGTCGAGGTCGCGGCAGTCCGCACGATGAATTATCGCGGCAAGTGGCGGCGAGTCGGCCGCTCGGTCGGTAAGCGACCGGCCTTCAAGAAGGCGATCGTGAAGCTGGCCGAAGGCGAGCGGATCGATGTCTACGAGGGGATCTGAACGGCGGTTGATGGTCGATGGTTGATGGTTGATGGTTGATGGTTGATGGTCGATGGTTGATGGTCGATGGTTGATGGTTTGAGAGTGAGCTGAGGTACGATGCCGATCAAAAAGTTCAGGCCGGTCACGCCGGGCACGCGGTTCCGCTCGATCGCGGCGTTCGACGAGGTGACGAAGACGGAGCCGGAGCGCACGTTGCTCGAGCCGTTGTCGAAGAGCGGCGGGCGCAACCACTCCGGCCACATCACCTCGCGGCGGCGCGGTGGCGGCCACAAGCGGAAGTACCGGCGCATCGACTTCAAGCGGGACAAGCACGGCGTGCCGGGCACGGCGGTGGCGGTCGAATACGATCCCAACCGCTCGGCCAATATCGCGCTGATCCATTACGCGGACGGCGACAAGCGCTACATCCTGCATCCGCGCGGGCTGGAGGTCGGCGCCACGGTGGTGAGTGGCCCCGGCTCGGACGTGCGGATCGGCAATGCCATGCCGTTGGCCGAGGTGCCGCTCGGCACGGTCGTGCACAATGTCGAGCTGAAGATCGGCCGCGGCGGCCAGATCGTGCGCTCGGCCGGTGCGGCTGCGCAGGTCGTCGCCAAGGAAGGCGACTTCGTTACGCTGCGCCTGCCGTCGACCGAGGTGCGCATGGTGCGCAAGGAGTGCGTCGCGACGATCGGCCAGGTCGGCAATGTCGACCATGAGCTCCAGGTGCTGGGCAAGGCTGGCGCGAAGCGCTGGCGTGGTGTGCGGCCGCATGTGCGAGGCGTCGCCATGAACCCGGTCGATCACCCGCTGGGCGGCGGCGAGGGCCGCAGCTCGGGCGGCCGCCCGCCCACCTCGCCCTGGGGCAAGCCGGAAGGCAAGAAGACGCGCAAGTCGAAGAAGAAGTCGACCAAGTACGTGGTGCGAGGTCGTCGCCGCGGCAAGGCAACGCAGTAGACGCGGTCAGTGGTGTCGTGGCCCGTGAAGGGCGGGCCACGAACCAGGGACCAGGCACAAGGGACCACGGGAGCAGGGACCAGAGATGTCGAGATCGGTAAAGAAGGGCCCTTACATCGATGCGAAGCTCCTGCAGCGCATCCAGGAGATGAACTCGCGCAACGACAAGCGCGTGGTGAAAACGTGGGCGCGTGCGTCGACGATCTCGCCCGACTTCGTCGGGCACACGCTGGCGGTGCACAACGGAAACAAGTTCATCCCGGTGTACATCTCGGAGAACATGGTGGGCCACAAGCTGGGCGAGTTCGCGCCGACGCGTCTGTTCCGGGGTCACGGTGGCAAGCTCGCCGCGGACAAGCGGGCGCGGGTGAGCTGACGAGGGAAGCGATCATGGAAGCGCGAGCGATCAGCAAATACATCCGACAGAGTCCGCGGAAAATGCGGCTGGTCGCGGATCTGATCCGCGGCAAGACCGTGAACGAGGCGTACGCGCTGCTGCAGTACTCGAAGAAGCGGGCGGCGATCGATTTCGACAAGACGCTGCGCTCGGCTGTCGCCAATGCGCGCGACAAGGCCGACACGCAGAACGAGACGGTCGACGTCGATGAGCTGTACGTGAAAGAGGCGTACGTCAACGAAGGTCCGCGACTGAAGCGCTGGCGTGCGGCGGCGATGGGGCGTGCGGCGCCCATCAACAAACCGACGAGCCACGTCGTCGTCGTCGTGGACCGCAAGGAGTAGGCATGGGACAGAAGACACATCCGGTAGGGTTCCGGCTCGGCATCCTGAAGTCGTGGAAGTCGCGGTGGTACGCGGAACGCAACTTCGGCGAGCTGCTCAGGGAAGACGAGACGATCCGTAAGTACCTTCATGCGCGGCTGCAGCACGCGGCGGTGGCCGAGATCGAGATCGAGCGCACACCGCAGAAGATCGTGATCACGGTGCATACGGCGCGACCGGGTGTGGTGATCGGCAAGCGAGGCGCCGAGGTGGACAAGCTGCGTGACGAGCTGGCGCACCTGACGAAGAGCGAAGTCTCGATCAACGTCGAGGAGATCAAGCGGCCAGAGCTGGACGCGCAGCTGGTGGCGGACAACGTGGCGCATCAGCTCACGCAGCGGATCTCGTTCCGACGCGCCATGAAGCGAGCGGTGCAGGGAGCGATGCGTGGCGGTGCGGAGGGGATCAAGATCCAGTGCGGCGGCCGGTTGGGCGGCGCCGAGATCGCGCGCAGCGAAGGCTATCACGAGGGTCGCGTGCCACTGCACACGCTGCGCGCGGACATCGACTATGCGCTGTCGACCGCGAAGACGACGTTCGGCACCATCGGCGTGAAGGTCTGGATCTTCAAGGGCGAAATCATTGAGGACCGGCGGAGCGGCCGGACGTATTCGACGGGCGCCTGAGGGCGCCCGTAGGCGGGGGCGGGCGCGGGGGCGGGGGAACCACCAACGACCAACCAAGAACCACGAACGGTAGTTAGATGCTGGCTCCCAAGAGGGTGAAGTTCAGGAAGCGCTTCAAGGGGCGCACGCGCGGGTCGGCGACGCGGGGGAACTATGTCGCGTTCGGCGATTATGGGCTGCAGGCGCTGGAGCCGGGCTGGGTATCGGCGCGTCAGATCGAGGCGGCACGTGTCGCCATGACGCGACACATCAAGCGTGGCGGCAAGGTCTGGATTCGCATCTTCCCGGACAAGCCGGTGACCAAGAAGCCGGCCGAGACGCGGATGGGCAAGGGCAAAGGCAACCCGGAGCTGTGGGTGGCGGTGATCAAGCCGGGGCGAGTGATGTTCGAGCTCGAGGGGATCACGGAGGACATCGCGCGGCGCGCCTTCGCACTGGCCGCGGCGAAGCTGCCGGTGAAGACAAAGTTCGTCACGCGAGCCGGAGGTGGCGAATGACGCCGGCCGAGATTCGTGACATGACGGACGCGGAGATCCGCGAGCGTGCCGAGCAGATCCAGGAAGAGCTGTTCCGGCTGCGCTTCCGCAGCGCGACCCAGCAGCTGGAGAATCCGGCGCTGCTACGCGACCTGCGCCGCGACGTGGCGCGGCTGAAGACGATCCTGCGCGAGCGCGAGCTGGCAAAGGTGGAGAGGGCGTGATACGGGACATGGCGGAGCCGATGGAGCAGACCCAGGAGCGCGGACGTCGCAAGGTCCGTGTCGGTCGCGTGGTCAGCGACAAGATGAACAAGACGGTCGTGGTCGTAATCGAGCGGCGCGTGACGCACCCGGTCTATGGCAAGCAGATCGTGCGGACCAAGAAGCTGCACGCGCACGATGAGGAGAATGCGGCGCGTGCGGGTGATCTGGTCCGCATCGCTGAGACGCGGCCCCTGTCGAAGACGAAGCGCTGGCGGCTGCTCGAGATTCTCGAGCGCGCGAAGTGAGGCGGCGATGATCCAGCAGGAGTCGATGGTCCGGATCGCCGACAACTCGGGCGCGAAGCAGGCGAAGTGCATTCGCGTGCTGGGCGGCTCCGGACGGCGCTACGCTTCGGTCGGCGACATCATCATTGTCGCGGTCAAGGACGCGCTGCCCGATGGCACAGTCAAGAAGGGCGAGGTCGCGCGCGCGGTCGTCGTGCGGACCGCGAAGGAGATCCGGCGCAAGGACGGCTCCTACATTCGTTTCGATGACAATGCCGCCGTGATGATCACGGACGCCGGTGAGCCGCGCGCAACGCGCATTTTCGGACCGGTGGGACGCGAGCTGCGCGAGAAGCGATTCATGAAGATCGTGTCGCTGGCGCCGGAGGTGATCTGACATGGCACGCAGACCGATGGGCGGCGGCCGCACGCGCACGAAGCGCGAGGTGAAGCCGAAGCACAAGCAGAAGCTGCACGTGCGCAAGGGCGACCACGTCAAGGTGATCCGCGGCAACTTTGCGGGCACGGAGGGCACCGTGCTGCGGGTGCTGCGCGAGCAGAACCGCGTGGTGGTGGAGGGGGTGAACGTGCGCGCGCATCACAAGCGGCCGACGCAGGAGAACCCGGAAGGCGGCATCATGCGTTACGAGGAGCCGATCCACGCATCGAACGTGATGCTGATCGATCCGGCGACCAGCGAGCCGACGCGGACACGGGTCCACATGGACAAGGACGGCACGAAGGAGCGGATCGGCGTGCGCAGCGGGAACCCGATTCCGAAGTCGCAGTAGTGGAAAGCCAATGAAGCCGAGACTACAGATTCATTACGAGGAGCGGGTGCGGCCGAAGCTGCAGCAGCAGTTCGGCTGGCACAACCCGTACGAGGTGCCACGGCTGGAGAAGATCGTGCTGAACGTGGGTCTGGGCGAGGCGCCGAAGACGCCGAAGCTGCTCGACTCCGTGGTCGAGGAGCTGGGCCTGATCACGGGTCAGAGGCCGGTGGTCACCAAAGCCAAGAAGGCGATCTCGAATTTCGCTCTGCGCCAGGGCATGCCGATCGGCGCGATGGTGACACTACGGCGCCAGCGGATGTACGAGTTCCTGGACCGCCTGATCAACGTGGCGATCCCGCGGCTGCGCGATTTTCGGGGTCTGCCGTCGCGCTCCTTCGATGGGCGCGGCAACTACACGCTCGGCGTCAAGGAGCAGATGATCTTTCCCGAGATCGACTACGACAAGGTCCAGAAGGTTCACGGGATGGACATCGTGATGGTGACGTCGACGGACAAGGACGATGAGGCGTACGCTCTGCTGCGCGAGTTCGGTGTACCGTTCCGCGGTGAGGCGCCGGTGCTGGTGGGTGGCGCGGAGATCGCGGGACCAGCGGAGTAGGCCCGTGCGCCGGACCTGGCCTCGGTGGCTGAGTCGCAGGCGACGACGAACAAGGGGTGTATGGCGAAGAAAGCTCTGATCGAGAAGAGTCGGCGCAAGCCGAAGTTCGAGGTCCGGAAGAAGAACCGCTGCGAGCGGTGCGGTCGGCCGCGCGCGTTCCTGCGGCGCTTCACGCTGTGCCGGATCTGCTTCCGCGAGCTGGCGCTGAAGGGCGAGATCCCGGGCGTGCGCAAGGCGAGCTGGTAAACGACGTCGACCGTCGAGCGTCAGCCGTCGCGAACCGCGGAGGACGCGGGACGGCGGACGATCCAATCCACTTCCTACAAGTCCGGAGACGTGCCGGATACTATAGGAGACGAAGTTCATGATGACCGACCCGATCGCCGACATGCTGTCGCGGATCCGGAACGCAGGACGTGCCGGACTCAAGCGCGTGGACATGCCGGTGTCGAAGCTCAAGACGGAAATCGCGCGGATCCTGAAGGAGTCGCATTTCATCCACGACTACAAGGTCCTGGATGACGGGCGGCACGGAATTCTACGGCTGTACCTGAAGTACTACGATCAGCGGCCGGTGATTCGCGACCTGAAGCGAGTGTCGCGGCCGGGCCGCCGCGCCTACGCCGGAGCGGGTGAGCTGCCGCGCGTGCGGAACGGGCTCGGCCTGGCGATCGTGTCGACGTCGCAGGGGCTGATGACCGACCGCGAGGCGCGCGCGCGCAACGTCGGTGGCGAAGTGCTGGCGCTGGTCTGGTAGGAGAGAACCACAATGTCGCGAGTCGGAAAGAAGCCGGTACCGATCCCGAAGAACGTCGAGATCACGATCGACGGGTCCACGGTACGGGTGAAGGGGCCGAAGGGCGAGTTGACGCGGAGCTTCCGGCCCGAGCTGACGATCCGTCAGGAGGATGGCACACTGCTCGTCGAGCGCGGCTCGGAGACGCACGAGCAGCGCGCACTGCACGGCCTGACGCGGGCGTTGCTGGCGAACATGGTGCACGGAGTGACGAACGGGTTCAAGAAACAGCTCGAGCTGATCGGCGTCGGCTACCGCGCGGAGAAGAAGGGCAAGAACCTCGTGTTGAGCGTCGGCTACTCGCATCAGGTCACGTATCCCGAGCCGGAGGGGATCACGCTGAGCGCGCCGGCGCCGACGCAGGTCGTGATCGAAGGCATCGACAAGCAGAAAGTCGGCCAGGTCGCGGCAGAGATCCGCGAGGTGCGGCCACCGGAGCCCTACAAGGGCAAGGGCATCCGTTACCAGGGCGAGCAGGTCCGACGCAAGGCGGGTAAGACGGGCGCGAAGTAGCGGAACGGCGGCCGATGGTTGGCGGTTGATGGTTGATGGTTGATGGTGAGCAACGGCACGGATAGAGACCGATGGCGACGAGCAAGACGAAGGCGCGCGAGGGCAGACGGCTGCGGCGGCACCGGCGAGTGCGGAAGAAGGTGTTCGGCACGGCCGAGCGTCCGCGGCTGGTGGTGCACCGCTCGAGCAAGCACATCCAGGGGCAGGTCATCGATGATGTTGCGGGCCAGGTGCTGCTCGGTGTCACGTCGCTGGCCGACGCGGTGAAGGCAGGCGAGGAGGGCGACGGCGGGGGGACGAAGCGGGAGCGCAGCCGCGCCGCGGGCAAGCTGCTGGCGGAGCGCGCGAAGGCAAAGGGCATCACGCGCGTCGTCTTCGATCGAGGCGGCTACATCTATCATGGGC
This sequence comes from Longimicrobiales bacterium, assembly GCA_050732635.1. Taxonomy (GTDB): domain Bacteria; phylum Gemmatimonadota; class Gemmatimonadetes; order Longimicrobiales; family RSA9; genus JBOHRE01. The sequence continues at coordinate 2,721 of JBOHRE010000090.1, read as the reverse complement.
GTGTAGCGGCATTCGCCGATGGCGCTCGCGAGGGCGGATTGGAGTTCTAGGAGAGTCATGGCAAAGGACAATCGGGGCCCGCGACGCGGCCGGCAGGAGAGCGATCTGGTCGAGAACGTGATCTTCGTGAACCGCGTCGCCAAGGTCGTGAAGGGTGGCCGACGCTTCTCGTTCACGGCGCTGGTCGCGGTCGGCGACAAGAACGGGCGGATCGCGATTGCGCTCGGCAAGGCGAACGAGGTGGCGGAGGCGATCCGCAAGGGCCTCGACCATGGCCGTCGGCAGATGATCACCGTGCCGCTGACCAAGGGCACGATCCCGCACGAGATCGTGGGGCGCCAGGGTGCGGCGCGCGTGCTGCTGAAGCCGGCACACCCCGGCACCGGCGTGATCGCCGGTGGCCCGGTGCGCGCCGTGCTCGAGGCGGCTGGCGTCACGGACGTGCTGACGAAGAGTCTGGGCTCGAACAACCCGATCAACGTCGCGCGGGCCACGCTGGACGCGCTGACCCACCTGGTCTCACCGGAGGTCGCGGCGCGGGAGCGGGGCATCACGATCGAGGAGCTGGGGGTGGTCCGTGGCTAAGAAGAAGGCGGCGTCGAAGCGGCTGCGCATCACGCAGGTGCGGAGCGGGATCGGCAGGCCGAACAAGCACCGCGCCACGCTGAAGGCGCTCGGGCTGAAGAGTCCCAACCACAGCGTCGAGCATTATGACGCGCCCGACATTCGCGGCATGATCTTCCAGGTCCAGCACCTCGTGGACGTCGAGGAGCTGGACGGAGGCGAGGCGTAGATGGACCTGAGCAAGCTGCGCGCGCCCGATGGCGCGACGCACTCGAAGAAGCGGCTCGGCCGTGGGCCGGGCAGCGGCACCGGCAAGACGTCGGGCAGGGGCCACAAGGGGCAGAAGGCGCGCACTGGCCATCACGGCACGCCCGCCTGGTTCGAGGGCGGCCAGATGCCGCTGCAGCGGCGCCTGCCCAAGCGCGGCTTCAACAACAAGCCGTTCCGCACCGAGTACGAGACCGTCAACCTGCGTGAGCTCGAGCGCCTCGAGGCCGACACCATTGGTCCCGCCGAGCTCGCCGGCCACCGGCTCGTGCGTCGCGGCCGGCTGGTCAAGATCCTGGGAGATGGCGACGTCGCCCGGAAGCTCACCCTGCGTGCCCACGCGTTCACGAAGTCCGCGCGCCAGAAGATCGAGGCCGCTGGCGGGACCGTGGAGGTGATCGAGGCGCGCGCGGGGGCGGGGGCGGGCGCGGGGGAACGGCCTGGGGCCAGCTCCGACCCGACGACAGGGACGACGGATGAGGCGGGCGCGGGGGCGGGGGAACGGCCTGCGGCGGCGCCGGCGAAGCGCAAGCGCGCGTCGCGGAAGACGTCGGCAGGCGGGGAGGCCTGAGTCACCATGGCCAATCCGATCCCGAATCTGTTTCGGATCCCGGAGCTGAAGTCCAAGATCCTCTTCACGCTCATGGCGCTGCTGATCTACCGGGTCGGCGCGCACATCACGGTGCCGTCGCTGGATGTGGCGGTGCTCGAGCAGCAGTTCGGCGCGCTCCAGAACACGCTGCTGGGCGTCTACGACATGTTCGTGGGTGGCGCCTTGCAGCGGGCGACAGTGTTCGCGCTGGGGATCATGCCCTACATCTCCGCCAGCATCATGTTTCAGCTGCTGGCCGCCGTCTTCCCGACCATCGAGAAGATGCAGAAGGAGGGCGAGGACGGGCGCAAGAAGCTGACGCAGTGGACGCGCTATGCGACGGTCGCGCTCGCCTTCGGCCAGGGCTATGGCTACGCGGTGTTCCTGCAGAATCTCGGCGAGTCCGTGCTCGCGCCCGGGCTAGGATTCATCCTGACGACGTCGCTGATCCTGACGACGGGCGCGATCTTCGTGATGTGGCTGGGCGAGCAGATCACCGATCGTGGCGTGGGCAACGGCGCGTCGCTGTTGATCTTCTTCTCGATCATCCAGGGTTTCCCGGGCGCCGTCGTGCTGACCTGGGAGCAGGTCACTGCCGGCATCATCGGGCCGGTCAAGCTGATCGTGCTGATCGCGGTCATGGTCGCCGTGGTTGCCGGCGTCGTCGCCATGACAATGGCCGCGCGCAAGATCCCCGTGCAGATCCCGCGCAAGGTGATGGGACGCGGCCGCATCCGCGAGGGCCAGAAGAGCTTCATCCCGCTGCGCATCAACTCGGCGGGCGTCATGCCGATCATCTTTGCGCAGTCGATCATCATCGTGCCCGGTACGATCGCCGCGTTCAGCAGTGTGCCGTTCCTGCAGGAGCTGTCGCAGACCTTCGCGCCCGGCAACTGGATCTACTATTTCAGCTACACCGTGCTGATCGTCTTCTTCAGCTACTTCTACACGGCGATCATCTTCAATCCGGTCGACCTGGCCGAGAACCTGAAGAAACAGGGCGCATTCGTGCCTGGCGTGAAGCCGGGCGCGCGCACCGCCGAGTACATCGACCAGGTCCTGAGCCGCATCACCGTGCCCGGCTCGCTGTACCTGGCCGCGATCGCGCTGCTGCCGTTCCTGATCTTCGACTGGTTCGACATCCAGGCGTTCTTCTTCGGCGGCACTTCGCTGCTGATCGTCGTCGGTGTCGCGCTCGACACCGTGCAGCAGATGCAACAGCACCTGCTGCTGCGGCAGTACGAAGGCTTCATGAAGAAGGGCCGCGTGCGCTTCAGAGGTCGCCAGCGGTACATGTA
>JBOHRE010000089.1:0-13247 GCA_050732635.1 Longimicrobiales bacterium | reverse complement strand
GGCCACCAGCGCGAGCCCGGCGAGCGCGGCCCGGGCAGGCAGCCGCGCGGTCACGTCCGTATAGCCGACCGCCTCGCGCACGCCGGTGCCATTCAACAGGACGTCGTAGCGTGCGAGCCAGAATCGGATGGCGAGCAGGGCGAGCAGCGACGTCGCCAGCACGACGAAATGGAGCCTGGCCGGCTCGCCGAGCTGCGGCCGGTTGTGCTCCCAGCGCAGCATGCCGAGCAGCGCATAGCCCGCGGTGACCAGGATCAGACTCCAGAGCACGCTGAGCAGCACGAGCGTGTATACGCGCGCGTACAGCGGCAGGCTGAAGACGTAAAAGGAAAGGTCGTGGCCGAAGAGCGGGTCGGCGAGGTTCCAGTCGACCCGACGAGCCCAGGCGAGCACGTCGATCCCCGCGCCGCCGCCAAACTCGACGGCGGCGAGCCACCAGCCGCTCAGCGCGGCAACGACCAGTATGACGAGCCGGAGGTAGCCGCGCGGCACCTGCTCGGCGATCTCGAGATTTCCGTACCGGCGCCGCAGCTGGATCGTGCCGAGCCGGCGGGCGAGCACGCCGAGATTGGCCAGGACGATCGCGGCGGCAACGACCGCGGCCACGACCTGCACCAGGCCAGAAACCAGGAGCCTGCGCCAGAACACGTCGCTATAGCCGACGGAGCCGTACCACAGCGCGTTGGTATACAGCTCGATGCCGAGACGTGCGGCCACGAGGCCCAGCAGCAAACCGGCGCCGGCGGTCACGAGCAGGCGCACGAGCCGGCGATTCATCGGCTCAGGAGCCTGCGGCCTGTTCGCGTGCGAAGCGACGTCGCGTCATTCGGATTCGGCGCCACTCAGTGCCCGGCGTGCGCGGTCAGCCCGACACCCTGCCCGTGCAGGTATTCTTCGAATGCGCGGCGGATCTCGTCCAGCGTCTGCTGATCCCGCGCCTCGAATCGCATCACGAGCACGGGTTGCGTGTTGGACGCCCGCAGTAGCCCCCAGCCACCGTCGAACAGCACGCGCGCGCCGTCGATGTCGACGACCTCGTGGTCGCGGCGGAAATGGTCCACGGCCGCGCGCACGATCTCCCACTTCAGCTCCTCGGTGACGTCGACGCGCATCTCGGGCGTCGCGACGTAGCGCGGGAACTCGCCGATCAGCTCCGAGAGCGGCCTGCCCTTGCGCGCCAGCAGGTCGACCAGCCGGCAGGCGGCGTACGGCGCGTCGTCGAATCCGTAATAGTCGTCGGCGAAGCAGATGTGACCCGACAGCTCGCCGGCGATCGGTGCACCGGTCTCGCGCATCTTCTGCTTGATCAGGGAGTGACCGGTCTTCCACATGATGGGCTCACCGCCGGCGGCAGCGAAGACCTCCGGCACGGCCTGCGAGCACTTCACGTCGAAGATCAGCTTCTGCCCGGGTCCCTTTCGCTCGATGAGGTCCAGGCCGAACAGCAGCAGCAGCAGATCGCCCCGGACCACGTCGCCGTGCTCATCCACGACGCCCAGCCGGTCGGCGTCACCATCGAAGCCGATGCCCACATCGGCGTGTTCCTCGCGCACGGTCGCGATCAGATCCTGGATGTAGTCGTCGACCGTCGGGTCCGGGTGGTGGTTCGGAAACGTCCCGTCCGACTCGCAGTAGAGCGGCACGACCTGCGCGCCGATCGCGCCGAGCAGCTGCGTGGCCACCAGGCTGCCGACGCCGTTGCCGCAGTCGACCACGACCTTCAGCGGTCGGCTGATCGCGAACCGCTGCGTCACGTCCGCGATGTAGGCGGGAATCGGCCGCTCCCGTCGCTCCTCCGCGGCGCCGTCACGGAAGGCGCCCCGCTCGATCGTCTGACGCATCTGCTGGATCGCCGGACCGAAGATGTCCCGCTGGCTCGAGACCATCTTGAAGCCATTGTACTCCGGCGGGTTGTGCGACCCCGTGATCTGCATGGCGCCGGCCGCGCCATAATGCGTCGCCGCCCAGTACAGCACCGGCGTTGGCACTTCGCCGATGTCGATCACGTCGATTCCCGATTTGCGCAGGCCTTCGCGCACGCGTGTAGCCAGCTCCGGAGAGCTGGGCCGATTGTCATGGCCGACGACCACGGTCACGTCCTCGCGCTCCGCGTGATCGCGCAGGATCTCGACGGCGAAGGCACGCCCGATCCGGAACGGCACGTCGCCGCTCAGATCGCGCTCGACCACCCCGCGGATATCGTATTCCCGGAAGATGTGAGGGTTCATTGTCCTTTGTTTGGGGCGAGGGCGGGCGCGGGGGCGGGGTTACTCGGACCCGCCGCTGACTCGGCACCCGTTTCGCTACTCGGCCGCGGTAGCTTAGGCCGCGACGTTTCCGAGCGTCAAGCGAGATGAAAGGGTCGTGCCGCAAGCCGACGGCTCAGGGCGCGCCGGCGACGAACGGCGCAGGCGTCAGTAACAGCGACAGCGCGCTGCGCTCGGCGGCCTCAAGCACGAGCCCGGGGAAGATGCCGAGCAGCAGCACCCCTGCCACGGAGACGGCCAGTGCGAGCCCGAGCGACGGCGTAACCTGCAGCGGCGCCGGCGCTTCCGTGGCGTCGGGTGGATCGCGGAACCACATGTACCAGGCAACGCGCAGATAGTAGAAGTACGAGACGAGCGAGGTGAGCACGAGTAAGAGCGCGAGCGCGATGAGGCCGCGCTCGAGCGCGGCGCGCAGGATGAAGACCTTGCCGATGAAGCCGCCAGTGAACGGAAAGCCCGCCAGAGACAAGAGAAAGATCGTCATTGCGGTGCCGAGCAGCGGCATCCGCCAGCCGAGGCCGCTGTAGGATTCCAGGTCGAGGTGCTGCTCGTGTCTGCCCGCGAGCACGAGCAGCACGCCGAAGGCGCCGATCGTCATCAGCGTGTAAACGACCAGATAAAACAGGAACGATGCTGCACCCAAGGTGTTCGCGGCGGCCAGCGCGACGAGCAGGTAGCCGGCGTGCGCAATGCTCGAGTACGCCAGCATCCGCTTGACGTTGCCTTCAACGAGCGCGATGAGATTCGCCACGACCATGGTGAGCGCAGCGAGCCACACGACGATGACGATCCAGGTGGATTGCAGGCTGCCGAAGGCGGTCAGGAAAACGCGCAGGAACGCCGCGAAAGCGGCCGCCTTGACCGCGGCGGCCATATAGCCGGTTATCGGCGCCGGCGCACCCTCGTAGGCGTCGGGCGTCCACATGTGAAACGGCACGGCCGCCACCTTGAAGCCGAAGCCGACGGCCAGCAGGCCCATGCCGATCAACACCAGCGGCGACACGGTGGCTGTATCCGCGCCGATCGCACGCGCAATTCCCGCCAGATTGACCGTGCCGGTTCCCCCGTACACCAGCGCGATGCCCATGATGAAGAACGCGCTGGAGAAGGCGCCCAGGAGGAAGTACTTCAGGCCGCCCTCGGTCGAGCGCAGGTCCCGGCGATTCGCGGCGGTCAGCACGTAGACGGCGACAGAAAGCAGCTCCAGGCCGAGGAAGATCAGGATCAGGTCGCGCGTACCGGCGAACAGCATCATGCCGACGGCCGCGAAAAGCGCGAGCGAGTACAGCTCGCCGAGGCTGATTCCCTCCACCTCCAGGTACCGCTTGCCGATCAGGATGAAGAGCGCCGCACCGAGCAGGAACAGGAAATTGGCGAAGACGCGAAACTCGTCGAGCGCAACGGCGCCGTCGACAGCCGTCTCGGTGAGCGATAGCACCCAGACATTGGCCAACGCCGCGGCAACCACGCCGCCCAGACTGAGCCAGGCAACGGCCGGGCTGGACGGCACGCTGCGCTCACCCTTCTGGAACACATCCAGCAGCAGCACCGTCATGCCGACAATGCACAGCACGATCTCCGGCAGCAGCGCCCAGACGTAATGCAGCTGACTCGAGTAATCGATCGCCACGCGCCTAGTCTCCGGCGGACGGCAAACGCAGGCCGCGCAGCGGCAGCACCTGCGCCAGATCGGGTGGTGCCGCCAACCGGCCGGCTTCGACGGACACGATCAGCTCATTCACAGTCCCTTCCATGCGTTCCAGAAACGGCCTCGGATAGACGCCCAACCACAGCATGCCGACGACCAGCGGCAGCAGCACGATGCCCTCGCGCACACTGAGGTCGCGCAGGTTGCGATTCTCGGGTTTGTCCAACGCATTGAACACGATGCGCTGCACCATCGGCAGCATGTAGTACGCGGCGAAGATGACGCCGCTAGTGCCGATCAACGCGACCCACGGGTGCGTCTCGAAGGTGCCGAGCAGCGTCAGGAACTCGCCCACGAAGCCACTGGTGCCCGGTAGTCCGATGCTGACCAGCGCGGTGAACACGAAGACCGCGGAGAACACCGGCATGACCGTGGCCAGGCCACCGAAATCCTCGATGAGACGCGTGTGTCGCCGCTCGTAAAGCATCCCGACCAGCAGGAACATGGCGCCGGTGGACAGACCGTGCGACAGCATCACGATCATGCCGCCTTCCAGCCCGCGCACGGTCAAGGCGAAGATGCCCAGCACAATGAAGCCCATGTGGGCCACAGACGTGTATGCAACCAGCTTCTTGGCGTCGGGCTGCACCGCCGCGACCCAGGCAGCGTACAGGATGCCGATCAGGCCCAGCACCAGCATGACCATGACGATCGTGGGGTGCGTCGCGGCGGCCGGAAAGAACGGGAGCAGGAACCGGAGGAACCCGTATGCGCCGAGCTTCAGCAGCACGGCCGCCAGGATCACGGATCCCGGTGTCGGCGCCTCCACATGGGCATCGGGCAGCCACGTATGCAGCGGGAAGAGCGGGATCTTGACGGCGAACGCCAGGGCGAACGCAGTGAAGAGCCAGAACTGCTCGCGGAAGCTGAGCGGCACCTGTAGCAGGTCGCCGTAGGCGAAGGAGACGTCGCCGGTCAGCGCCCGGAATTTGAAGAACAGGTACAGGATCGCGACCAGCATCAGCAGCGAGCCCGTCGCCGTGAACAGGAAGAACTTGATGGCTGCGTAAATGCGCCGGCTGCCGCCCCAGATCCCGATAATGAAGTACATCGGGATCAGCATGACCTCCCAGAACATGAAGAACTGGAACAGGTCGAGCGAAACGAAGGTGCCGACGACGCCGGTCTCGAGCAGCAGCATCATCGCGTAGAACGACCGTTCGCGCGTCTGTATGTAGCGGAACGAGCCGAGCACGGTGACCGGCCAGATGAACGTGGTCAGCAGCACGAGCAGCAGGGAGATCCCATCGACGCCGACGCGATAGTGCACGCCCCACTCCGGAATCCATGGGATCGTCGCCGTGAACTGGAACTGCGCGCTGGCCGGGTTGAAGACGAACCAGAGCGGTAACGAGATGATCAGCTCGATCACAGCGGCGGTGAGTGCGAGGCGCCTGGCGAACGTGGGCGGCGCCAACAGCACGGCCGCCATGGCGACCAGCGGGAACCAGACGAGGAAGTGCAGCGCCCAGCCGGCGTAATCGACGGTGTTCAGGAGCGTGGGCATATCAGAAGGTCACGACGCCGAGGATGAGCAGGACCCCGATCACGATGGCAAAGGCGTAGGCATTCAGCTGCCCGGTCTGTACCCGTGATCCGGCCCAGCCCACGAGCGCGGACAGCTGTGCCATGCCATCGACGGCGCCGTCGATCAGCCGCTGGTCGATCAGACGCCAGGCGGCACGTGAGCCGACCAGGACCGGGCGAACGATGAGACGATCGTAGAGCTCGTCCACGTACCACTTCCGATAGAGCACGCGCTGGAAGCCGGTCGGCTCGCTGGACTCGACCGCCGCCGCATAATGCCGGCGCAACAGCAGCGCCGAGCCGACCACGATCACGACCACCGCCACCGCGAACGAGATCAGCGCCCAGGCCGGCTCGCCGCCACCGAGCGGCGCCTGGTGGAGCGGCTCACCCACGCGAGCGGCAAAGATCGCGTCGGCCGGCGCGATCACCGGGTGCAGCCAGTCGTGCAGCCACTCGGAGTTCGGCACCCAGCCGAGCACCGGCAGCTCCGCGATCGCATGCGGCACATTGATCCAACCGCCGACCGTCGAGAGGAGCGCCAGGATGGCGAGCGGCACCCACATCACGGCCGGCGCCTCGTGCAGCTGCTCACGCGCATGCTGGCCGCTCCGGTTCCTGCCGTGGAAGGTGAGGATCATGAGACGCGTCATGTAGAACGCGGTCAGGAGCGCGGCCAGCAGCGCCATGATCCAGAAGACCGTGAACCAGCCGGCGAACGGACCGACCGATCGTGCCGCCGTCTGCCAGATGATCTCATCCTTCGAGAAGAAGCCGGCGAACGGCCAGACGCCGGCGATCGCCAGGGTTCCGACCCACATGGTCAGCCAGGTCACCGGCAGGTAGCGACGCAGTCCTCCCATGTTGCGCATGTCCTGCGCGTCCCAGGTGCTATGGCTCTGGTGGAAGGCGTGATGCAGCGCGTGGATCACGGCACCGGAGCCGAGGAACAGCAAAGCTTTGAAGAAGGCGTGCGTCATCAGGTGAAAGATGCCGGCCGCGTACGCGCCCACACCCACAGCCACGAACATGTAGCCGAGCTGCGACACGGTCGAATAGGCGAGCACGCGCTTGATGTCGTACTGGGCCAGACCGATCGTGGCGGCGAACAGCGCGGTCAGCGCGCCGATCCCGGCCACGACGATGCTCGACACGGGGGCCAGCGCGAACAGCACGCTGCAGCGCGCGACCATGTAGACCCCTGCCGTCACCATCGTGGCGGCGTGGATCAGAGCGCTGACCGGTGTCGGGCCGGCCATGGCATCCGGCAGCCAGACGTAGAGCGGGATCTGCGCGCTCTTGCCCGTGGCGCCGAGGAACAGGAACAGCGTGATCGCAGTGATGAGCGCGCCGCCATATGCGAACGCGGTCGGCGCCCCCTCGAACACGGTCGTGAAATCCAGCGAGCCGACGTTGACGAAGATCAGAAACATGGCGACCAGAAAGCCGAAGTCGCCGATCCGATTCACGATGAAGGCCTTCTTCCCCGCATCCGCCTTGGCGCGGTCCTGAAACCAGAATCCGATCAGCAGATAGCTGCACAGGCCGACACCCTCCCAGCCGACGAACATCACCGCGAAATTGCCGCCCAGTACGAGCACCAACATGAAGAAGACGAACAGGTTCAGATACGCGAAATAACGCGCGTATCCCGGGTCGTCCTTCATATAGCCGATGCTGTAGATGTGGATCAGCGATCCGACACCGGTGACGATGAGGGTCATCAGGAGCGACAGCGGATCCAGCTGAAGCGCGACGTCGATCGCCAGTGCGCCGGACGCGATCCAGTTCCAGTACGAGAGCACGAACGGATCGTGCGCCTGCGCACTTCGCATCCCGAGGAAATTCAGCAGCGCCAGGACGAACGCGAGGACCAGAACACCCGGGCCGACCAGACTCGCCAGGAGCTTGCGGGTGGGTGCCACAAACGCCACGAGACCATTGAGCATGAAGCCGAGCAGCGGCAGCGCGACGATTGCCCAGGGCAGGATCGGTACGAACTCGTGCACGCGTCGTCTACCAGCGCAGCAGGTTGAAGCTCTTCGTGTCGACGGTCTCGGTGAGGCGGAAGATCGAGATGACGATAGCGAGGCCGACCGCGGCTTCCGCAGCGGCCACGGCCATGACGAAGAACACGTAGATCTGGCCGTCGATGCCGTGGGCGCGAGAGAGCGCGACGAACGCGAGGTTCGCGGCGTTCAGCATCAGCTCGACGCACATGAACAGGATGATCGCATTGCGGCGAACCAGCATGCCGAAGACGCCGATCGTGAACAGCACGGCGGACAGCCAGAGCGACAGCGTGATCACGTCAGACTCTCCGCTTGGCGAGCAGGATCGCGCCGATCACGGCGACGAGCAGCAGGATCGACGTCACCTCGAAGGCGACGAGGTGATCCTCGAAGAGCGGGATGCCGATGGCCGCGACGGCGTCGTAGCCTTCCGCCCCGCCCTGCCCCACCCCGTTGGTGGTTGGTGGTTGATGGTTGGTGGTGGCCGATCCCGCGACATCGTAAAAGAGCTGATCGGCGCGATCGGTCAGCTCGGCGGTACCGCCGGCCAGCCGGGCCAGCGCATAGCCCACGATGCCGGCAGTGGCGAACGCGAGCACGATCCACAGGCCACCGCGGATGTCGGCACGGTAGTCGTGGCCGAGGTTGAGCAGCATGATCACGAACAGGAACAGGACCATGATCGCGCCGGCGTACAGGATCACCTGGACCGCGCCGATGAAATGGGCGCCGAGCAGGATGTAGATCGCGGCGAGCGCAAAGAAGGTCAGCACCAGGAAGAGCAGGCTGGCCACCGGGTTCGAGCGTGTGACCATGCCGATGGCACCGCCCAGGGCGAGCGCCGCGAAGACATAGAAGAGGAGCTCGACCATGGACTCACTCGCCGAGCGGGTCGCTCGGGTCCCACAGATTCGTGACGGGGTGGTCCTGTGCCATCAGCCGATCGAGATCGTAGATGAAGCGATCGCGGCTATACTCGGAGTTCTCGTAATCGACTCCCACGTGGATCGCCTCGACCGGGCAGACCTCCTGGCACATGCCGCAGAAGATGCAGCGAAACTCGTCGATCTCGTAGACGATCGGGTAGCGGTTGCCCTGATCGTCCTCGCCGGGCACCAAGCGGATGCAGTTGGCCGGGCAGATCGTGGGGCAAAGTCCGCAGGCGACGCATTTCGGCCGGCCGTCCGCGTGCACCTCCATCCGGTGCGTGCCTCGCCACCGATCCGAGATCGGCGGCTTCTCATCCGGATACTCGAGCGTGTTCTTGTGCGGGTCGACGAGGTGTCGGAAGGTCAGCGCCATCCCCTTCAGCGTCGCCCGTAGGTAGCTGGTCCCGGTCTGCGGCCGACGAACGCGCGTCACGCCAATGGCCATGTCACACCATCTCCGCGGCGCGCCGCTCGTGGACACGCTCGTAGGTGATGCCCGCCGGAGCAGCCGCAGCGCGCGCGCGCCGGTAGCTCGCGCCGCCCATGACGCGGTCGCGGTCGAGCAGGAACAGGAACAGCGCGGTGGCCACCAGGTTGACCGCGGTGAGCACCAGGCCGTACGCGAAGCCCGGCTGCATGCCGCTGCTCTCGAGCACCAGGATCGTGGTGGCGACCAGCATGATGTAGGCGAGCGCGACGGGCAGCATGACCTTCCAGCCCAGATACATGACCTGGTCGTAGCGGAAGCGGGGCACGGTCCAACGCACCCAGATGAAAACGAACATGAAGAAGGCGGTCTTGGTCGCGAAGGCGCCCAGCGTCAACAGCGTCTTCCACCACACGGGCGTCGCGCCCATGACTACGCCCGGTGCCACGACGACCATGTCATCGCCCTGCCACAGCGGAATATCCCAGCCTCCGAGGAAGAGCGTGGCCATCAGTGCCGACGCGGTCACCAGGTTCGCGTACTCGGCAATGAAGAACATGCTGAACTTCATCGACGAGTACTCGGTGTGGTAGCCGGTCACCAGCTCGGCCTCGGCCTCCGGCACGTCGAACGGTAGCCGGTTCGTCTCGGCGAACGACGAGATCACGAAGAGGAAGAAGGCGAGCCCGAGCGGGAAGGCGAACCACAGGTCGTAGGTGCCCTGCTGTGCCCAGACCACCTGTGGCAGCGTCACATTGCCCACCAGCATGAAAACCGGGATCAGGCTGAGCCCGAGCGCGACCTCGTAGCTGACCATCTGGGCGCTGGCGCGCAAGCCGCCCAGAAACGAGTACTTGCTGTTGGACGCCCAGCCCGCCATGAACAGGCCGTACACGCCCAGGCTGGCAAGCGCCAGGACGTAGAGGATGCCGATCGGCAGATCCGCCACGATCATGTCGACGAGCCCCCAGCGCGTGGGCAGCGGCGCGGCGAATGGGACGACGGCAAACGTGACCAGCGCCGGTACGATCGCGAGCGCCGGCGCGAGGAAGAAATAGGCCCGTGACGCGTGCGGCGGATTCGTCTCCTCCTTCAGCAGGTTCTTGAGCCCATCGGCAAGTGGCTGAAAGAGCCCCCACGGCCCTACGCGGTTCGGTCCGAGTCGGTCCTGGATCCACGCCGAAACCTTGCGCTCGGCCAGCGTCATGTAGGCCACGACGACCATGATGATCGTGAAGACGAGCATCACCTTCGCGGCCATGATCACGAGGAACGCCGTGCCTTCGGGCATCCCGAGCGTATGCAGCTCGAGTGACTCCTGCAGCATCAGCGTGCCTCGCCGGAGGTCACAACGGGCACGGCATCGTTGAGCAGTGCGCCCCGGCCGCCCAGCGCCGCATAGCTGAGACCGGCGAACGCGTCATGCAGCTCGCCGATGCGCAGGAACGCATCGGCCGCGGTCGCCGGTGCCGGCGCATCGCCGAGGCCGGCGAGCAGCACGCCGAGCACCTGCCATGCCGGCCGCGCGGATGGCAGCGGCTGCAGGGCCGGCCAGAAGCGCTGAACGCGGCCCTCGTGATTCGTGAAGGTGCCATCCTGCTGCGCGAAGTTCGTAATCGGCAGGACGAAGTCGGCGCGGCCGGCGGCTGGTGGCAGCAGCTGCCCGAAGTAGACGAAGAGCGCCGCGTCCTGACCGAAACCGAGCGGGGCATCGGCGAGCTCGTCGCCCAGGACGAGGAGCACGCCGCCGGCGACGTCGCCCAGCCCACCGCGCGCCTGGTCGTCGCCCACACGGCGAAAGCCGAGTGCTTCCAGACCACGGCCGTTCGCGGCCAGCTCGCGGCGGCGCGCCAGCCGGTCGAAGCCGGGGCAGACTTCCTCGTCCTCCAGCCGAGTGGACCGGTAGTGCTTCGTGGCGCCGCCGATCACGTCGGCCAGCCGGCCGACCAACGCGACGCCTTCGTTGGCCTGCGCAGGTGAAGCGATAGCCGTCACCGACGACCCACCGAGCTGCTTCAACCGGCCGACGAGCGCCAGCACCGCTTGCTCCCAGCCGACGGGCGCGAGCGCGCCTGTGGCGTCGCGCATGAGCGGCGCCTCGAGGCGACCCTCGCGATTCAGCCATTCGTAGTTCAGCCGACCGTAGTCGCACATCCAGTACGAGTTGACTTCAGGGTTGTGACGGGGCCGCAACCGCTGCACCAGATTGTCTCGCGTGTCGAGCGTGATGTTGCAGCCCTGCGAGCAATTCGGGCAGACCGAAGGCGTGCGGTCCAGATCCCAGACGCGCGCCTTGTGGTGAAAGTCCTTCGACAGCAGCGCCCCCACCGGACAGATGTCGATGATGTTGTCGGCCCACAGGTTACCGGCCACCCCGTGGTCGAAAAACGTGTCGATCACGGAGCGGTCGCCGCGCTGCACGACGCACAGCCGATCTTCGCCGGCGATCTCGCGCATGAAGCGAACACAGCGCGTGCACATGATGCAGCGGTCGCCGTCATAGAGCACGTCTCCACCGAAATCGTCGCGGCCGAGAACCCGCTTGAGCTGCACCATCCGGCCCTGCTTGCGACCCTCCGCGTGCACGTAATCCTGCAGTTTGCACTCGCCCGACTTGTCACAGACCGGACAGTCCAGTGGATGGTTCAGCAGATAGAACTCGAGCACTCCCGTGCGCGCTTCGGCGGCTCTCTCGGTCTCGGTCCTGATCACCTGACCGTCAGCGACAGGAGTGACGCACGCCGGCGCCAGCTTGGGAGCGCCTTCCACGTCCACCAGGCACATGCGGCACATGGCGGGTGCCGAGAGCGCGGCGTGGTAGCAGTAGTGGGGCACGCCGATGCCGACGGTCGCGGCCGCCTCGATGATGTTCGTGCCCTTCGGCACTGTGACCCGCACGCCGTCGATCGTGCAGGTGACCGTGTCCTGTCCCTGGCCCGGCTCCGTGGCGGCCATGCCCTACCCCGCGAGCGCCGCCGCCGTCGCGGCGACCGTCGGGTCCGCTGCCTCGCGCATCAGGGCTCGGTAGTCGTCCCGGAACTTCGCGATCGAGCTGGCGACCGGCGCGGCGGCCGAGTCGCTCAGCACGCAGATCGTCGTGCCACTCATGTTCTTGCCCAGGTCCAGCAGCACGTCCAGATCGCTGTCATCGCCCAGTCCGTGCTCGATGCGGCGGAGGATGCGTCCCATCCAGGTCGTGCCTTCGCGGCAGGGCGTACACTGGCCGCACGACTCGTGAGCGTAGAAATCGACGATGCGGCGGACCTGTTTCACGATATTCGTGCGATCGTCCATCACGATCACCGAGGCGGTGCCCAGCATGGTGCCGGCCTTGGCGACGGACTCGTAGTCGAGGGCGATGTCGATCTCGTCGGCGCTCAGAATCGGCACGGAGCTGCCGCCCGGGATCACGGCCTTCAGCTTGCGGCCGTCGCGGATGCCGCCACAGACGTCGTAGATCAGCTCCTTCAGATTGAAACCGAGCGGCAGCTCGAAGTTGCCGCGACGCACCAGGTGCCCGGACATGTTGAACAGTTTGGTGCCGGGACTCTTCTCCG
This sequence comes from Longimicrobiales bacterium, assembly GCA_050732635.1. GTDB lineage: Bacteria > Gemmatimonadota > Gemmatimonadetes > Longimicrobiales > RSA9 > JBOHRE01. The sequence continues at coordinate 820 of JBOHRE010000089.1, read as the reverse complement.
TGCCCCACTGCCGGTACCACTCGGCGCCATTCGCCACGATGTGCGGGACTGCACACAGCGTCTCGACGTTGTTGACCGTGGTGGGCAAACCGAACGAGCCCGCGGCGGCCGGGTATGGCGGCTTGATCCGAGGCTGGCCGCGTCGCCCCTCGAGCGAGTTCATGAGGCCGGTTTCTTCACCGCAGATGTACGCGCCCGCGCCCAGGTGCAACGTGATGTCGATGTCGACGCCCGAGTCGAGGATGTTCGTGCCCGCGAGCTGTGCGCCGTAGACTTCCTCGATCGCACGCCCGACCACCTGCGCCGGCTCGAAGAACTCGCCACGGCTGTAGATGTAGACGTGGTTCGCGCGGATCGCGTAGGCCGCGATCAACGCGCCTTCGATCAGCTGGTGCGGCGTCCACCGCATCAGCTCGCGGTCCTTGAACGCGCCGGGCTCCGATTCGTCCGCATTTACCAGCAGATACTGCGGCTTGTCACCCTCCTTCGGCATGAAGCTCCACTTCAGGCCGGTCGGGAAGCCGGCGCCGCCGCGCCCGCGCAGACCACTGTTCTTGACCGTCTCGATGACCGCGTCGCGGCCCATGCCGAAGGCAGTCTGTAAGGCAGCGTAGCCTCCGCGCTGGCGCCAGCCAGCGAGCGTGCGGGCCGCCGGTTCGCCGAAATGGCGCGCCAGAACCAGCGTCTCCTTCTGGTGCCGGTACGGGTACGCCATCAGGCTGGATCCCCCGTCGCGCGCGCAGCGGGCGGTACCGCGGGCTCGCGCTGCCGTTCGCGGCGCTGTGGGAAGTACGGCTCAGCGTGTGGATCCACCTGGCCC
>JBOHRE010000088.1:0-13300 GCA_050732635.1 Longimicrobiales bacterium | reverse complement strand
CGACACGCCCGCTCGCTGAGCGGCCGCGCAGCCGCACGACCGGGCTGGATAGCGCACGGCTCGCGACCGCCCTCGAACGCGCCGCCCGCCTGCCCCGACTGCACAACATCATCGTGGCCCGCCATGGCCGCGTCGTTGCCGAGCAGCACGTCCGCGGGCCCGGCCCGGCCACGCCGGCCAACGTGAAATCCGTGTCCAAGAGCGTGCTCTCCACACTCATCGGCATTGCGATCGAAACCGGACAGCTCAGGAGCGTGCGTCAGCCGATTGCGCCGTTCTTCGAAGCGCACCTCGCCGATGACGTCCGCAAGGCCGAGATCACGGTCGAGCACCTGCTGTCGATGCGCTCCGGTCTCGAGTCGACCTCCGGCCGCAACTACGGACGCTGGGTCAACAGCCCGAACTGGGTCCGCCATGCGCTCGACCGGCCGCTCGTCGATGAGCCCGGCGGCCGCATGGTCTACAGCACCGGCAGCACACACCTGCTGTCTGCGATCCTGACGCAGGCAACCGGCACCAGCACGCACGCGTACGCGGTCGAGCACCTCGCCCGCCCGCTCGACATTCAGCTGCCACCATGGACCCGCGACCCGCAGGGCATCTACTTCGGCGGCAATGAGATGTCCCTGAGCCCGCGCGCGCTGCTCCATTTCGGCGAGCTGTACCGCAACGGCGGCGTCGTCGACGGCCAGCGCGTCCTGTCGCGTGCATGGATCGATGACTCGTGGGGCGTCTACGGTCACTCACGCTGGAACGGACACGGCTACGGGTACGGCTGGTGGGCGCGGACGTCCAACGGCTATGCGGTTCGCTTCGCCTGGGGCTACGGCGGACAGTACGTCTTCATCGTACCGGCACTCGAGCTCACGGCCGTCTTCACCTCCGACCCCTACGCGCCACGCGAGGGTCCACACAACCGCGAGCTGCATCGGATCCTGGACGAGCTGCTGGTGCCGGCCGCGATTGCCGGCGCGGCCGGCCAGCCGCCCGCTGTCGGCGGAGCCGGCGCGACGGCAGCACCGGACCGCTAGTCTTCAGCACGCCCGCTGCCGACCGCCGCTGCCGGTGCAGCCGGGAGCGTGACGCAGGCGGACCCCGGCTCAGCCCCAGCGCGGCTGCTCGTCGGGATTGATACCGAGCGTGAGCTTCGCGACCAGCTCGTGTGTCAGCAGCGCGTTCGCCGGATGGATGCGACCGAGCCGCGCGTCCCGGAAGAGCTGCTCGAACGGCCCCCGGCGAAAGATGCCGAAGCCGCCGGCCAGGTCGAGAGCGCGATCGATCACGCGCCACGCGCCTTCGACCGCATTGTACTTGGCCGCGACGATCTTGATGACCCAACTCGCGCCATAGTCGACGCCGTTGGACCAGTCGCGCGCGACAGCGTCGAGCTGCGGCCCGATCGCTTCCAGCTCGAGCGCCATCTTCGCGACGCCATGCTGCACCTCTGCGTGGTACGCCATCGGTCGTGACAGGGCGATCGAGCTCTTCTTCTTCACGGCCTCGACGGTCAGGTCGAGTGCCCGCCGTGCCATGCCGTAATAGATATTGCCGAACCCGAGCAGCGCCCAGGCGAAGATGCCCAACACGAAGGCGTCGACCCCTCCCGCACCGGCAGGCACGACGCGGGCCACGTAACGATCCGGCACGAACGCGTCCTGCAGAATCGTGTCGTCACTGCGCGTGGCACGCATGCCGAGCACATCCCAGGTCTCCTTGATCGTGTAGCCGGGCGTGTCGCGAGGCATGAAGGCGTGCACGACCTTCGGTGCGTTCGGATCGCTCATGTCCATGCCGTGCAGGCCGAGGTAGCTCCACACCGGCGTCAGGCTCCCGAACGCCTTGTGACCGGTGAAGCTGTAGCCGCCATCCATGCGCTGGGCGCGGGCCGTGGACAGCAGTACGGGGATGTCATTGCCGGTTTCGGCATGGCCCGCGGCGAAGATCGCGCCGTTCGCGGCCTCCTGCAGCAGCCACTCGAGCGAGGTGTCGCCGGCGCGCCAGAGGTCGGCCACGAGGCCGGTCCAGTACAGGTGCATATTGACGGCGAGCGCCGTCGCTGGTGCGTAGTAGCCGAGCCGTCGCTGCTCGCGGCAGACCTCGGCCAACGAGTAGCCTCGACCGCCCAGCTCGGCTGGCACGGCCACGGTGAGATAGCCCGCGTCGCGCAGCTCCTCGAAGTCCTCGTCGAAGAAGCGATTGTCACGATCGTAGCCGGGGGCGCGGGCGAGGCAGCGCTCGAGCAGCTCCTCAGTGAGCACGGAAGCCTCGCCTTCGGGTGGCGGCGTGCTGTCGAGCAGAAGCTCGGCCGAAGCCGCAGCGTTCTTCGTCATCATACCTCCTGGATTCAAGGTGGCGGACGCATCAGTGGGGACCGAAGCGGCTCACCGCCAGAGCGGCGCGTCGGCCCGGGCGCGCTCGATCGCGAGCCTCGCCACCGCGCGTCCCTGCTCGAGACCCCTGTCGCTATCGAACCGGTAATGAATGCCCCCGTATATTCGCGAGATTGCAGCTTCCTCCGCCAGCGCACGCAGCCTGCGCCGCTCCGCAGGGAAGAAGTGGCCCAGCACCTCGGAAGCGGCGCCGGAGAAGGCCGAGTGGCCGGAGGTGTAGGCCGGGAAGTTGGGCAGTCCAACGGCCAGCCAAATTTCCGGGTCCACCTGCGAGGGCCGGATCAGCCAGTAGGTGAACTTCGCCTCCCAGCAGGCGATGCCGGCATCCATGAGCGCCATGTTCATGTACGCGAATACGCGGGCGGCGCGCAATGCGCCGAGTCGATAGCCGACGATCAGCTCGGCCGCGATCTCGTTCCAGTGTCCGGGTGGCGTGTAGGTGCCGGCCCCATCGGCCCAGAACTCCGCGATGCGCTGCTGTTCCGCGGTCCGGGTATCGGAAAATCGGCGGACCTCGGCCAGCGCGCTCAGGAACTCGGGTGAACCGAAGACCGGCGGTGCCGGCGAGCGGAACTGGCTGCCGGACTCCATCAGCCACGGCCGGACGCTGCCCCAGAGCGGCAGGAGCGGCGGCTGAGGCGGGTCCAGGCTGCTGAACCAGATGCCCGACCGGGTCGGGATCGAGCCGTCCCAGACGGCATCCGAGCCGTCGGTGGCTGCCTCCTCGATCACGGCCGCGGCCGCCGCCTCCCCGATGGCGATCGCGCTCGACAGATCCTCGGGCGGGCGACCTCTCGGGCCGCTTGGTGCCGGGTCGCTACCCGCCCGCGCCATGAGCTCCTCGGCCTCGTCCGGGTAGAGGTGCGCCAGCACCGCTGCCGAGGCGGCCGATACCGCTGCGCTCTCGGCGCTGCCACTGCCGGCGCGGCCCGGCCTGCCTGGCGACGGCGCGACCCGCAGCCGAGTCAACGCATCGAGCTGTGCCAAACCGAGAAGCGCATACACGCGCGAGGCCAGCGGCGGGCTGGTGGCATGCAGGGCCACCCGCTCTCGCGCCGTCTCGTTCCAGCCTACCAGCGCGCCCTGGGCCGCCCGCCGAGGCGGTGCGTTCGCAGCACCGGCCGCCGCCCTTGCCGCGGCCGCTTCCGCACCGTCCAGCTCCTGGTCCGGGCCGGTGACCGGCCGGTCGCAGGCGACGGCCGCGAGTAGACCCAGCATCAGGAATCCCGCCCGGCGCGGTATCGCTCGCAGGCAGCGCCGGAGGTGCGGACCCGGCACGGGGTGTTGGCGTCGATCGATCGAGTTCATGTCGATTCCCTCGCTTGGCGACGCCGGCTACGGCTGGTGCACAGCGAATTGCACATCCACGCAGGTGTTCGGGCCCGGTGCGCCGTACTCCGGCGGCACTGGATCCGGGAAGGGCGCGCCCGGCGGCTGGCACCCGCCATTGAAGGTGTGGATCATGTCAGGGAGCAGAGCCGGGATCTTCGGGCCGTGAGAGCGCACCACGAAGTGAATCTCGGCGTTCTCCAGGTCCCGGATCCCGGGGGCCGGTAGGCCGAGCGGGGCAAAAATCGACCCGCTCGCGTCGCCGATTCGCCGGCTGCCGGCGAAGGTCGCCCTGCCAGAGCCGCCGATGACGTGCCCAGCAGCATACATGACGTCCGCCTCGGTCGCCGGGTTCAGCAGATCGGGCTCCATGCATGGAGTGCCGGCGCACGCAGCCGGTCGGTTGAACACGACCAGCCACATTGTCGTCGCGGTGCCGGGCTCGAGCTGCGTGGCCCGCAGGTTGTACGACACTCCGTTACGCCGGCGCAGCAACGTCGACGTCCCCACCTCCGTCATTGTTGCAAAGCTCAGCACTGCCGTGATCGATCGGTCCGGCCGCGCATCTGCCGACCAGTCGCCTGGTGCGGCCACGGTCCGGTCGTCGACAGGCTCGGGTTCCAGCGGCAGCTCAGCCAGCGGCTCACACGCTGTCAGGCTCAGGCCCACGGCAAGCCAACAGCTCAGCAGCTCGAAAGTTCGGCGATTCACAGTCATGGCACACCTCCTGGATTGGTTGACGACTGGCTGGGTACCTCGGCCGCGTCGTGCAGCGACGCGCTACGCGGTGCTCCAATCCTCGAAGCCAGAAAATTGGCCGGATCGGGTCACGAGCCTCACCGACTCGGCCGCGCTCAGCGTCGATCCGCTCCGACTCTGCGGACGCTGTCAGGCCTCGGCAGAGCGCATTACATTGCCGTTGGTTGCGGGAAGCAGCGGGCAACGGGCTTGCTGTGCCGGTCCTGGCCACCTCGGACTGCCAGCCACACACCGGAGGCCGACCCCATGGAGCAGCGAGGCGAGGTGACTCGCCTGCTTCGCGAGCTGAGCCACGGCGGGCGCGATGCTCTCGATCAGCTCTTTCCGTTGGTCTATGACGAGCTGCACCAGATCGCCCACGGTCGCTTACGACACGAGCAACCGGGCCATACGCTGGACACGAGCGCCCTGGTCCACGAGGTGTACATCAAGCTTGCGGATCTCGATCGCATGACGTGGCAGAACCGCGTCCATTTCTTGGCCGTCGCGGCGCAGGCGATGCGGCGCCTGCTCGTCAACCATGCCATGAGCAAGCAGGCCAAGAAACGAGGTGGCCGGCGCCGTCAGGTCACTCTGGATGAAGGCATCCTGATGGCCGACCAGCGCAGCGCGGAGTTCCTGGCTCTCGACGACGCGCTGGCTCGCCTCGAAGAGATCGACGCCCGGCACGCTCGGGTGGTGGAGTGCCGGTTCTTCGGTGGCATGAGCATCGAGGAGACGGCAGAGGTGCTCGGCGTGTCGCCGGCCACAGTGAAACGAGACTGGCGCATGGCGCGCGCGTGGCTCACCCGCGAGCTCGAACAGTGAGCCGGTCACCCCAGAACTGGCAGCAGCTGCACCAGCTGCTGAACGGCGCCCTCGAGCTGACGAGCGGCGAACGATCGGCGTATCTCGATGCGGAATGCGCGGACCAGCCGGAGCTGCGGCGCGAGGTCGACGCGCTGCTCGCCGCACACGGTCGCGCCAGCGTGCTCGATGAGGTGGCCGGCGACGTCGCCGCCTCCCTGATCTCGCAATTCCGCGACCCCCATTCCCTCGCCGGACGGCAGGTATCGCATTACCAGATCCATCAGCGGCTCGGCGGCGGCGGCATGGGTGTTGTCTACAGGGCGTGGGACACGGTGCTGCAGCGGCCCGTGGCACTCAAATTCCTCGTGCTGCGGCATGGCGACGACGCGGCCGCGAACGCGCGGTTCTTGAAGGAAGCACAGGCGGCGGCCGCGCTCGAGCATCCGAACATCTGCACGATCCACGAGATCGGCGAGAGCGATGACGGCCATCTGTTCATCGCCATGCCATGCTACGACGGCGAGACACTACGCGCGCGGATCGATCGCGGCCCACTCGAAGTCGAGGCGGCAATCGAATTCGCGCTCCAGGCTGCGCACGGGCTCGAGAATGCTCACGCGCGAGGCATCGTGCACCGCGACATCAAGCCGGAAAACCTGGTGGTCACGCCGCGTGGCACGATCAAGATCGTGGATTTCGGCATCGCGAAGCTCGCCGACAGCGGCCTCACGGGCCCGGGCCGGAGATTGGGCACGGTGGCGTACATGAGCCCGGAGCAGGCGCGCGGCGCGAGCGTGGATCAGCGGACGGACATCTGGTCGCTTGGCGTGGTGCTCTACGAGATGCTGGCCGGCGTGCGCCCGTTTCGTGGCGATCACGAGCAGGTGCTGCTGCACGCGATCACGCACTTCGATCCGGAAGATCTGGCGCTGCACCGCCCCGAGTTGCCGCAGGCGCTGTGCGATGTGGTGAGTCGGGCGCTGGCGAAGCGCGCGGATGAACGATTCTCGACCGTCGCCGCGTTCGCGCAGAAGCTCGAATCGGTGCGCAAGACAGGCCAGCGGAGCGCGCCGGGCGGCGCTGCGCTCGACGCCGTGCCGCGCGGCGGCGAACGCCGCCAGGCCACGATCGTGGCGTGCACGTTGTCAGGCTACGGCGCCCTGGTCGACCGGCTGCCGCCGGCGGAAGTCGAGCAGGTCAGCGCGCGGATCCACGCCGAGGCCGCACGCATCGCCGAACGGCACGACGGCGTGCTGAATCAGGCGACGGAAGAGGAGATGGTCCTCGTATTCGGCGTACCTACCGCTCACGAGGATGACTGCTTCCGCGCGGTGCGCTGCGCGCTCGAGCTGCACCAGCGGGTGCGAGACCTGACCAGCGACAGTGAAGGGGGGCCTGTGCAGCCGCTCCGCCTGCACACCGGCGTCGACACAGGCTACGTCGTCGTCCGTCCGGCGAGCGTGCTCGGTGTCGAGTACCAGGTCACGGGCGACGCCGCGAGGATCGCCGCCCGGTTGTCGGCTCTCGCGGCGCCGGACGAGGTCTGGATCAGCCCCGAGACCCGCCGCCTGGTCGCACCGCTGTTCGAGACCGAAGAGCGCGACGCGGTGGTGCTGCGTGAGCGGCAGGAGCCGCTGGTGCCGCTGCGCGTGGTGCGCGAATCGAGCCTGCAGAGCCGGCTCGACGCCACTGAACGAGCCGGCCTCACCCACTTCACGGGGCGTGAAGAGGAGCTGGCCATACTGCGTCGCTGCCGCGACGCGGCGCTGGAGGGCGAGGGGCAGGTGGTCGCGGTGATCGGCGAACCGGGCATCGGCAAGAGTCGCCTGCTCTACGAGTTTCGTCACGAGCTCGGCGGCGATTCGCTGCTGCTTCAGGGCCGCTGCCAGTCCTACGGCAGCGTCACGTCGTACCTTCCGTTCATCGAGGCGCTGCGATCGCTGCTCCGCCTCGGCGATAGCGGCTCGCCCTCGAGCCACCTGGAGGAGAGTGTCGCGCTCATCCGCGACCTCGGCAGTGAGCTGGAGGAGTTCATCCCGTTCTATCTGCACCTACTCTCCATGTCGAGCGATCGCTATCCGCTGCCCGGCCACCTTCTTGGCGAGCAGTTTCGCCTGACCATGCAGGAGGCGCTGGCGACGATCTTTACGCTCTGCGCGCGCCAGCAGCCAGCCGTGCTGCTCCTCGAAGACTGGCACTGGGCCGACGATGCCTCGCGCGCCGTGCTGGCACAGCTGACCGAGATGGTCGCCGCGTACCCGCTGCTGCTGGTCGTCAGCTATCGGCCGGGCTACAGTGTGGACTGGGCCGCGGCGCAACCGACGCCGATCCTGCTGCGCCCCCTCGAGGCCGCCTCCTCGCTGGCCATGCTCCGGTCCTTCCTGCGCGTCGCGCGTGTGCCGCCTCGGCTGGGCCGGCTGCTGCACGAGCGCACCGGCGGCAACCCGTTCTTTCTCGAGGAGATCTGCCAGGCGCTGCTCGAGGACGGCACACTCAGGACCGAGCACGGGGAGCTGGTGCTGAGCGGCTCCATGGAGGAGCTGCAACTGCCGGACACGATCCAGGCCGTGATCCGCAGCCGCCTCGATCGGCTCGATCGCGACGCGCGCGAAGTGCTGCGCCTGGCGTCGGTGATCGGCCGCGAATTCACGCGGACGATTCTGGACCGCTCGCTGCCCGAGGTCGGGCGCCTGCCCAACGCGCTGCAGATGCTCAAGGGCGCCGGGCTGATCCACCAGATCCGGGTGGTTCCGGAGGCGGCGTATCGATTCAAGCACGTACTCACCCAGGAGGTCGCGTACGACAGCCTGCTGGACCATCAGCGCAAGGAATTGCACGGCCGCGTCGGCCAGGCCATCGAGGAGGTGCACGGCGAGCGGATCGGCGAGCAGCTCGAGCGCCTGGCGCATCACTTCAGCCGTGCCGAGCAGTGGCGCCATGCCGTGGACTACGGCATTCGCTCGGCCGATCGCACCACCGCGCTCAGCCAGTTTCCCGAGGCGTTGCCGCTGCTGGAGCGGGCGCAGCAGTGGCTGGCGCGCCTGCCGGCTGACGACCCTTGGCGGCAGGACACCTGGATCGAGATCCTGCTGCGCCAGGAGCGGCTCTGCGAGACGATGGGACTCCGCGGCCGGCAGGAGCAGATCATCGCGGAGCTGATCTCGCTGGTGGAGCCGACCGGCGACCTGGCCAGGCTCGCCGAGGTCTACGTGCGACAGGGCGACGTGTACACCTTGTTGCGCCGCTTCGAGCCAGCCGAGGAGGCATTGAACCGCTCGCTGCAGATCCGCGAGCAGCTCCAGGACACGGTCGGCCAGCGCAACACGCTGCGCAGCTTGGGGCTGTTGCGCTGGCACGAGGGGCGCAACGAGGAAGCGCTGGAGTTCGTCGAACGAGCGCTGGCCATCGACCGCGAGCGAGGCGACCAGGAGGCGGTGATCGGTGACCTGTCCAACCTGGGGCAGGTGCTCAAGGGCATGGGCCAGCTCGAGCGCGCTCGCGACTGCCTCGAGGAGGCGATCCGACTGCACGAGCTGCTCTCCACCTCCGAGCCGGCTCAACGTGGCAGCGTCGACCAGCGCAGCCACCTCAAGCTGAGCTACGCGCTTCACGGCCTCGGCAATGTGTACCGCGAGCTGGGTGACAACCAGCGTGCGCTCGAGTATCTGCATGCCGCCGGCCGGATCGCCAGTTATTCACGGCTGCCGATCCAGAACTCGTACCACCTCACGGCGGTTGCCCACATCTTCCTGCAGCAGGGCAAGGTCGAGGAGAGCCTGAGCCTCTATCGCGAGGCGGTGGAGCAAACCCGCAAGGCGAAGTTCGCGCCCGGCCTCGCCCAGGCGCTGCGCGTCCTCGGTGAGGTGCAGCTTGGGCTGGGAGCCCTCGAAGAAGCGCTGCCGGCGTTGCTCGAGGCCGCGGCCCTCTTCGCGCAACTCAAGGATGCAGCCGAAGGGCGGGTGTGGATCGATCTCGCCGAGCTCTACGAACGCAGCGGGCAATACAGCGAAGCCATGGCCGCCTGGGGGAAGGCACGGGCACTCTGCGCGCAGGCCAGCGACAGGTCGGGCGAGCTGCAAGCCACCGAGGGGCTCGGGCGGGCGACTCGCCTGCACGTCGGTGAGCCGACACTGGCGCTCGGCTATTACCGCGAAGCACTCGCGCTGGCCACCTCGCTGGGCGACGAAGCGGGCGAGGGCCGCGTGCGCAACACGATCGGCATCCTCGAATGGAGCCAGGGCCGCTACGACGTCGCACTGCACCACTACGAGCAGGCACTGGCGCTCTTCCGCCGCCGAGGCGACAGTGAATCGGCAGGCCTCATGCTCAACAGCATCGGCGTCACGCTCCGCGCGCTCGGCCACACAGCGCAGGCACGCGCTCGGCTGGAGGAGGCAATCGCCGAGCATCGCGAGCACGCGCATCACCGCCTCGAGGCACACGCGCTCGCCGCTCTGGGCGATCTCCACCACGACACCGGCGACCACGAGCTCGCGCTCGACTGCTATGCAAGATCCCTGGAGCTTCGGCGTCACCTCGACGATCGCCTGGGCATCGGCTGGATGCTGCACCGCCTCGCCCGCAGCCTGCTCGCCCGAGGCCTGACCGAGCAGGCGCGTACCCACGCTGCCGACGCCGAGCGAGTCGCGACGAAGTACGGCAACGCCGAGCTGCAGGAGGCTTGCGAGCGCCTGCGCCGCATGCCCGTGCTGTGACGCGCGCGACCCGTTACCTCAGCCGTTCACCACAACGACGACGAGGACATCATGCCCCGCTACATCATCGAGAGAACGGTCGGCACGCTCACCCGCGAACAGCTGGATGCCGCGGGCCGCAAATCGGTCGAGGCGCTGGCTGGCATGCCCGGAGTGGTCTGGATCCGCAGCTATGTCTCGGACGCGGAGGGCAAGATCTACTGCGAGTATGACGCACCGAGTCCGGCGGCGGTTCTCGAGCATGCCCGACGCGCCGGATTGCCCGCCGACCGGATCTCCGAGGTCGCGCTCGAGATCAGCCCCGCGATGTTCCGCTGAGGCCATCGCGGCGCTCGGCGCGATTCGTCGTCGCTGCAGACTGCATGTCCGCTGGCTCCTGGCCGCGCGGCCGGCCCACCTCAGGCAACGAATCCCCGGCCGATCACGGCGAGCGCACGCTCCAGCGGCGCCCGGTCCGCTGCCGGGATCGCTGCCGCGAACTCCTCCTGAACCCGGCGCAGCTGCTTCGCGCCCGCCGCTTGCCGCTCCCGTCCCGCTGACGTCAGCTCCGCGCGGACGCTGCGACGATCCTCCGGATCAGCCACCCGCCGCACCAGCCCGTCCGCCTCCAGCCGGTCGATGAGCTGCGTCATGTTCGACCGCACGCAACTCTGGCGCGCCGCCAGCTCGCTCAGCGGCAGCGCATCCGGCGCCCGCGCCAGCTGCTCCAACACACCGTAGCGGGCGCTCGACAGCCCCTCCGCGGCGAACGCGTCCTCCAGCTCTGCCTGCAACGCATGGGCAGCGCCGAGCAGTAAATTCGTCAGGGCGGCCGCGTCGCGGCGGATTTGGTTCATATATGAACAATAACCGGCGCCGGCGCTGGCGTCAAGGAGACAGCGGCGCGGCCGCGCGCTGCGGGGTGCAGTGGGACGTCAACGCATGAGCTCGTAGGCGCCGCGGACGCCGGCGGAGTCGGGGAACACACGGTCGGCCTGTGCGGCGGTGAGATCGAAGGTGCCGGCGATGACGCCCTTGAGCGCGGCGCGGGTATCGAGCGTGGGCCGCAGGTCGCGGCCCTCATAGAGCGCGCTCGGCTGCAGGCCGGGCCAGTCGGCGACGACGGCGCTGCGGGCGAGGCGGGGTCCGAGGATGAAGCCGGCGCCGGCGGTGCCGTGATCGGTGCCGCGGGTGCCGTTGGGGCGTGCGGTGCGGCCGAACTCGGTCATGACGACGACGGTCGTGTCGGACCAGGCGTCGCCCATCTCGGCGCGGAAGGTGACGAGGCCGGCGGCGAGTTGGCCGAGCAGCCGATCGAGCGGTCCGCCGACCAGGCCCTGGTTGGCGTGGGTGTCCCAGCCGCTGAACTCCATGGCGGCGACGTTGGGTCCGGTCGGTTGACGGAGGATGCGGGCGGCGGCCTGCATCAGCGGAGTGATGCCGGCTCGTCGAGCTCCGCCACGGGCCATGGGTTCTTCGCCGACGGCATCCTGCTGCTGCAAGGCGGACTCGAAGCGGCCGTGGAGCGTGCCATCGGCGCGGTAGAGGACGGCGAGCCGCTCGAGGTACGTGTCGTCGACGGCGCCGAGCTGTGTGGGCGACCAGGTCTGGATCGGAAAGCTGCCGGTCATCGAGCGTGGCATGCCGGCGGCGATGGCGATCCCGGAGCGGTCGCCCGGCATGATCTGGAGCAGCCGGTTGAGCCAGCCATCGGAAGCGCCGACGGGCCTGTCGAGGCCGGTCTCGAGGATGGCCTGCCCGTCGAAGTGACTGCGCGTGCGGTAGGGTATGGCGATAGCATGGAGTGCGACGAGCTCGTCGCGAGTCCAGAATTCGTGCAGCGGCGCGAGCCCGGGCGCGAGCGAGAAGGCGTCGTTCAGCATGACGAGGTCGCCGGCGGCGAAGGCGAGTGAGCCGCGCAGCGTGCGGTAGCCCGGGTCGCCATGAGGCACGACCGCCGCGAGCCCATCGAAGCCGCCGCGCAGCAGCACGAAGACCAGTCGGCCGGATTGCCGGACGTGCGCGAAGCGGACGGTCGGCAGGCCGAACGTCGCGATGCCACCGTAGCACATGGTCTCGAGGAATTTTCTGCGCTCCATGATCACCTCCACTGGAAGGCCGGTCCGGCGACGGCCAGCGCGAGGCGCTCCTCGCGCGGGATCGCGGTGTCGGCGAGCATGGCGCGCAGTGGGTCGCTGGGTGCGACGTCGATCACGTCGAGCAGCAACGCGGGATCGGCGTTCAGCTCGCGTAGCCGCCGCCCGATGGTGCGTGCCAGCTCGGCGCGGTTCATCAGTGCGTCCGGGTCCGCCCACTCCTGCGTGAGGTCGCCGTAGCCTTTCGGCGACGGTGGAGCCCAGAGTGGCTGGCGAAGCTGGCGCAGAACCGGGAGCAGAGCCGTGCTGGCGTCGCCGGCGTGAAACGCGCGCAGCACGGCGATGAGCCAGTCCTGCGGCGTGCGGAATTTTCGCCGCGACGGCTGCCAGGCATCGGGCAGAGCCACGAGCGCGCGCGTGACCTCGGCCAGATCGCCGCCGGTCTGACGGAACACCCGGGCGAGGGTGTCGACCGCCGCTGCGGGCGGCTCATCGGCGACGAAATGGCGGACGAGCTTGGTCGCCACAAAGCGTGCGGTCGACGGGTGACGCGCCAGCATCCGGATCGCGCGCTCGCCCTCCTCGACGCCGGCTTCCTCGTAGCGTACGCCGAGCACGGACTTGGCGCCGGGTTCGTGCAGCAATGGCTGGAAGGCGAAACGGACCGGCCCATCCGCGGCGGCGCCCGGGCGGCGGCGTGCCGCACCGCCGAAGCTCAGGCCGGCGATCGTCCAACCGGTGAGAATGCGCGCGAGCTCCTGCACATCCTGTTGGCTGTAGCCGCCGTCGACGCCCAGCGTGTGCAGCTCGAGCAGCTCGCGTGCGTAGTTCTCGTTGAGGCCGCGTTGGACGCCGCGGCGCGCGCCGAGCCGCGCGGGGCGCGAGGCCGGGCCGATCGACTGGGCGTTGTCGAGGTAGAGCAGCATTGCCGGATGCTGCGCGGACGCGAGCACCATGTCCTCGAAGCGGCCGAGCACGTGCGGCCGGATGGCTTCGCGCTCGTACGCGCCGGCCAGTGGCGCGACCAGCAGCTTCGCCGACGCGGACACGCAGAGGTGATTCGACCAGAACGCGACCAGCCGTTCCACGAACGGCCGCGCCGTCGTGATGCGCGTGTGGAGCGCCAGACTCGACTCGGCCGCGGCGATCTCGACGATGCGGCGACGCGCGCGCTGCACGTCCTCCGGCCGCCGGTCGGCCTGCGCGTCGCGCAGGCCCCGCAGCGCGTCGCCCAGCTCCTCTG
>JBOHRE010000087.1:0-13309 GCA_050732635.1 Longimicrobiales bacterium | reverse complement strand
CCCCCCCGCCAGGGGTCCCGCCAGCTCGGCGGCCGAAGCGCGCCCGCATTAGGCGATAGGGGTCCAGGCGGACGGGTGCCGAGGCCGCGTTTGCGTTAGGCAGGCCTAACGCAGAAGCGCAACCCAGCCCACCCGTCTGGACCCCTACTGCCTAACGCGCAACAGCCGCCTTACCAGAACGGCCGGACCCCTGCGGCGGCTCCGCCGCCGCTCAATACCCCGGGTTCTGCTCCAGATTGGGCGCCACGTCCAGCTCGTTGAGCGGGATCGGCCAGAGCGTCTCGAACGGCTCGACGCCGGGCAGCACCGCCGGTGCGCGGTCGGCTCGCACCAGATCGAACCACCGATCCCCCTCGAAGGCGAACTCGAGACGGCGCTGCAGCCAGATCTCCGCGAGCACGTCGTCCTGTGTGGCGACGTCGACGCCGAAGGTGTGCGGCGCGACGCCGGCCCGCTCGCGGATCTGGTTGTACGCGGCGACCGCCTCGGTCAGCTCGTTCTGTCGCGCATGGGCCTCGGCCAGGATGAGCAGCACGTCGGCGTAGCGGATGACGTGCAGGTCCTCGCCGCCGAGCGTAGTCGGGAACTTCGTGACCTCGATGCCGTCGGAGCGAATGGCGCCGATGGTGACACCGCGGCGCTGGTCGCCGGCCGGGAACGCCGCGACGATGTCGGCGGTCGCGCCCTGCTCGAAGCGGCCGTCGAACAGGTAGAAATAGCCAAGCCAGTTGAAGTCCGTCGCCGTGAAGATGATGCGGAAGATGTCCTCGGACGTGGGCGTGCCCTCGTCATCGAACATGTCGCGGAAATCGGAGACCAGCTCGTAGTCGCCCGAGGCGACGACCTCCTGCGCGGCGGCTTCGGCTGCCGCCCAGTTCTCGCGGTACAGCTCGACGCGCGCGCGCAGCGCATCCACGAAGCCCGGTGTTACGTACTCCCGATCGGAGTTCGAGTTGGACAGCAGCGAGGCCGCCTGCTGCAGGTCACTCAGGATCTGGTCGTAGACCGCGTCCGCGCTGGCGCGCGTGACCTCGGAGGCCTCCTCGATGGTGGGCGGCGGCACGAGCACCAGCGGCACGCCACCCCAGGCTCGCACGAGGTTGTGGTAGTGCAGCGCGCGCAGCGCGTACACCTCGCCGAGGATCTGGTCCCGCGACGCCGGCTCTATATCTGCCAGCTCGGGCACCTCGCGGATCAGCACGTTCGCGCGGTTGATCGCATCGTAGATGTCGTCCCACATGCCTTCCAGCGCGCCGTTGTCGGACGTCACATCGTTCTGATCGGCATCCGCCCAGCTGGCGAAGGTGCCCGTATGCTCCGAGTTGTCCGTGAGGATCTCGCTCCACAGCAGATAGTCGCCACCGTAGTAGGATCCGAGCTGAAGCCCGCTGTAGGCGCCGACCAGGGCGGCGCGGGCGGACTGCTCATCGATGATCGCGGTCTGGTCCGAGATCTGATCGAGCGGCACGACATCCAGGAGGTCATCACACCCGGCCGCCGTCACGGCGAGCAGCACGGGCAGCCACTTGATTGTCTTCATGGTCGTGTCCTTTCCGTGCGTGCTCACCAGGTCCCCTGGAACCCGATCATGAACGAGCGGGCCACGGGGTAGGCGTAGAAGTCGGTACCGAGTGCGGCCGAACCGCTGGCGCCGTTGCTGTTCACGTCGGGCGCGTAGCCGCTGTAGTCGCTCCACGTCTTCAGGTTCTTGCCGGACACATACAGTCTGGCGCTCGTCGCATTGAGCACGTTCGCGACGCGGTCGGGGATCCGGATGCCCAGTGTGATGTCCTGCAGCCGGATGTAGGACGCATCCTCGACGAAGCGGCTCGAGTTGAGCCGGGCGCCCGACGTGCCATCGTAGCTCGGTCGCGGCGTGTCGGTGACGTCGCCAGGCTGACGCCAGTAATCCATGACGTCGCCGAACTTGTTGTCGTAGTAGTAGCCGCCGTCATCGGCGAAGCGGCGCATCGCGTTGTAGATCTCCGCGCCCTGACTGAACTCGAGGAACACGCCGAGATCGAATGCGCGCCAGAACAGGCCATTGCGCAGCCCGCCGAAGTAGTCGGGGTGTGGACTGCCGACAATGACGCGGTCATCCGTTTCGTCGGGCACGTCGAAGTATATGGCGTCGCCGGTCTGCGGGTCGACGCCCTCGAAGCGCAGCAGGTGGAAGGCGCCGAGCGGCTGCCCCACCTCGAGCCGGTTGACGCTGTAGAGGCCGGTATTGAACGGCTCGTCGGCGAACAGCCCCGTCACCTCGTTCGTGTTGTGCGTGACGTTCAGCTCGGAGGTCCATTCCAGGCCGCCGGCCGTGCTGGGGCGCAGGTTCACAGTGCGCAGACTGAGCTCCCAGCCGCGGTTCTCGAGGCTGCCGACATTGGCCAGCACGGAGGTGAAGCCGCTGGTCGACGTGACCGGCCGGTTCAGCAACAGATCGGTCGTCTGCTTCGTGTAGTACTCGGCGATCAGCCCGAGGCGCTCCTGGAAGAAGGCGACGTCGAAGCCCACGTTCCACTCCTCGGTGCGCTCCCAGCGCAGGTTCGGGTTGGGCAGGTTGTTCGGCGCCGTGCCCGGCACGTCGCCGTAATTGGACGTGCCGTAGAGGCCGAGGAACTCGAAGTCGCCGATCTCCTCGTTGCCGGTGACACCCCAGCTCGCACGAATGCGCAGCTCGTTGAGCGCCTCGAGATCGGGGAAGAACGGCTCCGCGCTCAGCGCCCAGGCCGCCGACAGCGACGGGAACACGCCGTAACGGTCGTTCCCGCCGAACCTCGAGGAGCCATCGCTGCGGATGCTCGCGTTCAGGAAGTACCGATCGCCGAAGCTGTAGCTCGCGCGCGAGAAGAGGGAGACGAGGTTGTGCTCCCACTCGGTGCCATCGTAGTTGGTCACGCGCGCGGCATTGCCCACCTGCTGCAGGTCTGGGCTGGTGAAGCCCTCACCGCGGACGAAGTTCAGCTCCCGGGTGTTCGTCTCCACGCTCGCGCCGGCCGTGAGCGACAGCGGATTCTCCAGCAGGCTGCGATCCGCCGTGAGGAAGCCCTCGAGCACATAGCGGCGACCCTGCGAGTAGCCGGACTGCGAGACACCATCGACACCGGACGAGTAGGTCAGCGGCACGAGCGGCGACTGGTACTCGCGCTCGCGCAGGTTCACGATGTCGAAGCCGCCGCGGCCGGTCAGGCGCAGCCAGCTTGCCAGGCCATAATCGGCGCGCACATTGCCGAAGGAGCGAATGGTGCGTGCGTTCACATCGTTCTCGAGGCCGACGCCGACCGGATTCGCGTACGACAAACCCTGCGCGCCGCCTGTATAGGTGCCGTCCGGGTTGCGCACGGGGATGTACGGCTCGCTCGCGATCGCATTCGTGACCACGCTCTCGATGCTGTTGTCCGACTCGACGCGGTCGTTGTCCTCCTGCGAGAGCGCCAGCGATGCGCTGAGGTTGAGCCGGTCGGAGGCCTGCACATCGAGGTTCACGCGGCCGGAGGCGCGATCATACGCCGAGCCGATGATGATGCCTTCCTGATCGAAGTAGGTGCCGGACACGTAGTACTTGAAGCGGTCCGTGCCGCCATTGATCGAAACCTGCGTGTTGGTGACCGGCGCCGTGCGCAGCACGGCCTCCTGCCAGTCCGTGTCGACGCCGGTATTGAAGTCCTCGTCGAAGAAGCCGGCGCCATAGCCGTCGAACTCGGCGCCCGCATTGAAGAACTCGAGGAACTCGGCCGCGTTCAGCAGGTCGAGGCGCTTGGCGGCTTCCTGATAGCCGGCGTAGGTGTTGAGCGTGATGCGTGGCGCGCCGGTGGCGCCGCGCTTGGTGCGGATCATGATCACGCCGTTCGAGCCGCGCGAGCCGTAGATCGCGGCAGCGGAGGCATCTTTCAGGATGTCGAGCGACTCGATCTCGTTCGGGTTGATCCCCGTGATCGCCGAGAGATCCTGGCCTCCGAGCCCGAGCTGCGACAGATCCTCGCGGATGACGGGCACGCCGTCGACGACGTAGAGTGGCTGATTGCTGGCGGTGATCGACGCCGAGCCGCGCACGCGAACCGTGATCGCATTGCCCGGATTGCCGGCGTTCTGTGTGACCTGCACGCCGGTCGCCTTGCCCTGCAGCGCGACATCCAGGCTGGCGGCGGGCACGTTCTCGAGCTCCTGCGCGTCGAGCGTGCTCACCGCACCGCTGACCTCGCGACGGGTCTGCTCGGCGTAACCGGTGGCGACGATCTGTTCCAGCTCGATCGCCGTGACCGCCAGCGCGAAGTCTGCGACCACGGATTCGCCCACCGGTACCGTCACGGTCTGCGACGCGGCCGAATAACCAATGTACTCGGCGCGCACCTGCACGGTGCCTTCAGGCACGTTCAGCAGCAGGTAGCGGCCCGTGGCGTCGGTAACGGTGCCGATGCTGGTGCCACGAACCGAGACCTGCGCGCCGCTCAGCGGCTGCCCGGTCTGCGCATCCGTGACGGTGCCGCGAATCGCCCGCTCCTGCGCCGAGAGCTGTGGAGCTCCCAGCAGCAGCAGCGCTACGGCGGCCGCGACGTACGCGACTGCGGCGCACGCTTTCGCCATGCGAGTGACTCCTCTTCTGGGTTGTAAAGAATGGGGTCGGCAGTGCCGCACAACCTAGACTGCGGGCTCAGACGCCGCAATTTCGGCAAGAGTGGAACGCGCGACGGCGGCTGTCTGTTACAGCGGTGGTGGTTCGTGGTTGGTGGTTGGTGGTCGGTCAGGGCGCCGGCGAGCGGCTGCGGCGCAGCAGCCAGAGCACGAAGATCACGACCGCCGCGATCAGCAGCACGTGGATGATGAAGCCGACGGCCTCGAAGAACATCCAGCCGAACAGCCAGAGCAGGACCAGAATGACGCCGGCCCAGAGCAGAGCATTCATGCGTTACCTCCTCATAGAGCTCGAGTCGAAGGCGACACACGGGGGTCAAGAACCGTACCGCGTCGCGGGCGGTGACAACGGCACGGCAAATGCCTCCCCTGATACCGGCCGCCGTGGTGGCGGCACTCAGCGGCACCAGAGGAGGACCGTATGGCAGACAAGCAGAAGCAGGGCGGCAGGACCGACCGCACCGAGCAGGGCGGACAGGGCGGACAGCGGACCGGCAGCGGCACGCGCGAGGAAAGCACCAAGCAGGGTCAGCCGGGCCGGCAGGGCCAGTCGCAGCAGGAGCGGTCGGGCACCGGCGGCACGCAGAAGCAGGGCACCCCACAAACCAATCCCAGCAGGTCTTCACAGTAAGGCGCCGCTGGCATCGTTGATCTGACGTCCGGCCGCGGTCCGTCGCCTCGACGGATCGCGGCCGGTG
Organism: Longimicrobiales bacterium; assembly: GCA_050732635.1. Taxonomy (GTDB): domain Bacteria; phylum Gemmatimonadota; class Gemmatimonadetes; order Longimicrobiales; family RSA9; genus JBOHRE01. The sequence continues at coordinate 7,982 of JBOHRE010000087.1, read as the reverse complement.
TCAGCCGACCCGGCGGTTGAACCGCCGAGGACGTTGAGCGCGCCGAGAAAAACACACAATTTGTTCGACCGCTGAGACACGCCGAGGTCGCTGATTACAACAGTTGAATTGCTCCGCGGCCTCGGCGCGCTCGGCGGTGTAAGACGCCCTGGCTCCCTCCCGAGGTGACCCTGATGAAACACGTCAGCGCTGCGCTGCGGCTCGGTTTCGCGCTGCTCTGCCTGCCTGCTGCCGCCACCGCACAGAGCGACGGTAACCGTTCACCGGAGCGCTGGCAGCGGCTCGCGCGCGAGCTGCTGGCCGAGCTGGTCGGGATCAACACCACGAACAGCGCGGGTGACAACACGGCCGCCGCGGAAGCCATGCGGCGTCATCTGCTGCAGGCCGGCTTCCCGGAAGAGGACGCCGTCGTCGTCGAGCCGGCCGCGCGCAAGGGCAACCTGGTGGCGCGACTGCACGGCACGGACGCGTCGCTCGAGCCGATTCTGCTGCTCGCGCACCTGGATGTGGTGGAAGCGGACCCGGCCGACTGGACACTGCCGCCCTTCGAGCTGGTCGAACGCGAGGACACGTTCTACGGGCGCGGCACGGCGGATGACAAGGATGAGGCGGCCATCTACGTCGCGAACCTGATCCGCATGAAGGCGGAGGGCTACGTCCCCGGTCGTGACATCATCGTGGCGCTGACGGCGGATGAGGAAGGCGGACCGACCAACGGCGTGGACTGGCTGCTCGCGAACCGGCGCGAGCTGATCGACGCGGCGTTCGCGCTCAACGAGGGCGGCGGCGGGATCGTGGAGGAAGGTCGGCGCGTTGCGAACAGCGTGCAGGCCGCGGAGAAGAAGTTCCAGAACTACACGCTCGAGGTCACGAATCCCGGCGGCCACTCATCGCGGCCGCGGCCGGACAACGCGATCCACGAGCTGGCCCGCGCGCTGGTCGGCATCGCCGCCCACACGTTCCCCGTGCGGCTGAACGAGGTCACGCGCGCGCACCTCGAGCGCTCGGCGGAGCTGGCCGAGGCGGACGTCGCCCGTGCCATGCGCCGGCTGCTCGAGGACGAGGGCGACACGGAAGCCGCCGCGATCCTGTCGCGCGACACGCGGCTCAACGCCACGCTGCGCACGACCTGCGTCGCGACGTTGCTCGACGGCGGCCATGCGAGCAATGCGCTGCCGCAGCGCGCGCGCGCAACCGTGAACTGCCGGCTCCTGCCCGACGAGGACCCGCAGGAGGTGCGTCGCGTGCTGGCCGACGCCGCCGCGGTCGAGACGCTGACCATCACCGCCGAGGGTACGGCAACCGATAGCCCGCCATCGCCGCTCGTGCCCGAGGTGCTCGAACCGATCGAGCGGATCACCGAAGCAATGTGGCCGGGCGTGCCGGTCGTGCCGACCATGTCGACGGGCGCGACCGATGGGCTGTACCTGCGCAACGCGGGGATCCCGGTCTATGGCGTGTCCGGCCTGTTCTACGGCGAGACCTTCGCGCACGGCATGAACGAGCGCATCCCGGTCGACGCCTTCTACGAGGGTCAGGAGTTCCTGTACCGGCTGGTGAAGGCGCTGGCCGCGCGGCCGGTCCGCTGATGGTGCCGGCCCGGTGGGCCGGCATCATCGCCCCGCATGATTCCAACCGCAGAGCACGCAGAGGGCGCCGAGAACAAATTATGGTTGGCTTCGCGGGCTCAGCGGACCTCGGTGTTGCATACAAGCGTCTTTCCTCGGCGGCCTCAGCGAGCTCCGCGGTGAACTACACGGCGACTCGCAGGGTTGCGAGACTGTCGTCGCAGCCTCGCTGTCCTCCAGACGGGTCTGGCACTGTCCGTTGGAGCGGACGGCGGCCGGGTTCGCTGAAGCCCACCCGAACCCGGGTTCGTCGCGTGGCTGCGCGACGGAACGGGGTGCGGCGCGTTCTGGGCGGCGCTGGCATGCCATCTGTTCTTGATGGGGCAGGCCCGGCGTCGCCCGGTCGCTGCCGCGATCGCGCGCGCCGCGCCTCGAACCCGAGGAGGAATCGCACATGAGGCACTGGCGATGGCTTGCGGCGGCGGCCGCAGTGGCCGTACTGGCACCGGCGAGCGCACTGGCGCAGTCGCAAAGAGGCGCGAGGCGCGTGGAGCTGAGGCGCCCGGCAGCGGAGGTCTGGCTGCGCGATCTGGACCGGCGCTTCGAGAGCCGCGACCGGGACGAGGACAGCGACAGCGAACGCGACCGTCGCGGCCGCTGGGGCTTCTCGGACCGTGACAGTGACAGCGACAGCGACAGCGACAGTGACAGCGAAGGCGGCCGCTGGTGGGAACGGGATCGGCGTCGCGACCGCACGATCGAGCGACTACCCTGGCCGGCCGACGACCGCCGCCGCCGGGATGATGGGGACTGGGAGCGGCGACGTCGCGGCGAGGCGCGCGCGGAGGACACGCTGGCGCGCGTGCTCGGCTCGATCTTCGGCCGCCGCTAGCAGGCAGATGGACGTGCGCGAGCCGAGCCGGCCGGTGCCGGCGAGTGCGAGCGGGGGGCTCGCGCCGGGCGCGCCCGTCCACCTGTTGTTCGCTGCCTTCGTCGCCACGATGCTGGCGGCGGCGTTCAGCGCGCCAGCGCTGTACCGCGCGCTGGTGCAGGAAGACCGCCTCGTCGAATGGGGCACCGTCGCGCTCTTTCTGCTGGCGGGCACGATCCGCTTCGCAGCGGCCCTGCGCGGCCGCCGCGCGTTCGACCTGCTGGTCGCGCTCTTCTGCATCTTCGTGGCGGGCGAGGAGATCAGCTGGGGCCAGCGGCTGCTGGGTCTGACGCCGGCAGAATACTTCCTCGAGCACAATTTCCAGCAGGAAGCGAACGTCCACAATTTCCTCGACATCTTCGGCCGACCGAAGTGGATCCTGGCGGGCGCACTCGCCGGCTACGGTCTGCTGCTGCCGGCGCTCGCACGCACGCAACGCGGCGGGCTGCTGCTGAGCCGTCTAGGGGCGACGTCGCCCCGCCTCGCGCTCGCGCCCTGGTTCGCGCTCGCCGTGCTGCTGCTCGCGCTCTACCCGGTGACCTACACGGGCGAGTGGGTCGAGGCGCTGGCCGGCGGGCTGTTCCTGGCCGCGTCGCCCGTGAGCGCCGTGGGCTTCTGGGCGGGAACCGGTATGGCGTGCGTGGCGGCAGCCGGGCTCAGCGTGTGGTCGGCCGCCGCCGCCGACCCGGACGGCCGCCACACCGCCTGCGCCGCGGCCGAATCGGAGGCGTTGCTGCGTGACCTGGTGAGCGGCAGCGCGGCACGCCCGCCGCTCGCGCGCGCGGTCTCCGTGCACAAGCGTGTGTACGGCGCTGCGGACGCGGGCTACCTGGACCTGCAACAGGCGAGCACGTTCCACGGCGCAGGCTGCGAACCCGGCTCGGGTGAGGCTGTCGCTGGGCGACGTCGCTACGCCGTCGATCCGTGGGGCATGGCATACTGGGTGCTCAGCCGCGAGATCGACAACGGCGCCCGGCGCCTGGTCGCCGTCTACTCGCTGGGACCCAACCGGCTGCGTGACGGCGCGGCCGGCGCCGGCGCCGGCGATGACATCAGCGCCTACATCATCATCGAGGCTGCCGCTCCCCGCACGGCGTCCAGGTAGTCCCTCCGCGCCTCCGCGACCCGCCACCTCTTCGCAGTTCTCCGCAGTTCTCCGCGTAGCTCCGCGCTCTCCCCGCACGGGAACAATGCTTGCTCCATCCCCGGCCATACCCCTCACACGGAGGACGAACGATGGCGGACATGGACATCCAGCAAAAACGCCGCTCCATCTGGCCCTGGGTGCTCGGCGCGCTCGCGGTCGTCGTGGCGATCTGGGTCGTGGCCGATATGGTCACCACGGACGACGAGTTCGCGGACACGCCTCCAGCGGCCACCGAATTCGAGCCGCTCGATGAGGACGTGACGGCAGTCGGCCCCGAGGTCGATGCCGAGCTGCCGGAAGCGGTCCGTTCGTTCCGCGAGCGCTGCGCCGCGGGTGTCAGCGCGACCACAGGCGACGACGCCCACACGGCCAACTGCCTGCGCGATCTCGCCGCCGCACTGGAGGTCGTGATCGAGCGCGGCAGCGTGCGCGATGAGCCGCTGGATCAGCGTATCGACGAGCTGCGCGAGCAGGTCGGCGATATCACCGAGGACGCGCAGTCCACCCAGCATTCGCAGGAAGTGCAGCAGGCGATCGAGGAGACCGCGCATGTCATCGTCCAGGCGGTCGAGACGCGCGCGGCCACGACCGACGAGCTGCGCCAGGAGGCGGAGCGCGTGCGCGAGGCGGCCGAGCAGATCGATGCGACTGAGCCAGTGTCCGAGCAGCGCAACGAGACGGCCGAGTTCTTCAGCCGTGCCGATCGCGTGCTCGCATTGCTCGCGCAGACCGAGCCCCGGAACTGACCAGGAGGTAGCTGATGGCTAAACACAGGCATGGCGGCGTCGTGCCGCTCAAGGAGCTGGACGACTTCGAGCTGGCCGATTACGAGCCGGACGTCCGCGGCTGGGAGGTGCTGTCCGCCGACGGCGCCACGATCGGCAAGGTCGAGGAGCTGCTCGCCGACCCCAGTGTCCGCAAGGTGCGCTACCTCGATGTCGAGCTCGAGGAGGAGATCGCGCGCGACGAGCGGCACGTGCTGATCCCGATCGGCGCCGCGCGGCTCCACGAGAAGGATGACCGCGTCTACGTCAACGACCTCGACGCGCGGGCCGTGAGCACACTGCCCCGCTATCAGGGTGGGCCGGTCGATCCCGACTACGAGCAGCGCGTGCACGGCGGCTTCGGCGTTCCGCCCGCCAGCGCGGACCGGCCGTACGAGCACCGCATCTTCGATGACCGCGAGTTCTACGACTCGCGCGCGCACCGGCTCTAGCTGATCGGCCCGAGGGTCGCCGCCGGTACGACCACCGGCGGCAGACCCCGCTCGCGCAAGGCCGCGTTGAGTCGGGCGACGTCGCGCTCCATCACCTCGCGCACGCGCGCGCGAACCTCTGCCCAGATCCGGTTCAGGTCGCTGAACCGCTCCCGTGCGCCAGACGTGGCTGTGCCATCCGGGCCGCCGAAGCGGTACTGGTCGAGCGCGGCCACGTTCTCGTACACCGCTGCGTACTGGTTGTCGAGCATTCCCGGGAACCGGATTGGGTCCTGCCGGCTCTTCGAGCGCGTCTGCGTGAGCTCGTTCAGCACACGGTCCAGACGGGCGACGGCCGTATCCGCCAGCGGCGCGATCGCCTCCGCGTGACCGGCCGCGGCCGCGCTCGCGGCCGCCGAATCGACCTGCTCGCGCACGTCGATCACCGTGCGGAGCGCGTCATAGACCGCGTTCATCGTGTCGCGCACCGCGAGTGCGAAGGCGAGTTGCTGCTCGTACTCCGCCTGCGTGATGTGATCCATGCGCGGGTCGGCCAGCACGCGTAATACTTGCTCGTGCGTCGCTCCGTCCGCGCTCAGCCGCACCGTGTACTCGCCCGGCGGCGCCAGCGGCCCGCCGACGAACCCCCAGGTCACGATGCTGTCGGGCACGTTGACACCCGGATAGGCGAGGTCCCAGGCGACGCGGTTCAGGCCGGCGGAGTCGGGCATGGGGCTGGGGCTGGGGCTGAGGGTGGGGGGGCGTTGCCCTGACGCCGCGGCGGTCTCCGTCGTGTCGCTGGACCAGGCGGCCAGCACGGTCTCCGCAGCGTCGAGCACCTCGAGCCGGATCGTCGATGTCGCCTGCTCCGGCAGGTAGTACTGGATCAGCGCCGGCCCCGGCTTGCGCGGCGGCGCCGCTGTCCCCTCGTTGTCATACCCCCGCATGTCCGTCCGATAGGCCGGCCGCGGCTGGAACAGCCGAACCTCAGCCCCAGCCCCAGCCCGGGCCCCAGCCCACTCCCGCAAGGGAGTCACATCATCCAGCACCCAGAACGACCGCCCCTGCGTCGCGATCACCAGGTCATCGTGCGCTACCTCGATGCCCGTGACGGGCGTCGTCGGCAGCCGCCCCTGGATCGAGGTCCAGATCCGGCCATCATCGAATGAGGCGAAGATGCCGAACTCGGTGCCGGCGAACAGCAGCCCCTGCACCTCGGGATCCTCACGCACCGTGCGCGTGGGGTGGTCGGCCGGGATGCCATTGTCGCCATCGGTGAGCAGACGCCAGCTCCTGCCCCAGTCGTCGGTCTGGAAGACGTAGGGGCGGAAGTCGTCCAGCCGATAGCGGTGCACGGCGAGGGTCGCGCGGCCGGGCTCGTGCGGCGACAGCTCGATCTCGTCGACCGTGCCCAAGCGCGGCATTGCGGGCGGCGTGATGTCGCTCCAGCTCGCGCCGTCGTCGCGGGTGATGTGGACGCGGCCATCGTCGCTGCCGGCCCAGATCTCTGCGGCATCATGCGGTGAGACGGCCAGCGAGAAGATCGTGTTGAACGTCTCGACGCCGGTGACATCGGCGTTGATCGGGCCGCCGGCGCGGACCTGGTGTGCGGGCGTGTTCGTGGTCAGGTCGCCGGAGATCGGCTGCCAGGTGTAGCCGCCATCGCGCGAGCGGTGCACGCGCTGGCTCGCGTGATAGATGGTGTTCGGGTCGTGCGGCGACACGACGATCGGCGCGACCCACTGGAACCGCTCGCGCACGTCGGCCATGGCCTGGCCGAGCTGCAGCTCCGGGTAGACGACCAGGTTGCGCCGATCCTCGCGCGTCAGATCGAAGCGGTCGATCACGCCGCCGTAGCAGCCGGCGTAGACGATGTCGGGATGGTCCGGGTGCAGCACGACCGGCCCCGTCTCGCAGCCACCCACGAACGTCCAGTGCTCCTTCGGATGGATCGTGTTGCCGCTGGTCCACGCCGGCAGCCGGATCGTCGTATTGTCCTGCTGCGCCCCGTACAGCCGATACGGGAACGCGTTGTCCGTGACCACGTCGTACAGCTCCGCAGTGGGCTGGTTGTAATACGTGGTCCAGGTGTCGCCGTCATTCAGCGAGACCTGCACGCCGCCGTCATCGGCCACGCCCATGATGCGCGAGTCGTTCGGGTTGATCCACAGGTCGTGCACGTCGCCGTGCGGCAGCCGAACCGGCTCGAACGTCTCGCCGCCGTCCGTCGAGCGCAGGAACTGCACGTTCAGCACGTAGACCCGGTCCGGGTCCTGCGGGTCGGCCTCGATGTGCGTGTAGTACCACGCGCGCTGCCGTAGCCGGTTGTCATCGTTCACGCGCGTGAACGTCGTACCGCCGTCGTCGCTGCGGTACACGCCGCCGTCCGGCTCGGCCTCGATGATGACCCAGACGCGCTCCGGGTCCGCGGAGCCGATGCTAATGCCGACTTTGCCGACCACGCCCTGCGGCAACCCGCCGCCCAGCTTCGACCACGTGTCGCCAGCGTCCGTGCTCCGGTACACGCCGCCTTCCGGGCCGCCGCTGATCATCGTCCACGGCTTGCGCTCGGCTCGCCACGCGCCGGCGTAGATCACGTTCGGCTCCGTCGGATGCAGCGCCAGGTCGACGACGCCCGTCGAGTCGTTCAGGAACAGCACGTGCTCCCAGCTCGCGCCGCCATCGCGCGTGCGAAATACGCCGCGCTCCGCGTTCTTGCCGAACGGCTGGCCCAGCGCGGCCACGTACGCGATGTCCGGGTCCGTCGGATGGATGGCGACGTCGCCGATCTGGCCCGCTCGCTCCAGCCCGATCCGCTGCCAGGTTTCGCCGCCGTCCGTCGAGCGCCACGCGCCCCGCCCCACCGACGAGTTGCCGCGCAGGCACGCGCTGCCCTCGCCCACGTAGATGACCTCGGGGTCCGACGGCGCCACGCCGACCGCGCCGATCGAGCCGCCGAAGTAGCCGTCCGACACGTTGCGCCACGACGCGCCCGCGTCATCGCTCTTCCACACGCCGCCGCCCGTCGTGCCCATGTAGAAGAGGTGCGGCCGCTCGGCCACGCCCGCCACCGCCGTGCTGCGGCCGCCGCGGAAGGGCCCGGCCAGCCGCCACTCCAGCCGCGCCAACGCTGCCGGGTTC
>JBOHRE010000086.1:0-13616 GCA_050732635.1 Longimicrobiales bacterium | reverse complement strand
CCACAGCAGCGCGCGGGCACTGAGCGCGCCGTCGCCGCGCGTTGTCCCGGCGCGCACGCCGACCGCGCTGTAGCGTCCCGGTGCGGCGCCGTTGGTCGCGTCGATGCTGGTGCCGAGCACGCCGACGCTCGCCGCGCCGACGCGCCGCGTCAGCTCCGCCGCGCCGCCGGTCAGCGCCAGATCGCCCTCGACCGGCTCGGTCGTGGTGCCGGGTCCGGGGAAGGGCAGGGGCAGAGGCGGACCCCCGTTGTCCTCCACCACGCGGACTCCGTCCCAGTTGCCGCGCACCAGCTCGCCGTCGAGGCGCGCGATCCAGCCGCTGCGGTACCAGCGTAGACTCGGCTGCACCGAGACCGTGCGCGCTCCGTACTCGAACGGCTCGGTGAAGCTCAACGCATCGGCGGCGACGCGGCCGCCGATGGTGACGCGGCCGAACGGCCGGTGCAGCTCCAGGCCCAGGACGCCGCCGATCCAACTGCCGGCATTGCGGTCGACGGCGGCGCCGCCATAACCGATCAGCTCGAGGGCGGGCGTGGCACCGAGCCGCAGCCCCAGACTGCCGGTGCCGTAGCTGGCCGATTCGGCCACCGTGCCGCCGGGTGGCCGGGCGTGCGCCGCCGCCGCCTCGACCATGACACGCGCCTGCCCGCGGCCCGCACTCGGCACGACCGCCAGTACGACAGCGCAGGCGAGGATGCGGCCGCTCGGCGTGGCTCTCAGCTGCCGGCCGCCTCGCCGACCGGGCCTACCGCGATCAGCGCGTTGCGCATGCCGAAGCCATCGTCGACGTGCCGCTCGGCGCGTGGATCGCTCACCCATTCCACGCCATCCACCACGAACATGTATTTGTGCAGCCCCGTCGGTAGCGGGAACATCGCGGACCAGATGCCGTCGCCATCGGGGTCGCGTAGCGCGTGTTCGGAGGGGTCCCAGCCATTGAAGTCGCCGGCCAGGGCGACCGCCGCGGCGTCGCGCGCGTCGAGCGTGAACTGGACATAGATCTCCGCCTCGCCTGCGGCCGGTGTGGCGGTGAGCTGCGGCGTGAGTGGCTCGGTCCCGGGCCGCGTATCCGGTAAGGCAATGACCGCGATCAGAATCGCAGCCGCGGGCGCGAGCAGTGCCGCAGGGCGCAGCCGGACCGAGTGGGGTCGCAGCAGCCAGTCGAGCGCGCGGCGCCAGCCAGGCCGCGGCGCGTGCCGGGGCAGCGCGTGCATGATGCGCGTGGCCAACCAGGGCGGTGCGCTTTGCGCACGCAGCGCGTCGAGCGCGCCGTCGAGCGCGTCCCACTCGCGCAGCTCGGCCTGCGCCGCCTCGACCAGCTCCTCGCGCGGCAGCTCGCCGTCCAGGTATTCGTGCAGCTCAGGGCGCATGTTCGGTACGCTCCAGATTCTCGCGCAGTGCCTCGCGCGCGCGCATGACGCGCATCTTCAGTGCCGACAGCGAGGCGCCGCAGCGCTCCGCCATCTCCTCGTACGATAACCCCTCGACGTGCTTCAGCAAGAACGCCTCGCGCTGTACGTCCGGCAGGGCTGCCAGGGCCTGCTCGAGCGCATGCCGCAGCTCGAGCTGGCCCAGCCGATGCTCCGGATCCTCCTTCGTCGCCGCGCGTGTCGGCCCGATCGCATCCAGCCCGACGTCCCGTCGCCGTCCGCTCTTCAGCCAATCCTTGCAGCCGTTGACCAGGATGCGGAACAGCCACGCCTGGAACCGCTCCGGCTCGCGGCAGCTGCGCAGCCGCACATAGCCCTTGACCAGCGCCGCCTGCACCAGGTCGGAGGCCACGTCGCTCGACCCGGTCATGCGCAACGCGTACCGGAACAGCCCGTCCTGGTAGCGCGTGACGACGATGCGGTAGGCGTCGCGCTCGCCGGCGCGGACCCGCTTGACGATCTCCGCATCGCTCGGGTCCGCCGCCGGAGCCGCTGCGCCGGATCGGGTCACGCGAGCCGGATGCTCCATCCTACAATGGACGATCGATGGCCTCGAAATGTCACTCGGATCACGGTCGGCATCGGCTTGCACGTCAGAAACCCCGCCACTATACTGCGCCCGCTGGCCGCGCGCTGCCACGGCCGGACGGGGGCTGGCTTCCTCGCCAGAAGCGCCGGGGATGCCGGCCCCTATTTAGTCGGTGGTCGCCGATTCGCCCAGGCTTTGAATCCGATATGACGAGCAAGGGACTGGAAGGAGTGGTCGCCGCCGAGTCCGAGCTGGGGCTCGTGCTCGGGGAGGAAGGTCGGCTGATCTACCGCGGCTACGACATTCAGGATCTGGCCGAGCACACCACCTTCGAGGAAGTCTGCCACCTCCTCTGGTACGGCGCGCTGCCGAATCGCCGCGCGCTCCATGGCCTGCAGAATCGCATGGCGACGGAGCGCCACGTGCGTGCCGAGGTCATCGACATTCTGCGCCGCCTGCCGCGTGAGACCCACCCCATGGCGGCGCTGCGCACTGCTGTCTCCGTACTGGCGCATTTTGATCCGGACGCGGAGGACATGTCCGCCGACGCCAACGCGCGCAAGGCGGTGCGCATTACGGCGCAGATGATCACACTGGCCGGCGCCTTCGAGCGCCTCCGCCGCGGCGAGCAGCCGCTCCAACCGCGCGACGACCTGGGTCACGCCGCCAACTTCCTGTACATGGCGACCGGCCGCCTTCCCGACGATCTGCAAACGCGCATCATGGACGTCGCCTTCACGCTCCACGCCGAGCACGGACTGAACGCGTCCACGTTCGCGGCGCGCGTCACCGTGGCGACGCTCGCCGACATGCATTCAGGCACGGTCTCGGCGATCGGCACGCTCAAGGGTCCGCTGCACGGCGGCGCGAATCAGCGCGTGATGGAAATGCTCGAGCAGATCCCCGGTCCGGAGGCGGTGCCCGACTACGTGGCGAGCATGCTGGACCGCGGCGAGAAGATCATGGGCTTCGGCCATCGCGTGTACCGAACGCTCGATCCGCGGGCGCCGATTCTGCGCCGCTTCGCCGAGGAGTACGCCCGCCGCGCCGGCGACACTCGCTGGCTGGACATCGCCAACCGGGTGGTCGAGGTCATGGGCGAGGAGATGGAGGCGCGCGGCAAGAAGGTTTACCCCAACGTCGATTTCTTCAGTGCGCCGCTGTACTACACGATCGGCGTGCCTGCTGACAGCTTCACCGTGATCTTTGCCTGTGCCAGGGCCGCCGGCTGGACCGCGCACATGCTCGAGCAGCTCCGGGACAACCGTCTGATCCGGCCCAAGGCCGATTACACGGGCCCGCTCGGCCTCACCGCGACGCCGATCGACCAACGAGATTGAGCGCAGGAACCAGCCATGGCGTCCGACTACAGGTGGGCCGGCGTGCCGCACGATGGCAGCGCGATCGAGGTGCGCGACGGCGAGTTGCTGGTGCCGGATCGCCCGATCCTGCCGTTCATCGAGGGCGACGGCACCGGCCCCGACATCTGGCGCGCGACGCGCCGCGTGCTCGACGCCGCGGTCGCGACGGCCTACGACGGCAGCCGCGGCTTCGCCTGGATGGAGGTCGTCGCCGGCGAAAAGGCGCACCGCCTCACCGGTGACTGGCTGCCCGAGGAGACGCTTAGCGCCCTGACCGAATTCAAGGTCGGCATCAAGGGGCCGCTCACCACGCCGGTTGGCGGCGGCATCCGCTCGCTCAACGTGACCTTGCGACAGGTGCTCGACCTGTACGCCTGCATCCGCCCCGTGCGCTACATCCCCGGTGTGCCCTCGCCGGTGCGCGAGCCGGAGAAGCTCGACGTCGTCATCTTCCGCGAGAACACGGAGGACCTGTACGCAGGGATCGAGTGGGCGGCCGACAGTGAGCCGGCGGAGCGTGTGCGTCGCTTTCTGGTGGAGGAGATGGGCGCCGAGATCCGCGAGCACAGCGGCATCGGCATCAAGCCCATGAGCGAGTACGGCACGAAGCGGCTCGTGGCTGCGGCGATCCGCTATGCGATCCAGCGCAAGCGTGACTCCGTTACCTTGGTGCACAAGGGCAACATCATGAAGTACACGGAAGGCGCGTTCCGCGAGTGGGGCTACGAGGTGGCCAGGGAACGCTTCGCTCAACAGACGATTCCGGAGTCGGAGGCGAGCAACGGCGCCGGCCGGCGCGTCCTGATCAAGGACCGCATCGCCGATGCCATGTTCCAGCAGATCCTGCTGCGGCCCGCCGAGTACTCGGTGCTGGCGATGCCGAATCTGAACGGCGATTACATGTCCGATGCGGCTGCCGCGCAGGTCGGTGGACTGGGCATGGCGCCGGGCGCGAACGTCGGCGATGACGTCGCGGTGTTCGAGGCCACGCACGGCACGGCGCCGAAGTATGCCGATCAGGACAAGGTGAATCCGGGGTCGCTGATCCTGTCCGGCGTCATGATGCTCGAGCACCTCGGCTGGGACGAGGCCGCGCAGCTCGTTGTCCGCGGACTGGAGGGCGCGATCCGCGCGCGCACCGTCACCTACGATCTGGAGCGGCAGATGGACGGGGCGACGCTGGTGTCCACCTCCGGTTTCGCCGAGCAGATCGTCAAGCACATGGTCTAGGGCCGAGCGGCCCGCAAACGAACACCGGGGATCATGGCAGACCTCGAAGTCACGATCGTCCAGGCCGAGCCTGCTCGCATCCGCACCCCGCTCCTCGTCCTGCAACAGTTCGAGCGCGACCGCGTACCACTCGGCGCGGCCGCCGCGGTCGATGACGTGATCGGCGGGGCGCTGCGGCGCACGCTGGAGCGCGGTGATTTCCGCGGCAAGAAGGACGAGTGCCTGCTTCTCTACGGCGCCGATGAGGGTGGTCCCGAGCGCGTGCTCATGGTCGGCGCGGGCAAGCGCGAGGATTTCACGCTCGAGACGGTGCGACGCTCGGTCGGCGTTGCCGTCCGGCGCGCGGAAGCGATCGGCGTCAAGGAGATCACGCTGGCGCTTGGCCACATCGAGGCGCTCAGCGAGCACATGGGGCCGTACCTGGCCGCGCGTGGAGCTGCGGAGTCGGCGGTCCTGGCCGCCTGGCAATTCCGCGAGCTCAAGACCACGACCGATGACGCGCCGCGTGCCGGACTGGAGCGCGTGGTACTGACCGCGAAGGACGACGCCGAGCGCGCGACGATGCAGCGCGCCGTCGCCACCGCCATCGTGATTGCGCGCGCGGAGAACCTGGCTCGCGAGCTGGCGACGCGGCCGGGCAACGAGGCGACACCGACGTTCCTTGCCGAAACGGCGCGCAGGCTCGGGCAGCAGCACGGGTTCGAGGTGACCGTTTTCGATCGGGCCGGACTGGAGCAGCACGGGCTACGCGCTGTGTTGGCGGTCGCTCGAGGCAGTGACGAGGAGCCGCGCTTCATCATCATGGAGTACCACGGCGGCGCACAGGGCGAGGCACCACTGGTGCTGGTCGGCAAAGGCGTCACCTTTGATTCGGGCGGCATCTCGATCAAGCCTGCCGACCGCATGGAGGACATGAAGTACGACATGTCGGGCGGTGCCGCGGTCATCGCGGCGTTGTCGGCCATCGCGCAGCTCGGGCTCGAGGCCAACGTGGTCGGCCTGGTGCCGGCCACGGAGAACCTGCCCTCCGGCCGTGCCCTCAAGCCGGGCGACATCGTGAAGAGTCACCTCGGTAAGACCATCGAGGTGGTCAATACCGATGCGGAGGGCCGTCTGATCGTGGCCGATGCGCTGTCGTACGCCCACCGTTACAAACCCGCCGCCATGGTGGATGCGGCCACGCTCACGGGCGCGGTCACCATCGCCCTGGGCCATCACGCCATCGGACTCATGGGCACCGATGGCGCGCTGATCGATGAGCTGCGCGCCGCTGGACAACGCATCGGGCAGCGCTGCTGGCCGCTCCCACTCTGGGACGAGTACCGCAAGCAGATCGATTCGCAGATTGCCGACATCAAGAACTCGGGCGGGCGCGCGGCCGGCACGATCACCGCTGGCTGGTTCCTCAAGGAGTTCGTCGGCGACATCCCCTGGGCGCACCTCGATATTGCGGGCACGGCCTGGGCCGACGAGGATGCGCCGCCGCTGCGCAAGGGCGCCACCGGCGTGCCGACACGGCTCTTCGTCGAGTGGGTGCGGACGCGGGCGGAACGATCGACTTGAGCCGGGCGGCCGCACGAGCAGCTGCAGGGGTGGTGGTGCGCGTCGTCTTCGATTGGGGGCTCGGCTCGATCTTGCGTGGCCTGCTCATCGGCGCGCTGTTCCTGCTCGCCGCCGGCACTGCGCGTGCGCAGCAGCCGGTGCCGCCGGATACGCTCCCGCGCGATACGCTGCCAGCCGATCCGCCAGGCCTCGATACGCTCCGCATCGCGCGTGATCTGCCCGAGCCGGACACCGCGGTTCACCCCGACACCACCGCCGCGTCACCACCGCCTCAGCTCAGCGCGCTGCCGCTGCCCGCCGACTCCGGATTCGCCGCCGGCGTGTGGATCTGGCGCCGTGACGCGCTGCTGCGCAGCGCCGCGTTGACCGTGGCGGACCTGCTCGAGCGCATCCCCGGCGTCCTCGCATTCCGTCCGGGCTATTACGCCGGTCCGGAAGCGACGCTGTTCGGCGGTGGTGCCGGCAGCACGGAGATCTTCCTCGACGGCTTCGCGCTCGACCCGCTCACCGACCCGGCCGCGGATCTGGCCGTGATGCCGCTCGTCAACCTGCACGAAGTGCGCGTCGAGCGCCGCGCCGACCGGCTGCGTATCGAGCTCGAGACGCTGACGTCCACGACCGCCGAGCCCTACAGCGTCGTCGAAGCACAGACCGGCGAGCCGCTCGGCGTCAGCAGCTTCCGCGGGCTCTTCCTCACGCCGCGCCTTCTGATCGGTCCGTTCGGCGCCGGCTTCGAGCGCCTGGATGGCAACGGGCTCGGCGTGGCCGAGCCGTCGAACATCACCAACGCGTGGCTGCAGTGGTCCTGGGTCTACGGCGACCACGGCCTCAGGTTCGAGTATCGTCGTTCGGACCTGGAACGCGGTGGGGAGTCGCCGTTCCCGTCCGAGCGGAACCGTCAGGATGTGCTATTGCGCGCGCGCACGGCCGCGCTCGGCGAAGGCGTCGTCGCCGAGCTCTATGGCGGCGGCTCGCAGGAGCAGTACGAGGACGTCGTGGCGCGCACCGAGCTCGACGAGGACAGCGTCGAGCAAACCGTGCTCGACACGCTCGAGGTCGAGCGTCCGAGCACGCAGCTCGGCGCGCGCATCAGCGCCGGGCGCGGTCCAGTGCGCGGCCTCGCTGCCGTGCGTTGGCGCTCCAGCGCCCGCGCGCCCGCGCTCGATGCGTCGCTGCGCGCAAGCGTGGCGCCGCGGCCGCTGCTCTCGCTGTCAGGTGAGGCGAGAGTCGAACAGTGGCGGGAAGCCGGTCGCGCGATGTCGCTCTCCACCCGCGCCGAGCTCGGCCCCTTTGCGGGCGTGCGCCTCTTCGCCGGCCTCGATCGTGGCCGGGTCGGCGCGGTCCGCCTGCTCGCGCCCGAGGACACTGCAGCAGTGGTGGCGGAGGCCGACCCGATCGAGGAGGTCGCGCTCATCGAGCGTTCGGGCCTGCGGCTCGGCGCAGCCTGGGAGTTCGGCGGCGCCTATGTCGAAGGGGCGGCGCTGCGGGTCCACGCCGACTCGGTGCTCGCGCTCGGAGCACCCTTCGACTCCGTCGGCGCCGCCTACCCCGGTGGCGATATGAGTGGCTTCGAGGTCAACGCCAGTGTGCCGCTGTTCGGCGGCTTCCGCGTCGATCTCGCGGGCACCGTGTGGACCGACGATCAGCTCTGGACCTACACGCCCGCCGAGGATGCGCGCGGCGCCATCGTCTACCACGGCCTGCCGCTCGAGAGCGGCAACCTCGAGGTGCTGGCCCGCCTCGAGGCCGTGCACCGCGGCGAAACGCTCGTGCCGCCGATCGCCGGCGGCGCGCCCGAGCTCGTTCCCGCCCGCACCACCTTCGACGGCTACCTCTACATCCGCATCGTCACCGTGCGCGCGTTCCTGCGCTACGAGAACATGACCGGCGAGCCCTTCCTCGACATCCCCGGCCGCATGCTGCCCGGTCTCCGCATCATCTACGGAGTCAAGTGGGAGCTGTGGAACTGAGCGGACGACTGGCTCGGCTATTCGGATCACGCGCCTCGGCAGGCTCCGCTCACTCCGCAGCCTCCGCGTGATCCGTTGGGGTTCCTCCCGAACACACCCCCGCGTTGACCTCACCTACACCGCTCCGGTACCTTAGCGTGATGATCCGGAGCATGACGGGGTACGGAGAGGCGGAACGCGAGACCTCGGCAGGCCGGCTACGGGCCGAGGTACGCAGCGTGAACCACCGCTTCTTCAGCGCGAACCTGCGCATGCCCGCGTCGCTCGATCGGCACGAGTCCCAGATCCAGAACTGGTTACGCGCGTTCCTGCCCCGCGGTCACGTGAACTGCGCGATCCGCCTGCAGGGCGCGGAGGGAAACGGCGCGAGCGCGCTGCAATTGAACGAGGAGCGTGCACGCGCGTACCAGCGTGCGCTGAGCGAGCTGAAGGATCGTCTGGGTCTCGGCGGCGAGGTCGATCTGGCGCTGCTGAGCCGGATCCCGGGCGTGATCGAGCCGGTGGACACGGTTGGCATCGGTGTGCCGCTCGAGGACGTCCGTGCAGTCACCGAGGATGCGGCCCGCGCGCTCGTGCTGATGCGCGAGGAGGAGGGCAAACGGCTGCAGGCCGACCTGGAGGATCGGCTGACGGCGATCGAGGCCGCGCTGGCGATCGTGCAGGAGCGGGCGCCGGCCCGGCTGGTCGCCGAGCGCGATCGGCTGCGCCGAGCGGTGCAGGAGCTGACCGACGACGTCGCTGCCGACGAGGAGCGGCTCGCCCGCGAGATCGCGTACCTCGCCGAGCGCTGGGACATCGCCGAGGAGATCGTGCGGCTGCGCTCGCATATGGAGCTGTTCCGCGAGATCCTGGACAGTGATGACACCGAGCCGGTCGGCAAGCGACTCGGCTTCCTCGTCCAGGAGATGCACCGCGAGGCGAACACGATCGGATCGAAGGCGAACGACGCCGGCATCGAGCATCAGGTCGTCGCCATCAAGAACGAGATCGAGCGGTTGCGCGAGCAGGTCGACAACGTGGAATGAGGCTGCACCGGCGCTCGTTTCCGCTGGTGATCGCGGCGCCGAGCGGCGCGGGGAAGACATCGCTGGCGCGCGCGCTCGTCGAGCGCAATGATGCGCTGGTGTTTTCGATTTCGGCGACCACCCGTGCGCCGCGGGCGGGCGAGGCGAACGGGCGTGACTACCTGTTCGTCGCTGACGCCGTCTTCGACCGCATGGTGCGCGACGGTGAGCTACTCGAATGGGCCGTCGTGCACGGTCAACGCTATGGCACGCCGAGGTCCGCGGTCGAGGCGGCGATCGATGCTGGTCGCGTGGTCGTACTCGACATCGATGTGCAGGGGGCGCGGCAGGTGCGTGGCACCTTTCCGGAGGCGGTGCTGGTGTTCGTTCTGCCGCCGCGTACCGGCGAGCTGCTGCGGCGGCTCGCCGAGCGGGGCAGCGAAGCGGGCGAGGCGCGGCGCATCCGCCTGGAGACGGCGCTGCTGGAGCTGGGCGCGACGCCGGAGTTCGAGTACGTCGTGGTGAACGATGATTTCGACGCCGCGTTGGCCGGCATCGAGGCGATCGTCGGCGCCGAACGGCTGCGACGGACGCGAGCGGAGGGACTCACCGAGATTCTCGGCGAGCTGGAAGAGGAGATTCGAACAGTCTTGAAACGAGGCGATTGAACCATGCAGGTTTTCACTCCGAGAGAAGTCGCGCGTCACGCGACGAGCAAGTACATGGGTGTGCTCGTCGCCGCGAAGTACGCGCGTGAGCTGAACGCGTTGCCGCGTGAGGCTGTGCCGTTGGCGGATGCGACGAAGCTGACGACGCAGTCTCTGGAGTCCTTGATCTCGGGCAGACTCGAGTACCGGCTGGTCAAGCGGCGGCGCAAGAACCTTTAACCTGCGGGCGACTTTCATGGCGCAGGGCCTCGCGCCACGACGTCCCTGGCAGGGGCGTCGCGTCGTGCTCGGCGTCACCGGCGGCATTGCAGCCTACAAAGCCGTGCAGGTCGCGCGCGACCTCACGCTCCTGGGCGCGCATGTCGATGTCGTGATGACGCGCGCGGCCTGCGAGTTCGTGGGTCCGATCACGTTCGAGTCGCTGACCGGGCGGCCCGTGCTGACGGAGCTGATTCGAACGGGCGGCGCGCTCGACCACATCCGCCTCGGCCGCGACGCCGACGTGATCTGCGTCGCACCCGCCACGGCCGACTTCCTGGCCCGCGCCGCCGCGGGCCGCGCCGATGACCTGCTCGGTGCCGTCCTGCTCGCCACCCGCGCGCCCGTCGTGCTCTGTCCCGCCATGAACGACTGGATGTGGTCGCATCCCCAGACGCAGACGAACGCTCGCCACGTGCAGGAGGCGCTCGGCTACACGCTGGTCGGCCCGGCGACCGGACCGTTGGCGCACGGCGAAGGCGAAGGCGAGGGTCGGTTGGAGGAGGCGGACGTCATCATCGGCCACATCGGTCGAGCGTTGGAGGGCGAGACGCCATTCAGTGGCCGCCGTTTCGTGGTCACGGCAGGACCGACTCGCGAACCCGTGGATGCGGTACGCGTGCTGTCGAATCGGTCGTCGGGACGGATGGGGTACGCGGTGGCCGCGGCGGCGTGGCGGCGCGGCGCCGATGTCGTGCTGATCACCGGGCCCTCACCGCTCGACGCACCGCCGGGCGTCAGCGTGCAGCGGATCCAGACTGCTGCCGAAATGGAGACCGCGGTGCGACAAACGCTGGCGGGCGCGGACGTCCTGGTCATGGCCGCGGCGGTCGCGGATTTCCGGCCTGCCCACACGGCGAGAGGCAAGCTCAAGAAGCAGGACGGAGTGCCGTCACTCGAGCTGGAGCGCGCGCCCGACATCCTCGTTTCGACCCGGCCGAATCGTCCGACGGAGCTGATCACGGTCGGCTTCGCGCTGGAAAGCGGCACGAGCGGTAACGGCCTCGCGTACGCGCGTGAAAAGCTGCAGGAGAAGGGTCTCGATCTGGTCGTGCTGAACCTTGCCGGTGAGCCAGGCTCCGGCTTCGAGACCGACACGAACCGCGTCACCCTGATCGACAGCGGCGGCACCGAGGAATCGTTGCCCCTGCTTCCCAAGGACGAGGTTGCCGACGCGATCCTGGATCGGCTGGAGCGGCTGATGCCGTCGCGCGTATGAGCGCGACGCGCGAGCTACTGCTGCGATACCTGCGTCAACAGGCCGAGCTCGGTAACGGCATCTGGTTCCTGGAGTCGCTGACCGTCGAGGAGCTGCGTGCTGCGTTGCGCCGAGATCCCGACTGGCCGACGCGGACCGGAGACGCTGCGAGCGCTGAGCTGGCGACGTCGCCCCGATCACGCCTGGCGGAACCCGTAGCTGGCTACGCTGCAGCCGCGCCGCTCGACGTGCTGCGTGCAGAGGCGTGCGTCTGCACCCGCTGTCGACTGGCCGAAACCCGTCGCCAGGTCGTCTTCGGTGAGGGCAGCAGCACGGCCGACGTCGTCGTGGTCGGCGAGGCGCCGGGCGGTGAAGAGGATCGCACCGGACGGCCGTTCGTCGGTCGAGCGGGCAAGCTGCTCGATCTGCTGCTGCTCAGTGTCGGGTTCCCACGCGACCGCGTGTTCATCTGCAACGTTCTCAAGTGCCGCCCGCCGAACAATCGCGATCCGCTGGCTGACGAAGTATCGAGCTGTGCGCCGTACCTGCGTCGGCAGATCGAGCTGATCGACCCCCGGGTATTGCTCGCCGTTGGCCGCTTCGCTGCGCAGAGCTTGTGTGCGACCGATGAACCGATGAGCCGATTGCGCGGCAGCGTACGGAGCTACGGCGCTGTGCCGGTCGTGGCGACCTATCATCCTGCGTATCTGCTGCGCAGCCCGGACGCGGTGCGCTCCGCCTGGCAGGACTTCCAGTTGCTGCGCCGCGTTCACGACGAACGCGTGCTGGCCTAGATCCCGCCGGCCGCAGCACCTGCGCCCGGCGTCACCCGGCTGTAAGGAATGAATCGCGTAACCGTACCGTTTGCGCCGACCACGCTCCCCGACCGGCAGCCGCCGTACGCGCCCGAGGCCGAGACCAGCGTGCTGGGCGGCATGCTGATCGACGGCGATGCCGTGGCCAAAGCGGTGGAGATCGTGGACGACACGATGTTCTACCGCGAGGGGAACCGGCGGATCTTCCGCTGCATGGCGCGCCTGTTCCAGCGTGGCGAGGTGATCGATCCGGTCACCGTCAAGGAGGAGCTGCAGAAGACCGACGAGTTAGACGGCATCGGCGGACTCGGTTATCTGGCCGAGCTGCTGGACGCCGTGCCGACCGCGGCGAACATCGAGTACCACGCCAAGATCGTCCGGCAACGTGCGCTGCTGCGGCGCCTGATCGACGCGTCTTCGGCGATCATCCGCGATGCCTACGATCCCGGCGAGCGCACGGTCGAGGACGTGCTCGACCAGGCCGAGCAGAAGATCTTCCAGGTCGCGCAGGCGCACGAGCGCGCGGGTTTCATCTGGATCAAGAAGATCCTGTACCCGACCTTCGAGCGGATCGAGCAGATCCAGGCCGCGGCTGGCGGGATCACGGGCGTCGCCACGGGCTTCCCGGACCTCGACGAGATGACCGGCGGCTTCCAGAAGGGAGATCTCGTGATCCTCGCGTCGCGACCGAGCATGGGGAAGACCGCCCTGACCCTGGGCCATGCGCTGCACGCCGCGATCGTACAGCAGGCGCCGGTCGCGCTGTTCTCGCTCGAGATGTCCAAGGAGCAGCTCGTGCAGCGGATGCTGTGCACCGAGGCGCTGGTCGATCTGGGACACCTGCTTCGGGGCCGGCTGACCGATGACGATTACGTGCGTCTGGCGCAGGCCGCCGGGCACCTGAACACCGCGCCGATTTGGATCGATGATTCCGGCGTGCTGAGCGTGCTCGAGATGCGGGCGAAGGCGCGACGCCTGAAGGCCGAGCAGACCGACCTCGCGCTGATCGTCGTCGATTACATCCAACTCATGTCGGGTAACACCGATGCGGAGAACCGACAGCAGGAGGTCAGCGCCATCAGCCGAGGGCTGAAGGCGCTCGCGAAGGAGTTGGGCGTGCCGATCATTGCGCTGTCGCAGCTCTCTCGCGCGCCCGAGCAGCGTTCCGATCACCGGCCGCAGCTCTCCGACCTGCGTGAGTCCGGGTCGCTGGAGCAGGACGCCGATCTGGTCATGTTCCTGTATCGGCCGGAGTATTACGTCGCGCCTGCCGAGGCCGCGGAAAAAGGACTCACCGGCAAGGCCGAGCTGATCATCGGCAAACAGCGCAATGGACCGACGGGCGCGGTCGATCTGTTCTTCCGCAAGGAGTGCACGCGCTTCGAGTCGTTCTCACGGCGCGACGAGCCGTAGCTCGACCGTCGTCCAGCGTTGCTTCGCCGGCGATGACGCTTGACACGCGACGGTCGACGGAGACTGACACCGATGGCCAAGACCACCACTGCCTTCTTCTGCACCGACTGCGGCAACGAGACGCCGCGCTGGCAGGGCCAGTGTCCCGCGTGCAGCGCGTGGAACACGCTGGTCGAG
>JBOHRE010000085.1:0-14105 GCA_050732635.1 Longimicrobiales bacterium | reverse complement strand
TCCACGGTGGCAGTTCTCCATGGCATCGCCGGCTCCCGGTTCGAAGATGCCCACAGGGTAACAGGGAGAACTGTAAACCATCAGCCCATAACGTTCTGTAAAGGATGTGCCCGGGATGTACCGCCCATGGCGTCTAACGCATGTGTGGTCTGCGACGGCGCGCGCAGCGCGCTGTGCCGCGGGCCAAGTTCAACGGGCGGCTGAGCGATGTAACCCCGCGGCCGAGCGGCCCCGCAGGGGCCGCGCAGCGCAGACCATCAGGTTACGCGAAGTGTCCGTGTTCATCTGGGCTACAACGCATGGGAGTGTACCTGCAAGAGCTCGGCGAGGGCCGCATCGGCGTACCCTTTGAACGTCAGGAGTTGGGCACGGGTCGTGGCCCCGTGCGTGGACACGGAGCCGCGATCGTAGGTCGAACGCACAAATCCAGCAATCTGCTCTTCGAGTAGCTCCGCAGCTCTCTCTGGTGTGGCTCGGCTTGACTCTCCGACGCCCCTGGCCTTCAAGATGTAGCGCACCTTCTGTTTCATGGTTGGACCAGTGCGGTCCTTGTCTGGCCTAAATCCGGGGCTTGAGAACACCTCGGCATCTGGCGCAAGGTGATCGAGAACCTCTCGGACAACCTCGCGCAATTCGGAGGCGGTTCCTCTGTAGGAAATGCGCTGACCACCACCGATGTCGCTCAGCACTTGCCGATAGGAGAGGGAAGTCTGCGGCAACATCCGCTCGAGTGTGCTCACGATGCCGCGCTCAACAAGGGATAACGGGACCGAGGCTGCACCCACGGCTCGATCTCCTCTGCGCTGAGCGGCCAAGCCTTCGATCTCGGGGGCGCAGTCCTCGAAGGACGCGGAGCACTTCTTGGTAAGATTTGCGCTTATTGCGACCGGCTGCGAGACGCAGAAGCTCTTGAAAGGCACCGTCGAGTTCACTCAACTCCGTGTCCGACAGCCCAGCCGTCCGCAACGCCGGTCGGTGTTCTCTGAACCACCGCTGGGACAGATCCCGAGCCTGTTGCCGAAGAAGAGCGGAGTTTATGTGAACAGCTTTGCTCCGCTGGACGGCGGCAGCGAAGGAATCGATTTCCTTCCAGGGGCCATCTGATGCGTCCACGGGGTTGCAGCTACCGCGAACGACGCTTGTTCTGCTTCCGCCCCTTCTTCGTGGCTTTTCGGACGCTCTTCCCTACCGCCTTACGGGAGCCCTTCTTCGCCCCTGGGCGGCGTGTAGACCGAGACGGCTTAGAGGTGCCGTCTGCCGGGAGGTTGTGCTCAACCAAGTTGTACCCGACCGGATTGAGCTTGTAGGTACCATGCCCCCTGGAATCGAGATAGCCAGCGGCCTTGGCATCGGCTAAGGTCTTACGCGGCCGAGGCGGTACAGGGTAGCCAGCCTGCTTGAAATACTGAGTAACATCGCCAGTGCCGAATTCACTCTTCCGGATCTCAGGAGGGGCGGCCTCGGAGAGATAGTAACCCATCAAAGCTGCCATCTCGACCGCTGTGCGAGGCTGCTTCTTCTCTCTCAGGCTCCGAATGTCTTTGGGCACCTCCCCTGTGACCACATGGGGAGGTCCGGCGCTTCCGGAACCTGCCGCAGTTTGGAAAGGCAGCACATCTTCGGTGCCGGGTGCCCACCCCAGTCGGTTTAGCACATAGCCAAGGACGCGCCGCCTCGCATCGTCATGGAGAGGTGTGAGCGCACCCATGATGGCCTGCATGGCCGTCAGTTCAGGATCGGCGCCCTGAAACATCCCGTCGTCAGGCACGGTGCCCCCCGTGTTTGTCGATAACAGAACTATGTACTAAATCCAAAGGACATTTCGCATAACTGCATTTATGCGGCGTGGGTGCCGCTCCGAGATCCCTTGCAAGCCAGGAACACACAAAGTCCGGTGTTGCCTCCGGCTCAATTCTCACCAGCGGCGGCTGCTTGGCAACGGCGAAAGGGAATCGGCCCGCGAAGCGGGCGCACGCCCGAGCCGCGGGAGAAGATGGGGCCAGAGCGAAGTGGAGCGGCAGGAGCACCTGGGGTTGCTGGGGAGTGGGGCTGTTCAATCGATGGGTGCTATCACAGAGACCGCGAGAGCGCGAGCGATTCCCGTACAGCCAGTACGATGCAAAGGAGGGATCATCGTTGGGGCACCCATGAACGCATAACTGCATATATCCGCTACTCGATGTCGCGTTTGGCCAGCCAATCTGTTGGCTTGACGAAGGGGAGGTTCGCTAATCCCCAGCGTGCCTTGCATGCCATCCCGAACGCTTCGGCAGGTTTGCGTCACCCATCCCTCACCCGAGCAGCTCCTCGCGCGGGCTGGCGCCTGCGCGCGAGGTCGCGCGAGCTGACGTGGGCGTAGATCTGCATACCACCGTGCGCCGAAGGCCCGACGGCTCGCGCCTCCCGCCCGTTCGCTACCGCCGCGGCCAGACCACGCCCTGGTCGAGCGCGGCGACGGGCTCGATGCCCTTGAACACGAACTTCTGGACGCGCTTGCCCTCGTAGGTCTCGGTCGTGTAGATGTTGCCCTTCGAATCGGTGGCGATGCTGTGCACGGCGAAGAACTGGCCGGGCTGACGGCCGCCATCGCCGAAGCTGGTCAGGACCTCGAGCGACGCGCGGTCGATGATGTAGACCTTCATGTTCTTGCCGTCGGCGAGGTAGAGGAAGCGCTGGTCGGGATCGTGGGAGAAGGCGATGTCCCACACGGCGCCGTCGCCCAGGGTACGCGGCGCGATGAAGGTCTCCTTGACGAAGGTGCCGTCCTTGCGGAAGACCTGGATGCGGTTGTTGGGGCGGTCGCAGACGTAGACGAAGCCGTCGGTGGACAGCTCCGCACAGTGCACCGGATTGCGGAACTGCCTCGCGGGCGGCGCATCGGGGTCGTAGGGGCCGAGGTTCAGGTCCTCGGGCGGGTTGCCGTACGCGCCCCAGTAACGGTCGAGCTCACCCGTCTCCATGTCGATCACGGCGACGCGCTTGTTGGCGTAGCCGTCGGCGATATACGCCTCATTCGCCGCCGGGTCGAAGGAGATCTTTGCGACTCGTCCGAAGCGCTCACGGCTGTCGCTGTCGGGCTCGGCGCCGAGTCCCGCCTGGCCGACCTGCAGCAGGAAGCGGCCGTCGCGCGTGAACTTCAGGATATGCGAGTCGGTGCGCCCGTTGCCGCCGATCCAGACGTTGTCCAGGTGGTCGATCGACAGGCCATGATTCGATGACGGCCAGTCGTAGCCCTCGCCGGGCCCACCCCAGGAATTCACGAGATTGCCGGCGGGATCGAACTCCAGGATATTCGGGGCCGGGATGCAGCACTCCGATGTCGGCGGATCGGTGGCCGCGCCGATCTCGGTGCGCTCGTTGAAGCTGTCGCGCCGGTGGATGACGAAGACGTGGTCGCGCGAGTCGACGCCCACGCCGATCGCGGAGCCGAGGACCCAGTGGTTCGGCAGCGGCTTCGGCCAGAGCGGATCGACCTCGAAGCGCGGCGCGTCGACCATGCGGTCGCCCGCGGCCGAGAAGAGCGCCGCCTGACCGAATCCCAGCGCCGCGATGGACCCGAGCAGCAGCGCGCCGATGACGATGCCACGTCTCCTCTGCATGGCCACCTCCGTTCGGGGATCAGGCATGCCGCATCAGCATAGTAGGCCGGGATCCTCGCGCGCGTCCAGCCGCAGGCTCGCGCTCGCGACCGCTGGCAGGCTGGCGCTCGCCGCCGCGGCGCTGATCGCGGCGCCGGCTGCGGTGGCGGCGCACGAGATCCCGGCCACCGTGACCGTGCGGGCGTTCGTCGTGCCGCATGGAGATCGGCTGCGGCTGCTGGTGCGCGCGCCGCTAGCCGCCATGCGCGACATCGACTTCCCGCTGCGCGGCCCCGGCTACCTCGACATTGCCCGCGCCGAGCCGCTGCTGCGCGAGGCGGCCGTCCTGTGGATCGCCGGCTCGGTCGAGCTGTTCGCCGGCGGTCGCACGCTCGGCGAGCCGCGCGTGGTCGCTGCCCGCGCGTCGCTGCCATCCGACCGCTCGTTCGGCAGCTACGAGAGCGCGCTGGCGCACCTGCACGGCCCGCCGCTGCCTGCCGACCTCGAGCTACCGTGGCAGCAGGCGCTGCTGGACGTGCTGCTCGAGGTGCCGATCACGGGCGACGCCGCCGAGCTGGCGATCCGGCCGACTTTTGCCCACCTCGGCCTGTCCACCACCACCGTGCTCCGCGTGCGCACGCGCGACGGCACGGAGCGCGTGCTGCAGTTCACCGGCGATCCAGGCCTGGTACGGCTCGACCCGCGCTGGCACCACGCGGCACTGACGTTCGTCGAGCTCGGGTTCCGCCACATTCTCGATGGGATCGACCACCTGCTGTTCCTGCTCTGTCTGGTGATCCCGTTCCGGCAGCTGCGACCGCTCGTCGTGATCGTGACGGCATTCACGGTTGCACACTCGATCACGCTGATCGCGTCCGCGCTCGGCATGGCGCCCCGCGCACTCTGGTTCCCGCCGCTGGTCGAGATGCTGATCGCGGCGTCGATCGTGTTCATGGCGCTCGAGAACATCGTCGGCGCCCGGCTCGAGCGACGCTGGGCGTTCGCCTTCGGCTTCGGCCTTGTCCACGGCTTCGGCTTCTCGTTCGCGCTGCGCGAATCGCTGCAGTTCGCCGGCGCGCATCTGGCGACGTCGCTCGTCGCCTTCAACGTCGGCGTCGAGCTCGGTCAGCTCGCCGTGCTGCTGCTGCTGGTCCCGGCACTGGAGCTGACGTTCCGCTACGCGGTCGCCGAGCGGGTGGGCTGTATCATCCTGTCCGCGCTCGTGGCGCATACGGCGTGGCATTGGCTGGCCGAGAGGTGGGGCGTGCTGCGGCAGTACCGCTTCGAATGGCCGGCGCTCGACCCGGCATTGCTCGGCGCCGCCATGCGCTGGCTGCTGCTGGCGCTGCTGGTGGCCGGTGCCGGTTGGGCATTGTTCGCGCTCTTCGGGCGCTGGGCGCGGCCCAGCCGCGAGGAACCGGCCGTGCAGGCCCGGTCCTGAATGGTAGAGGAGTCGGGCTACCGTTCCGGTTAGACCGGGAAGGCCGGCCTGGGGTTGCTCCTAGCGGACGGCCGGCCGGATTTCACCGCCGAGAACGCAGAGTGCGCAGAGAAAAAAACAACCAAAATGATGTTGGCTCCGCCGGCATGCCTCGGCGCCGCGGCGAATCCTCTGCGTGCTCTGCGTGCTCCGCGGTTCGCTACGCCCAGCGCAGATCCTGCTTCGACAGCGGCAGCGAGCGCACCCGCTTGCCGGTCGCGGCGAAGATCGCGTTCGTGAGCGCCGGGATGACCGGCGGCAGCGCGGGCTCGCCGATGCCGGTCGGCGGATTGTCGGTCACGCGCCAGTGCACCTCGACCGGCGCGGCCTGCGTCAGCCGCAGCAAGGGGAAGTCGTGGAAGTTGCTCTGCACCGCACGGCCGCCCTGGATCGTGATCTCCTGCGCCAGCGCCTCGCCGATGCCGTCGAGCGCTGAGCCCTGCACCTGATGCTCGGCGTTGAGCGGGTTGATGATGTGGCTGCCGACGTCGCCCGCGACCCAGACCTGATCGACGTTCACCTCGCCCGCGCGGCTGACCGTGGCCTGCACGACCTCGGCGAAGTAGCCGCGGTGACTGAAATGGAACGCGACGCCCATGCCCGTGCCGCGCCGTAGCGCGCGCGTGCCCCAGCCCGACTTCTCGGCCACGAGCTCCAGCACGCCGCGCATGCGCTCGGGCACGAAGCCGGTGTTCTCGCCCGCGCTCGCCAGCAGCTCCAACCGGAACGCGACCGGGTCCTTGCCGGCCGCGTGCGCCAGCTCGTCGATGAACGACTGGATCACGAACGCCAGCGCGTTGCTGCCCGGCGCGCGCAGGTAGCCGGTCGGCACGTAGGGCGGCAGCAGCGACGCATCGAGCGCGTAGGCACGGACGAACCCGGCCGGGAACTCGTTCTCGGACATGCCTGCCGCGGTCCCGAAGCGGTCGCCCTCGCCGAACGTGATGAAGTGGTCGCGCCAGGCGATCAGCCGGCCGCTCGCGTCGAGACCGGCCGTCAGGTAGTGGAATCCGGCCGGACGATAGAAGTCGTGACGCGTGTCATCCTCGCGCGTCCAGAGCAGCTTGACCGGCGCGCCGATCTGCTTCGCGATCGCCGCGGCCTCGACCATGTAGTCGTTGCTCAGCCGGCGGCCGAAGCCGCCGCCGATGCGCGTGAGCTGGATCGTGATGCTCTCCTCGGGGATGCCGAGCGTCTCGGCGACGAGCGTGCGCCCGCTCTGCGGCGTCTGACTCGGCGCCCAGATGTCGAGCCGGCCGTCGTGATAGTGCGCCGTGCAGTTCTGCGGCTCGAGCGGCGCG
Source organism: Longimicrobiales bacterium (assembly GCA_050732635.1). Taxonomy (GTDB): domain Bacteria; phylum Gemmatimonadota; class Gemmatimonadetes; order Longimicrobiales; family RSA9; genus JBOHRE01. The sequence goes on along the minus strand of JBOHRE010000085.1, from coordinate 7,746 downwards.
TGCGCGAGGAACGGGTAGCTGTAGGCCGCCTCGACGGTCGTCGCAGCGCCCTGGAGCGCAGTGGCGACGTCGCCATCACTGCGCACCGTGCGCTGCGGCGGCTGCTGCGCCAGCTCCGAGGCTCGGGTGGCGAAGCCATCGCTGCCGTGTTCGGCGGCTGGTCCCTCGTTCCACGTCACCTGCAGACGCTCGCGCGCCGAGCGCGCCTGCCACCAGGTGTCGGCCACGATCGCGACGCCGCCGAGCAGGCCGTTCAACGCTTCACCGCCCTCGATCACGAACACGTGGCGCACGCCGGGCGCGCCGCGCACCTCGTCGAGATTCGCGCTCACGACCTTACCACCGAAGACCGGGCATTTCTCGAATACGGCGTACAGCATGCCCGGCACTGTGAAGTCGATGCCGAAGATCGGCTTGCCGGTCACGATGGCGTGCGTGTCGACGCCCGGCACGCGGGTGCCGATGATGCGGAAGTCCTTCGGATCCTTGAGCGGCACACTCTCGAGGTCCGGCGGCGGCAGCGCGGCCGCGCGCGAGGCCAGCTCGCCGTAGGTTGCACTGCGGCCGCTGCGCTCGTGGCGCACGACGCCCGAGGCGGTGGTCAGCTCCGACGCGGGCACGGCCCACTGGTCGGCCGCCGCGGCGATCAGCATCACGCGCGCGGCCGCGCCGACCCGGCGCATCGGCGTCCAGTGGTTGGGCGTGGCCGTGCTGCCGCCCGCGTACTGCCGCTCGTACTTCGTGGTGTCCAGCGGCGCCTGCTCGACACGCACGCTCTGCCAGTCCACGTCCAGCTCGTCGGCCACGATCATGGGCAGCATGGTCTTCACGCCCTGCCCGATCTCGGGATTCTGCGCGATGATCGTGACGACACCGTCGGGCGTGATGCGGATGAATGCGTTGAGCGTGGCTTCGGCGCCGGGCTCGAGCGCGTGCGCGCCGCCGTCGCCCAGAAAGTCGATGTAGGTGCCGAGCAGCATGCCGCCGCCGGCGAGCGCGGTGACGCGCAGGAACTGGCGACGGTCGAGGCGCAGGGTAGTCTCCATGGCGCGTTCTCCTTATCGCTCGAACGTGCGGGCCGCGGGCTGCGGCTCGTGCGGTCTGCCGTTGCCATGCGGCCGGCCATTGCCGTTCGCGCGGCCGGCATCGGTAGCGGGCAGCGCGGCGGCACGGTGGATCGCCTCACGGATACGCAGATACGTTGCGCACCGGCACAGGTTGCCGTTCATGGCCTCATCGATGTCGGCATCGGAGGGGCGCGGGGTGCGCGCGAGCAGCGCGGCGGCAGCCATCATCTGGCCGGCCTGGCAGTAGCCGCATTGCGGCACGTCGAGCTCCGTCCAGGCGCGCTGCACGGGGTGCGAGCCATCGGCCGACAGCCCCTCGATCGTGGTGATGTCAGCTCCCTCCACCCGCGACACCTGCGTCACACACGAGCGCGTCGGCGCACCGTTCAGGTGCACGGTACACGCGCCGCACTGCGCCATGCCGCAGCCGTACTTGGTGCCCCTGAGGTCGAGCAGGTCGCGCAGCACCCAGAGCAGCGGCGTGTCCGGCGCCGCATCGACCGTGGCAGGCCGGCCGTTGACCGTGAACGTGATCGTCATCGTCACCGCTCCTCGTTGAGCGCGAAGCAATAGAAGTAGCCGTTGCCACCGGTGCCCTGCAGGTCTTCCTGGCTGCAGCCGCGCGAGCCGTGCGCGGAATTCCACGACGTGGGATTGGGTCCGCCGCCCGTGCGGTCATGATGCCCGACCAGCGCACTGCCCTCGCCGCTGCTCGTCCAGTTGCTGCAGGTCGTGTCCTCGCCCGCCGACGATGCCGTGCCGTCGAGTTGCGAGCCGGTCAGGATGTCGTGCTGGTTCGGCGAGTCGCCGCGGCCATTGACGTGCGCGCCCCGCTCGGTAAGCGCCGTCGCCTTGCCGAGGTTGTTCTCGCCATGCAGCTGCTCGACGTCTTCGGCGACCAGCACACCCCGCGCGTTGTGCCAGGGGCCGCTGCCAATGCGGTCGCGCGCGTTCACGGCGGCGGCGTCGGGCTGTGCTGTCGTGCTCAGGTACGCACGCCAGGTGCGGTCGCCAGCGCCGGCGTCTCGAGCGAGCATCTGGCAGTGCGCGTCGGCACCCTCCAGTCCGCCGAGGTTCGCGCCATCACCAGGGCCCCTGCTGGTCAGGAAGAAACTCATACGGCGCTCCGGCTGCAGCGTGTACTTCCGCAGTGTGCGGGGCCCGACCTCGGCGCCGTACACGTTGCCGAGCGCGTCGGCCGCGACACCCTCGGCGCCACTCGTGCCGGCGTTGTCCGGGTCCGGCTCCGGATCCGGGATGAAGGCCGTGACCTCGCCGCTCCGCGCGCTGCCGATGTAGATGCCGCGACGCACGCCGGGATTGCGGCGCGTGTTGGATTCCGAATCGGCGACATAGATCATGTCATTGCGGTCGACGAACACGCCGCTCGGCCGGCCGAACTGCGTCCAGCTCGCGATGTGCTCCCCGTCCTGGTCGAAGACCTGAATACGGTTGTTCTGCCGGTCCGCGACATAGATCCGGCCGCGCGAGTCGATCGCCAGGCCGTGTGGCTCGCGGAGCTGACCGTCGGCGTCGCCGGTGCCGCCCCACTCCTTCACAAAGGTGCCGTCCGCGGAGTACTTCACGATGCGGTTGTTGCCCGCGCCTTCCGCGCCGTAATGGCCATCGGCCACGTAAATGCTGCCATCGGGTGCGACGAGCACGTCATTGGGCTGGTTGAGCAGGTCGGACCCGCCGCCGGACTCGCCCGGCTGGCCCAGTGTCATCAGCAGCTCTCCCTCGGGACTGAATTTGTAGACGGCATGCCCAAGTCCCGGCGGCTGTTCGCCGTAGCCGATTGCGTCCGCGATCCAGACATTGCCGGCGCTGTCGACGTGGATGCCATGCGGCCACGCGAACATGCCCGCACCGAAGCTCGTGAGCAGCCGGCCATCGAGATCGAACTGGAGGATCGGGTCGACGTCGCGGCCAACGCAGCTGTTCTGACCGCAGCGCTCGGCGACCCAGATCGTCTGCCCGTCCGGGCCCGGATACACGGCGCTGGTCGCGCCGTAGCTCCGCCCATCGGGCAGCTCGCCGAACGACTCATTGGCGACTCGGTAGGGGTTGAAGACCCCGTCCTCCTGCGCCTGCGCGGCGTCGGGCATGATCACGACTGCGGCAAGAGCGACGAGGAACGCGCTACCCGCTCGGCGTGAGCTCGACATCGGAGCCGATCCTGGGAAGAGGGGCTTTGGCTGGCGGTCCGGCCGGTCCGGTGCGGCGGCCGGATCCCGGCATTCTCGGGCCCCGGACCGCCGTGGTCAAGCGACCGTTCTGGGCGCGAGTGCGCCCCCCGCCGCCGGGCCCCGCCATTGCTCCCAGGCGGCTACGGCCGCGACCCCGCAAAACGCGATGCCCAGACTGAGCACCGGGGCGGCTACGGCCACGGCGATCGCGACTGTCGTCGCCGCCACGATGAGCAGCCGACTCAGCAGCACGCGACGCGTCGCTCGCCAGACGGCGACGACCATGCCACCCACAAACAGCGCGACCCCGAGTGCCAGCGCCAGCCGCGCCCCGAGCGCCAGCGGCGCGGCCGGCTGCGCGACCGCAGCCTCGATCGCCACGGCGCAGGCGATCACGCCGCACAGCATCGGAAAATGCGCGAGGCTGAAGACCTGTGAGGCCATGATCGACTGCACGTCCCCGCGAACCGACGCGAGCGCGTGGTCGAGCTCGGCCTTCGCTCCCGAGAAGTACGTCCACCAGAGCGCGCACGTGAGGGCGACCGCCAGGATTGCAACCACGATCAGATCATCGGTCCACGGTCCTTCCGTGACGCCCCCCGCAGCCACGATCAGCGATTCGCCGAGCGCGATGATGACGAACAGACCATGGCGCTCCGCGAAATGCTCCGGATGCAGGTTCCACGCTTCGGACCGGGCGCCCACGGCCGCCGCAATGACGTCGAGCACGATCGCGAGCCCCCACAGCCAGTACTGCGTGGAGCCGCCGGCGAAGCCGCCCACCAGCACGGCTGCCAGGCCACCCAGCGAGACGAGCGCGAACGTGCACACCGCCGCGTACTGCGATGGGTCCGCCACGGCCGCGACCCAGCCGTACAGGCCGAGCCCGATCATTCGCACCAGCACGTAGGGGATCGCGAACCAGGCGGCGCCGCCGTGGAACGCGTCCGGCACCGCCACCGCCATGAAAAAGGCGACGGCCGTCGCCACCAGCGTGCCGAGCGCGACCAGGTGATGCGTCGTGTCCGCCGCGTTCAACGCCCAGGTGAACTGCGTCCAGCCCCACCAGACCAGCCAGAAGACCAGCAACGCCTCGGCGGCCGCGCCCCAGCCGACCCCGTCGTGCAGCAGGTTCACGATCTGCGTCACCGCGAAGACGAAGACGAGATCGAAAAACAGCTCCACAAACGTGACCCGCTGATCCTCAGGCGAAACGATGCTTGTAAAGCTCATTGACGCCGCTCCGGTGGGTGAGCCGCCGCATGGAACGAACGGGAAGCCATGGTTTCACGCCCCGCCTCATCTTCCCACGACACTCCGCTCACGGATACTCCATCCTCGAGAGCGACCTGTCGATCCCCCATCGCCTGAAGCCGCTCTCCTGGCAGCCGATGCACGGCTTCGAGATCACGAGCTGGCTGGAGGAGCGCTCTGCCGGCACGCTGGAGTTCGACGAGTCGGCGGTCTACCAGGCGCTGTACCGAATGGAGGAGAAGTGGCTGATCAAGGCGGAGTGGGGCGTGACGGAAGCCAACCGGCGCGCGCGCTATTACCGGCTGCTGCCCGCGGGTCGGAAGCACCTGGCGGCGGAGACGGGGCGGCTGCTGCGGTACGCGGAGCTGCTGAGCGGGATTCTGAGCTCAGCGCCCAAACCGGCCTGAGTGTGGGGAGCCTGCCCGATGATCCGTCCCGGTGTGAAGCGTCTGTTCCGGTTGCCACTGCGGCGCCGTGACGTGGTCGAGGAGGATGTCGAGGCAGAGATGAAGCTCGCCCGCTATTCGCTCACCCCCGCTCGACCGGCGCGTTCACCAGCGAGCCGTACTCGGTCCACGACCCATCGTAGTTGCGTACGTTCCGGGCGCCGAGCAGCTCGCGCAGCACGAACCAGGTGTGGCTCGAGCGCTCGCCGATCCGGCAGTAGGCGATCACCTCCCCGTTCACCAGTTCCCCGTAGAGGCGACGCAGCTCGTCCGCCGACCGGAACGTGCCATCCTCGTTCGCCGCCTTCGACCACGGGATGTTGCGGGCGCCTGGAATGTGCCCGCCGACGTACGGCTGCTCCTGCGGCAGGTGCTCCGGCGCCAGCTTCTGGCCCGAGAACTCCTCGGGCGATCGGACATCGACGAACTTCGCCTTGCCGACCGCGTCCAGCACCTCATCGCGCAGGGCTCGCAGCTCCGGCCGCTCGGGTCTGATGGAGCGCAGCGTGGCGGCGGCGAGGTCCGGCACGTCCGTGACCAGCTGTCGCTTTTCGAGCTCCCACTTCTTCCGGCCGCCGTCCAGCAGACGGACGTTGTCGAACCCGCGGTACGCGAGCAGCCAGTAGGCGTAAGCGGCGAACCAGTTGTTGTTGCCACCGTACAGGACGACCGTGGTGTCGTCGCCGACGCCCGATTTCTCTAGCAACGCGCGCAGCCGGCCCTGGTCGATGTAGTCGCGCCGCACGCCATGGTGCAGATCCTCCTTCCAGTTCCAGCCCACCGCGCCGGGGATATGGCCCGATTGGTAGGCGCCGGTATCCTCGTCCACCTCTACTGGACGAACGCCCGGATCGCCGAGGTGCTCGGCCAGCCAGCCGGTGGAGACGAGGGCGTCGGGATTCGCGTATTCCATGGTTCTAGCTCCTGTGAGATGACAGCCAATTGCTCGCGAGCGGAGTGGCAATGAGTCGGGATGCGGCGGCTAGCATACCGCTTCTCGCGTCGCCGGGCACGCTCGAGGCGTCCCGGCGATCGATCGTTCAGCGCCGCAGCCGCACCCGAAGCCCGTGCGGATCGGTCGCCTGGCCCGACTGCGGGTTCGGATGCTCGAGCGGAATGATGCGCAGCAGACTGCCGCTCCGCCCAGCCTCCGTGACCTGGATGACGCCAAGACCCGGTGTGCTGCCGGTGGCGCGTCGTCGCCGATCTCGCTCGCCGCCGCACCCTCGCTTGGCTGATCGAGTACGACCAGAAGTCTGGCCAAGATGCCGAGGCCGACCGCTACGGCGCTGCGCACCCGCGTTGACTCCAGGCAGCCGCGGCGCACCCGCGTTGAGTCCAGCCAGCCGCTGCGCACCGCGCTGAGTCCAGCCAGCCCCCGGGGCTTGACGGCGAGGGCTCATTCAGCAATGAACGACAACGCGTAGGTCGTTGGAGCGGGCTGCTGGCCCCGCTCCAGGCCTCTTTTTTGCCCTGTGTCGTTCATGGCTGCATGGTCCTGATACGAATTTGTCGCACAACAGCGCCGGCCAGACTGGGCCGGTCCAGAGACTGGGGAGGGGCTTCATGAATACGGTCATCGAGTCACGCGCTGCGTCGCTGCAAGAGGCCAGAGCGGAGACCGGCGTGGCGCGCTACGTCGTGCCCGTCGGGCGAGTGCTGTTCGCGGCCATCTTTCTGATGACGCTGCTCGGCCACTTTTCGCCGCAGGTCATCGGCTTTGCGGCGCAGCAGGGCGTGCCGCTCGCCGGGCTGCTGGTGCCGCTGTCGGGCGTGCTGGCGTTCGCCGGCGGTGTGAGCGTGGCGCTGGGCTACCGCGCGAAGCTGGGCGCGTGGGCGCTGGTCGTCTTCCTGGTACCGGTCACGCTGCTGATGCATCGGTTCTGGGCGATCGAGGACCCACTGATGGCGCAGATGGACCAGGCGATGTTCATGAAGAACCTATCGATGCTGGGCGGCGCGCTGCTACTCACGCACGTCGGCGCCGGTCCCGTGAGCCTGGACGCGCGGCGCGCGCAGCAGTCGTAACCGGCGCGTGAAGCAGGATCTCACCGGAGAACGCCGAGACCGCCGAGAAAAACAATGAAAAATGATGTGGCTGCGCGGGTATGCCTCGGCGTCGCGGCGAATCCTCTGCGTCCACTGCGTTCTCCGCGGTGAACCTCCCGGGCTCTACTGCTCGATCGTGTAGATCTCGCGTCGTCCCTGGTCGACGAGGTCGTGGTAGCCCTTCATGAGCTTCTCGAACTCCTTCATGTCCTCCTCGGAGCCCTGGCCCATGGCCATGAACGCGTCGAAGCTCGGCGCCTCGGTCTCGACGACGACGGTCCAGAAGCGTTCGCCGCTCAGGTCGGTCATGATGCGCATCTTCCCCATACCCGCCTTCTCGCCGAGCTTCGCCATGGCGAGGAACTTCTCGACCATCGGTCGGACCTTGCCGGGCTTGCAGTGCATGATGTCTCGGATGAGCAGCATAACGGCTCCTTGTGGGGGTATGGTGTCTGGAGATCGAGCCGCGCGGGCGTCGACGGCTCGCATCCTCTCATAGCCTGCGAGCCGGCGATCGTCCAGCCTGGCAACGCAGCAGGCGGCCGGCCGTTGCCGGGCCGTCGCCCGCCGCCTAGCTTTTTTGCGCGCGCCGCGGCACGCGGCGCTCCCTCCCGACCTGTCGCTGCCCATGACCGAACCTGGCGACGCACCTCGCTCGATGGACCGACGCGTGTTCCTGAAGCTGGCCGGCGCGGGCGCGGGCGCGCTCGCGGCGGGCTGCGCGCTGCCGGCGGCCGGAGG
>JBOHRE010000084.1:0-14401 GCA_050732635.1 Longimicrobiales bacterium | reverse complement strand
GTTTGGAGGCGTGCGGCGCGCGGCTGGGCCCGCTGCGGCCGGTGGCCGCGGCTACGCCCTCCGCCCACAGATCGCGAACCGACCTAGGACCGTTCGGTCGCATGCGGCTCATCCCTGCCACTCCCATAGTAGTCCACGAAAAAGGTCTCGTCCTCGCTCAGCCGCAGTCGGTGCAGCCGGGTGCCTGGAGGCATGCGGTCCACGAGCCGCGGCCACAGGTACAACAGCACGTTCTCACTGGTCGGCATGCGCTGGCCGCTGGCAAACTCCGCCACCGCGTGGTTCAGATGCTGGTGGTCCAGCCGCTGACGGACTTCGCGCTCGAGCAGCCCGTCGAGCGCCGCGAGATCGACCGCGAAGCCGGTTGCGGCATCCACGGTGCCGCGCACGGTCACCTCCAGCAGGTAGTTGTGGCCATGGCCGTGCTCGTTGCTGCAGGCGCCGAACGTCGCGCGGTTGCGCGCCTCATCCCAGTCTGCACGATAATACCGGTGCGCCGCCGCGAAGCGCACGCGGCGCGTCAGAAATGCCTCGGGCATGTGCCGAAACCTACGGTGTCCGGACCGCGCGCGTCCAGCACGTGCCCCGGTGGCCGGGCTCTTGCAAGCCGGTACCAGGCAGCAGCGTCACCGACGGAGTGGTGGATAGCAGCGTGCAGCAGACGAGGAGTGGCGAGTCGGATTCGATACAGCGCGACGGCGGTGCCAGAATCAGGCGACCTCGTAGCGCGACGCGGGCCGTCATGGACCGCGCCAGTATGCCGCTCATTCTGATCGCCGAGGATCACCTCGACAGCCGTGAAGCGCTGAAGACGCTGCTGGAGGCCTTCGGTTATCGCGTGCTCGAGGCTGTCGATGGGCGCCAGGCCATCGAGGTCGCCGCCGACTCTCGGCCTGACCTCATCCTGATGGACGTCATGATGCCGGAGCTCGACGGCTTCGCCGCCACCCGTGAGCTCCGCCAACGCGACGAGACCCAGAACGTACCGATCATCGCAGTCACCGCGATGGAGGGCGCGCACCGGCTCGCCCTCGCGGCCGGCGCCGACGATTTCGTGCCCAAGCCGGTGAATACGCGGCGCCTGCTCGAGAAGATCGCATCACTGACTGGAATGGTCGGCGCGGATCAGGCCCAACCGTCGGACGGCGGCAACGGCTCCTACAGCGGTTGCTGATCGCCGGCGGTAGTCTGCGCTCGGGGTGCGCCGCGGGCGCGGTCCAGCGCGGACTGAAGCTCCTCGCGCGTGAGCTGGCCCAGCCGCAGCGCGCGCGGCCGCGGCGCCATCCAGGCCTCATTGCCGCCCACGAACTCGAGCTGCGGCGGCAGCGCGGCAGCAGCCGCGCCCCTGGTTGCGACGTCGAGCAGCTGCTCGGTCACGCGCCACTGTGAGCCCTGTCGGTCCCGCCAGATCCGCTGCCGCGGCGCACGAGCAAAGTCCTGAATCAGCTCCGCAGCGTACTCGCGCCAGGCGGCCGGCAGGTCGACCGTCATCTCCTCCCCCGGCTCGTCGAGTGAGACGAGCTTGAGCTCACCGCGCCGCTCGGCCTCCAGAAAATGCGCGCGCCACTCCCACCACCCCGAACGGATGTGAATCGTGCCGCCAATCATGGCGTCCTCACGGACAGGGTCTGTCGGGGAGAGAATCGCGCTGCCGGTCGGGGTGAGCCGCTGTAACGGCGGATCCGGCAACGGGCCGCGTGCCTGCCGGCCCCTGGGTCTGACTCGCCTACGAACGAAGGATAATGCGCGACGGTACCGGCGCGCCAGCCTCAGGCCGCCGGAACCGCCTCCGCGCCCGGTGCCTCGCGCGCCGACAGCGCGCGCAGCACCTCCTCGCCGTAGAACAGCTTGATGTACTTCGCCTGGACCGCAGTGATGCGCCGCACGGCCCAGACCAGCTCGACGTAGTTCGGCTCGCGCGGCACGTGCAACGGGTGCATCCGCGCCTCCTGCGCCAGCCGATTTCCCTTGCGATTGTTGCAACTCGAGCAGGCCGTCACCACGTTCTGCCAGGTATTGTGCCCGCCGCGCGAGAGCGGCACGAGGTGGTCGCGCGTCAGGAACTCGCGACCCCGCAGCTGCGCGCGATGCCGCCCGCAGTACTCGCAGCGGTAATGGTCACGGGCGAACAGGAAGGTGTTGGTGACCTGACGCCGGAACTTGCGTGGCACATGGATGTAGCGGACCAACCGGATCACCACGGGCGCGGCCAGCTCGTGCCGCTCGGAGCGATAGACCCGATTCCCGTCCGCCTCCAGGACCTCCGCCTTCTGTTCCAGCACCAGGCGCAGCGCACGCCGTACCGGCAGGATCGTCAGCGGCTCGAACGAGGCGTTCAACGCCAGGCAGCCCGATGCCGTAATCGCACTCCTCCTTTCCCGCAGCCACGCGGACTCGTACGCCGAAAGTTTAGCGAAAAGACAGGTGGGGAATCAATGGGGTGGGGGCTGGGGCTGGGGCTGGGGCTGGGGACGACTCGCCGGGGGCGGGCCGCGGCAAGGCGGCTCAGAGGAGATGGACCGGATCGCGATCGATGGCGTAGCGGATGTCGGCGGCGGCGCTGCGTTGGGGGAACTCGGCGTGGAACGCACGGCCGAGCTCGCCGAGTGCCGCTGCACTGCTGCTGCGCAGCAGGAAGTGCCAGCGCCAGCGTCCGCGGATGCGATCGATCGCGCAGGGCGCGGGACCCAACAGCTCGACTCCTGCCGGCACGCGACCGCGGACCCAGGCAGCGGCATCCTCGGCGGCGCGGGCAACCGGCTCCTCCTGCACACCGCTCGCCACAATGTTGATGAGCCTGGCGTGGGGTGGATACGGCGGCTGGCGGCGCTCCTCCAGCTCCTGTGCGACGAAGCCAGCGAAGTCGTGACCGATGGCGCAGCGGATCGCGTAGTGCCCCGGCAGCGCCGTCTGAATCAGGACCTCGCCGCCGAGCGGGCCGCGACCGGCGCGGCCAGCCACCTGCGTCAGCAGCTGAAATGTGCGCTCGCTCGCGCGGAAGTCGGGCAGGTTCATACCGACATCAGCGTTGATCACGCCCACCAGCGTCACCCGAGGAAAATCGAGTCCTTTCGCGATCATCTGCGTACCCAGCAGGATGTCGACCTCACCGCGCTCGACGCGGCCCAGGATCTCGTGGTGCGCCCATTTGCCGCCCGTGGTGTCCACATCCATACGCGCAATGCGCGCCGCCGGCACCAGCTCGCCGACCGAGCGCTCGACCTGCTCCGTACCGATTCCGCGGTACGCGATGTCGTCGGAACGGCATTCCTCGCAGTCGCGCGGTAGCGCTTGCTGCCGCGAGCAATAGTGGCAGAGCAGGCGCCTGCGCGTCCGGTGGTACGTCAGTGAGACATTGCAGTCGGCGCAGTGCCAGACATGGCCGCACTCCCGGCATTGCACGAAGGTCGCGTAGCCACGCCGGTTCAGCAGCAGGATCGCCTGTTCGCGCCGCTGCAGGCGCGCCTCGAGGGCAGCACGCAAGGCATCGGTGATGATGACGGGCATGCGCCGCTCCCGCTCGGACTCACGCTGCCGCTCCTTCGGCGCACCACGTTCGCCTTTGCGCGCCTCGCGCAGATCGAGGACCTGCACGGGCGGCAGCGGCCAGCCCTCGACGCGGACGGGCAGCTCGAGTAGCCGAAACTTCCCGGCTACGGTATTGGCCCAGCTCTCGAGCGAGGGCGTGGCCGAGCCGAGCAGGCACACGGCGCCAGCCAGCTTGGCGCGGACGACGGCGACATCGCGGGCATGGTAACGCGGCGCCTCCGCCTGCTTGTAGCTCGACTCGTGCTCCTCGTCGACGATGATGGCGCCCAGATCGGGGACCGGCGCGAAGACCGCCGAGCGCGCGCCGATCGCGATGCGACGTTGCCCATCCCGTAGCGCGCGCCAGGCGTCGTAGCGCTCGCCATCGGAGAGCGCCGAGTGGAGCACGGCAATGGTGTCGCCGAACCGCGCGCGGAAACGCGCGACAGTCTGAGGCGTGAGTGAGATCTCCGGCACCAGCACGATGGCGGAGCGGCCGCGGCGCTCGACGACGTCGCGCAATAGCTCGATGTAGACGAGCGTCTTGCCCGAGCCAGTCACGCCGCGCAGCACGATCGGCGCTGGTGCACCTTCGGCGACGGCGCTGCGGAGCCTGCCGAGCACGGCGGCCTGGTCCGCCGTGGGCGTCAGCTCCGGGGGCGGCTCGACCGCGATGCCGACGAACGGATCGCGGTCCAGTACCGCATCGATGAATTCGGCGACGCCCTTGGCGACGAGTCCATCGAGCACGCCGCGTGAGAAGCCGCCGGCCTCCAGCAGGTGCGTCAGCTCGGCCGCGCCGCCACTGGCCTCGAGCACGTCGTAGCACGCTTGCTGACGGTGCGCGCGGCCGAACACCTGCTCGCGCTCGAGCAGCGTCGGCAGACGGCGCGTCAGGCGCAGTACGCGTCGCGTCTTGAGCGGCGGCTCCGGCCGCCGGGGATCGCTGAGCACGGCGGGCAGCGCCGTGCGCAGCACCTGCCCGAGCGGCGCGTGGTAGTAGCCGGCGATCCACTCGCAGAGGCGCAGCAGCTCCGGGGTGGCGGTAGGCTGCCGATCGAGGACACGCAGCACCTCGCGCACGGCACCGCGCTCCGGTTCACGCGCCTCTCGCCCGGTCACCCAACCGATCAGACGGCGACGGCCGAAGGGCACGAGTACCCGCGTGCCGGCCGGCAGCAGCCGCTCGCCGCCATTCGCGGTGGCGGCGTCGTATGCGAAGGTGCGCGGCAGCGGCAGCGGCAATGCAACGTCGACCAGCATCCGGTTCGTGTGCTGCGAGGGGGGCGTCAGTCGTTGCGGACGAGACGGACGAAGTCGTAGGCCGCCCAGGGTCCGGTCAAATCGAAGGAGAGGTCGGCGTGTGCACCGATCAGATCGTCGGCGCGTTCGACGAATTTGATCCAGGCATCGCGTTCGACCAGGAAGGCGGCACCGAGCAGCCGGCCCTGGAGCTTCGGGAACGGCAGCGCCGCGCGTGCCAGGCGCCGCAGCTCGGCATAGACGTCCGTGGCGATGTCGACCAGAGCCGGACCCGGCTCCCCCTTTGCTGGACCGATGTGCAGGCGCAGCTCCCAGTGGCCGTCGAGCAGCGCCAGGCCTTCGTCCAGCGCCAGATACTGCTCCTGCAGGAAGCGGATCAGTGCGCGCCGCCCCTTGAAGACGATGCCGAAGGGCAGCGGCAACACCGTTCCGTGACGCATTGCCGATTCGATCGCGCGCTGATGCCACTGCAGCGCGGCCGCGTCCAGCGCGGGCGTCGAGAACGCCACCGGTCTGGCCAGCGCCTCGAGGTCGCGGAATCGTACCTTGGTCAGCTCCTCCGACTGCGACGAGCCGCTGCGCAGTGCGCGCCAGCCACCCGTCCGACCGATGCCGAAGAGGTAGAGGCCGCTCGTGTCGTCGGTAACAGCGCCCGAATGCGAGGCGCTGTCGTCGCCCGGCTGAGCGGCCGCGACCGTGGGCGACGCGGACGCGACGTCGCCGCGCAGGACCGGATCGCGGTCCAGCCGCCGCTGCCGGCTCACGGTGCCTCGAGCAGCGTGAACAGCTCACGCTGCGGATCCGGCGTCGTCACTTCCGGGCCGTCGCTACCGATGAACACGTTGAGCTCCGTGCGCATGCCGACGCTGCCCGGCAGGTAGATGCCGGGCTCGATCGAGAAGCCGATGCCCGGGATCAGCCGCCGCACCTCATGCGTCTCGTAGTTGTCGATGTTCGGGCCGGCGCCGTGGGTGTCGCGATCGATCGAGTGGCCGGTGCGATGGATGAAGTGCTCGCCGTAGCCGCGCTCGCGGATCACGGCGCGCGCGACGTCATCGACCTCGAAGCCGCGCGCCGGCGCCGCCGCCGACCAGCTCTCGCGCAGGAAGCGCACCGCCGCATCGCGCGCGTCGCGCACCGCCGCCCAGATCGGCTGGACCGCCTCACCGACCTGGGCGTCGAGCACCGCCATCCAGGTCTGGTCCGCGTAGATCATGTCTTCGGCTTCCTTCGCCCACAGGTCGAGCAGCACCAGGTCGCCGCGCCGCAGCGGCGCGCCAGCGCCCTCCGGACCGTAGTGCGGATTCGCGGCGTTCGGCCCGTTGGCGACGATGCTGTCTGCACCCACGCCGGCGCCGCGCCGCGCCAGCTCATCCAGAACCCATTGCCGCAGCTCGCCTTCGGACCCTGCACCCTGCTCACGGACCTGCTCGCTCAGTCGGCGAAACGCCGCACGGGCGACAGCCGCCAGCACGACGGACGCCCGCTTGTGCGATGCGTATTGCTCGAGGCTCCAGCTGGCATAGAACATCGTGATCAGCTCCGCAGAGCTGACCACCTCCGGCCCGGCAGCGCGCACCAGCTCGACAACGCCTGCCGGTACGAAATCGATGGCCGGCACCCGATTGCATTCGCTCGTCTCGAGCGCGACGCGCCGTTGAGCCCCGAGCGTCCGGCGCAGCACATCGTCCAGCTCGCTCCAGCCACTGTAACGCTCGCGTCGCCACGGCCAGTTCTGCCACACCTGCTGCTCGATCCCGTGCGTGATCGCGACTGGCTCGCCCGCGGCGGGAATCAGCACGAAGAAGCGCCGTGTCAGGTCGCCCAGACCGAGCAGCCAATCCGCCACCGGGTTGCGGGCGTGCAGGTCGAACAGCAGCCAGCCGTCCAGGCGCTGCTCCCGCAACGCCGCCTGGATCGCGTCCAGCTGTGCCGTCAGCCGACTGAAGTCACTTATGGTGCCGTGCACGGGACGTCGACGTCGACGTTCACAACCATTCCCTGCGCTTCAGGTAGAGCAGGAACGCGCCGGAGATGGCGGCCATCATGCCGAGCGCGAGCCAGAAGCCGGCCGGGCTGCCGGCCAGCGGCAGCCAGTCGAAGTTCATGCCGTAGATGCTGGCCACGAGCGTCGGTGGCAAGACGATGGTCGCGACTACGGACAGCGCTTTCATGACTTCGTTGATGCGGTTCGACGCGAGTGTCAGGTGCGTTTCCATGATGCCGCTCAGCAGGTCGCGATAGACCTCGATCGATTCGACCTGGCGCACGGCATGGTCGTGCACGTCGCGCAGGTAGATCTGCCGCTCCGCAGACAGAAGGCGGAACGGCCGGGTACTCAACGAGAGCAGCAGCTCGCGCTGCGGCGCCAGGTGACGGCGTAACGCGATCAGGGTGCGCTTCAGCGCGATGATGCGCTGCAGCGGCTCGCGGTCCAGCCGGTTCATCAGCGTGTCCTCGATCTCGTCGATGAACTCCTCGAGTGCGTCGAGCACCGGGAAATACCGGTCGACGATCTGGTCGAGGAACATGTAGAGCACGTTGTCGGCACCCTTCCGGATCAGCTCGGGGTGCGCCACGATGCGGTCGGCCACGGCCCGTGCCGAGGTCGACGCGCCCTCGTGCACGCTGACCAGATAGTGCTGGCCCAGAAAGAAGTACCGGTTCGACGTCTCGATGTCGTAGGGCTCCGGCGTCTCCTCGGCAATGCGCACACCACGCGCGACGATGAACAGGTAGTCGGGGTACTCCTCGATCTTGACGCGGCCATCAGGGACGCGCGTGTCCTCGATCGCCAGTGGATGGAAGTGGAACGCACTCTCGAGCAGTCGCCAGCAGTCATCGCTGCGCGAATCGATATCGACCCACAGGGTGCCCGCCGCGCTGCGAAACGCGTCCTCGATCTCCGCCGCCGACATGCGCGTGCGCAGCGTGCCATCGCCGCCGCACCAGCAGCTGCGGAGCCGGCGCCGCTCGTCGCTGAGCGGATCGATCTCGTAGCGCGTGCTCATGCGCCGCCGTCGGTGGGCGGCCGTGGCCGGACGGCCGCCGGCCGCTCGGCCCAGCGCGTGCCCTTGATCAATGCCAGGCCCAGGATCCGCTCGCGCGCGACCAGCGCGCGCAGCTCACGCATCCCGCGGATCGCCTGACCGACGCCGCGCCAGCCCCACTGCCGCAGCACGCGCAGCAGCAACTCGGCACGGTCGCCGAAGGACAGCAGATCCTCGACCACGCCGCCTGCGCCGAGCATGGGCTGCCACGGATTCGCCGAGGCGGTGAGGTCCTCGACGATGAGTTCGACGACGCCCGCTTCGCGCAGCATCTGCTTCCATTCGACAAGCAGGTAAGGCCGTGTGCCCAGGTGCTCGATCAGCATGTCGCGCCGCCCGGGCTCGACCGCCCGGTTCCAGACCGGCTGGATCAGCACGATGGCACCCATGGGCTTCGTCACGCGTGCCAGCTCGCGCACGGCGCGGGCCGCATCGACGGACGTCGACAGCCCGACATTGCCGATCGCGAGGTCGAAGACGTCGTCCTTGTAAGGCAGCTCCGGTCCGGGCGCCGGATCGAAATGCAGGCGCGAGTCGAGGCCGGCCTCTCTCGCCGAGGCCGCCGCGGACTCGATCAATGCCGGGTCGGCATCGACGCCCGAGCCGGAGGCACCGGTGGTCTCGGCCAGGAACCGTGCGGCCAGGCCGCGCCCGGCCGGCACGATGATGAACTCGTGCTGCGGGCCGAGCTCGACCAGCTGCGCGACTCTGCGGTACAGCGTCTGATCACCGGGCGGCAGCGCAGAGCTTCGCGCCAGCCTGGCCAGACCGAGCACCGTCGGCTGGTCGTGCGGCGTCTTCGAGGGCATCCGATTCAATGTGGATCGACTGGCGCGGCTTCGCCAGCCGGCTGGTCAGGGTGCGGCGACGCCGGCCAACGCGCGCATCACGGCCGCGGCGCCGGCGCCGAGCCGATCGGGCACGTAGCCGCCCTCCAGGGCGACGACGAGGCGGCCGTTCGCGTGCCTGTCGGCGATCGTGATCAGCCACCGCGTGATGCGGTGCAGGTCGGCAGGCTCGAGCAGCAGTCCCCCCAGCGGATCGCCGGCAAGGCAGTCGAAGCCCGCGGACGCGATCACGAAGTCCGGGTGGAAGTCCGCGGCCACACGCTCGACGGCGGCCTCGAACGCCTCGTGGAACAAGGCTGCCGGCGTGCCCCGCCGCAGCGTCACGTTGAGCGTGGTGCCGGCCCCCTCGCCGCGTCCCGTCTCGTGCGCGGCGCCGGTCCCCGGAAAGTGCGGGCTGAGGTGCGTCGACAGGTAGAAGACCGAGCCATCCTCGTAGAAGATGTCCTGCGTCCCGTTGCCGTGATGGACATCCCAGTCGACGATCAGCACACGACCGACGTCATGCCTTCGCTGCATCACGCGCGCCGCGACGGCCACGTTGTTGAACAGGCAGAAGCCCATCGCGCGATCCGCGGTTGCATGGTGGCCCGGCGGACGCGCGGCGGCGAAGGCGGTGCGCGCTTCGCCGGCCAGCACCAGCTCTGCCGCCGTGATCACGACGCCGGCCGCCGCCGCGCCAGCCTCCCACGACGCAGCCGAGGCCACCGTGTCCATGTCCAGGTGGATGCTCGTACCGCTCGCCGCGGCGTCGTACGCCGCTCGACGGATGCGTTCGACATGAGCCGCCGTATGCGCGAGCCTCAGCTCGGACTCGTCCGCCAGCCGCGCCTCGCGCTGCAGCACATGTGGATGCAGCACGGGGGTTTCCGCATGGAGCGCACGCAGCAGCGCCGGCAGCCGACCCTGGTGCTCCGGGTGACCCCAGCCAGTGTCGTGCCGCGCGCAATCGGGATGGCTCACCAGCGCCGTCGGATACGGCGCCGGTCGGCGCTCGGTCAACGCCCGCCCGGCCGCGCGATGAAGGGCGTGGTCACCGGGTTCGCCGGATCTGCGTCGCGCTTCGACTCGGCGACCATGCGCTCCACCTCGCGCATCAGGTTCGCGTTCTCCGTCACGACGCCGTCCTTGATCGTGTGCACGATGCCTCGCGTGCGCACCATCTGCCCGTCGGCAGCGCGCGTCAGTGCGCCGGTCGCGTACAGGAAGCGCAGGTTGTAGGCGGGGTTGCCGTCGACGATCACCAGGTCGGCCAGATACCCGGGCTGCACCAGGCCCAGCCGCGGCTGCCGCAGCGTCTCGGCCGAGTTGAGCGTCGCGGCCTTCAAGACCTCCAGGTTGTGCATGCCCGATTCGCGCAGGAGCTGCAGCTCGCGGACGTTCGAGAAGCCGGGCGTTGCCCAGATGTAGTTGTCGTCCGTGCCGTACGCGACGCGGCCGCCGCGCTTGTTGAACTCGTAGATCAGGTCACCCCACAGGTCGAACGCCTCGTACCAGTAGTACTCGTCGTCCGACGTCCAGTCGTAGTGGTAGGAGCCGTGGTACGCCGGGTTCGGCAGGTTCCACTCGATCAGCGCCTGGTGCGTGTACTTCTCGTGCCAGGGCAGGCTCTCGGCGCGCTGGATGTCGCGGTTCGCTTCGTAGACGACGCGCGTCGGCAGCATGGTCGCGCCGTACGCAACCAACGAGTCGGCGACCTCGCCCAGCAGCCGCTCACGCGAGAGCTGCTTCGCCTCGACCCACACCTTGCCGGCGTGCCGGAAGCGCAGCAGCTCGTCGTTGTAGTTGTACTCGCGCGGGAAATCCTGCACGCAGCGGTCGAGTGAGGACTCGGCGTAGCCGTAGTGGTGCTCGATCATCGTCGCGCCCAGCCGCGCCGCGTCGACCGCGTTCACCTCGCACATCGTGGCCGGCGGCAGGTGGATCGTCGTGATGCCGCCCGCGTCCCAGACCGCGCGTGCGACGGCGCCGAACAGCTCCTCGTCCCAGGTCACGCTGCCGAGCGAGACCACGTGCGCGCCGCGCTCGACCATGTCGCGCGCCAGCCGCGGCGCGTTCGTCGGATCCTCGTAGACCTCGCGCGGCTGGTCGGTGTCGCCGCGGCCCCAGCCCCAGATGGGGAACATGCGCGGTGCGAGCAGCTCGTTGCGAGCCGACTGCCGCGCCTGCTCCATCCCGTTCGCCAGACCGCGGTCCGCCGCCGGCACCATCGCTGTGACACCATGCGCCAGCTTCAGGTAGTAGACGTACTCGAGCGGCATCGGCTCCGTGCGCAGGTGCATGTGTAGATCGATCATGCCCGGCATCACATACATGCCGCTCGCGTCGATGACGCGGTCGCCGCTCACCCGCTCCGCCTCGCCCCGCCGCTCCGCCGTCACCGGATCGAACGGGATCAGCTGCGTGATCTCGTTCCCCTCGATCACGATGTCGTACGGCCCCGCCGGCGGCCCGCCATGCCCCGGGATCACCATCGCGTTGCGGATCACGAGCCGGTCGTAAGGGCCGGCGGCCAGGTCGCCGAAGGCGCGCGCCTGCGCGGTGAGACTTGCCGGCGCCACGAGCGCGCTCGCGAGCAGCAAGCTCACCAGCGCGCGCCAGACGGCGCGCGCGGGCTGGGGCTGGGGCTGGGGTACCGCCCGCATTATTCCAACGTTGCGCTGCTCATTCATGATCCACCTGTGCCTTTGCAGTTCCCAAGCCCCAGCCCCAGCCCCAGCCCCAGCCCTAATTGCCGGTCGTGGCCGTCGTCGCCGCCTTCGCCGCCCGCACCATCTCGCGCACGTCGGCGAGGAGCTGCTGGCTGTCGTAGATGATGCCGTCCTTGATCGTGTATTTCAGGCCCCGGTGCCAGTAGGGGCGGCCCTGATCATCCAGCCGCAGGTGACCGGTGCCGTACAGGATCTTGAAGTTCTGCAGCGGGTTGCCGTCGACGACGATCAGGTCGGCGCGCGCGCCGGGGCGCAGCACCCCGTAGTCGACCGGTCCCTCGCGCGGCTGCTGCAGCGACTCGGCGCCGTAGAGCGTGGCCGCGCGCACGACCTCGAGCGGGTGCAGCCCGGCCTCCTGCAGCAGCTCGAGCTCGAGGATCAGGCCGAAGCCGTAGAGCTGGTAGATGAAGCCCGCGTCGGAGCCCGTGGCGATGCGGCCGCCGGCGTCGTTGTAGTCATCCAGCCACTGCATCCAGCGGTGATAGAAGTTGCGCCAGGCCACTTCATCGGTGGTCGTCCAGTCGAACCAGTAGGAGCCGTGCGCCTCACGGCTGGGCTGATAGAAGTCCCACTGTGTGGGCAGCGTGTACTCGTCGTGCCAGTCGGCGTTGCGCGCGCGCATGACGTCGCGTCCCGCCGAGTAGATCGTCATGGTGGGCGAGAAGATGGTGCCGAGCTCGAGGAACTCCTCGATCGTCTCGTTCCAGACCTCGCTGCCCGGCGGATGCACCTGGTCCCACAGTCGTGCCACCTGGCCGAAGCGGTGCTGCTCGTCGTTGTAGTTGTAGTCGACCGGGAAGTCCTGCAGGCTGCGGCCCTCCAGCATGGACTCGAAGAGCCCGTAGAAGTGCGTGACATCGTCGAGCCCGAGCCGCGCCGCGTCCAGCGCATTCATGTGGGCGACGCCCATCTGCCCGAGGTGCGCGACGGTGCCCATGTCCTGCCGGTGCGCCTCGTCGATCAGCGCCTCCATGATGGGCGGCGGCGAGGAGCCGAGCTTCAGCCCGTCGACGCCCTGATCCCTGGCCCAACGCACCCACTCGCGCGCCCGTTCGGGCGTGTCGATCGGGCCGCCGTTCCAGCCGCCGCCGCTGCCGGGCCGCGCGTACGCCACCATGTGCGGCGCCACGATCTCGTTCCTCGCGCTCTTCGCCTTCTCCTCGAGCTGCCAGTCGAACTCGCCGAACCCGACGCCACGCACCGTCGTGATGCCGTGGCCCAGCCAGAGCTTGTACGTGTAGTCCGGCTGCGGCGCCTTCGGCACACCGCCCGTGTGCACGTGCACGTCGATCAGCCCCGGCAGCACGTACATCCCTGACGCGTCGATCTCGCGTGTCGCCTCACCAGGCCGTGACTCCTCATCGATCGGCACGCCCGGATAGCCGACCGACCGCAGGCTCGCGATCCGGTTGTTCTCGATCACGATGTCGACCGGACCCTGCGGCGGAGCGCCCGTGCCGTCGATCACCGTCGCCCCGCGGATGATCAGCCGCTCGAACGGACCCTCACCCTGATCGCCACGCGGCGGCGTCGGCTCCATCCCCTGGCGCTGCGCCAGTGCCGGCACCGGCAGGCTCGCCACGATCAGCAGAGCGAGAGCAACGCGCACACTGAGCCACATACGACCGCCTTTCCCTTTGGAGTTCACGCGTTCGATCCCACCAGCGGATCGACCACGTCCACGAATGAGAAACGATGAAAGTCGCTGTCCCGTGTGTAGATGCGCGCCAGACCGTGCTCCCGCATCAACACCGCTGTGTGCGTGTCGTGGAGCGCGTTGCCGCGCAGCCACGGCATCGACGACAGCACCTCCTCGACCACCGCGTGATGACGCGGCGTCTCCTGCAGGACGCTGCGTACAGCAGAGACGTTCGTGTCCACCACGAACATCAACCGCTCTCCAGCGCCTCGTACAGCGCGTCCCGGCTCGCCACGTTCACCAGGTACGGGCCGCCATCGAACACGGGCAGCGGCGGCAGCTCGGCGGCTGCCTGCGCCGGCCGCCGCTCCAGCAGCAGGCGCAGCGCAGCCTCCACCAGCTCCGAGATCGTGCGGCCCTGCTCCGCTGCCTCGACTCGCAGCCGGTGCATCAGCTCGTCGGCAATGATCAGGGTGGTCTTCATGCGTGTCCACGTTATACGGCTATACGGGTCAGATCAAACGGACATCATTACAGACATATGGATATACGGCTACCCTCAGCCGCGCAGCCGATCCAGCCCCGCGCGCGCGCCGCGGTGGTGCGGATCGGCGGCCAGCGCGCTGCGATACTGCTCGGCCGCGTCGCCGGCCCGACCGGCGTGCTCGAGCACCCAGCCGCGGGTGAAGGCGACGTCGGCGCGCTCGGCCTGCGTGTCCGCAGCCGGCAGCTCTGAAGCCCGCCGCTCGGCCTCGTCGGTGCGCCCGAGGGCTGCGAGCAGCCGGATGCCGCGGCGCAGCGTCTCGCCGCGTAGCGCATCGAGGTCGAGCCCCTCGATGATGCCGGCGGCCGCAGCGTTGTCGCCGAGCGCGAGGCGGGCTTCCGCAATGCGCACATCGAAGTCGGTGCGGCCACTGCCGCCCGCGCGCAGGATGCGCTGGGCCTGCTCGAGCACATCGATGGCCTCTGCGTGTCGTCCGGCCATCATGAGCGCGTCGGCGAGCTGCACGCGGTGCTCGTATGCCTGCGGCTTGCGGGCGACGAGGTCGCGGAAGAATCCGAGCGTCGCCTCTGCCCCGCCGGCCTCGGCACGCAGCGCGTGTGCGAAGGCGGCCGCCTCGTCGCGCCGGTCGCGGAGATAGGTCGACAGCATGGGCGCACTGGCGACGTACTCCTCGGCCACCGCGATGGCGTCCGGCAGGCGGGCGCTCTCTCGCAGCAGCTCGCGCAGCCGCGCATTCAAGCGCGCGCGCTCGGCGAGGTCGCGCTCCAGCGCGAGGGCGCGGCGGTAGCTGAGGACCTGCTGCTCGAGCGCGGTGCCATCAGCGTCGGCGTCGCGCGCACGCGCCGCGAGCAGCTCGGCCC
>JBOHRE010000083.1:0-14479 GCA_050732635.1 Longimicrobiales bacterium | reverse complement strand
GGCGACAACGGCGCTCGCGGCGGCGCGCTTCAGCGCGCGCGCACAGCGGGAGGACGGCTCCTGGCCGTACGGCACCAGCCGCCGCGACCGCTTCTGCGACAGCTTCCACACCGGCTACACGCTGGTCGCATTGAACATGATCGGCCAGTCGCTGCGTACGGCGGAATTCGACCCGGCCGTGCAGCGCGGGCTGGACTACTGGCGCAAGGCGTTCCTGATCGGGCCGGCAGTCGCCTACCACCCGGGGCGCCCCTACCCGGTGGATGCGCACGCGGTGGCGCACGCGATCGTGACGCTGTGCGTATTTCGCCCCTGGCTGCCGGACGGCCTGACCAAGGCGCGGCGGCTCGCCGCGTGGATGCTGTCGCAGATGCGCGACCCGGAGGGATTCTTCTACTACCGTCGCACGCGCACGCGCGTGAACCGGATCGCCTACATGCGTTGGGTACAGGCTTGGATGCTCCTCGCCCTGGCGGAGCTGGCCACCGCCGATGCCGGCCCGGACCCGGGCGGCTTCGGTACCGAGGCAGCGACCGAGCACACGGGCGCGAGGCAGTCGGAAACGACCAGGCACGAGCGATCACGGAGTAGGCACCCGCGTTGAAACAGCTCGTCTACGATCTGCGCAGCGGCGATCCGCGCGTCGTCCAGGTGCCGGCGCCGCTGGCGCGCGACGGTGGGGTGTTGGTGCGCACGCGGTACTCCGCGGTGAGCGTCGGCACCGAGCGAGCGGCTCTGGAGACGGGTCGCAAGAGCCTGCTGGCCAAGGCGCGCGAGCGGCCGCACGAGGTCCGTAAGGTGCTCGACGCGGTCGCCCGCGAGGGTGTGCGCAGCACGGCGCACAAGGTACGCAGCCGGCTGGGCGCGTTGGCGCCGCTCGGCTACTCCTGCGCGGGCACCGTCGAAAAGGTCGGCGCCGGGGTGCAGCGCCTGCACGAGGGCGACGCAGTGGCGTGTGCGGGCGCGGGCTACGCCAATCATGCCGAGCGCGTCTGGGCTCCCGCCAACCTGGTCACGCGCGTGCCACCGGAGGTCCCGCTCGAGCACGCGGCATTCGCGACGATCGGCGCCATCGCGCTGCAGGGCGTGCGGCAGGCGGAGGTCGCACTCGGCAACGTCGTCGTCGTGATCGGGCTGGGCTTGATCGGACAGATCACGGTGCAACTGCTGCGCGCTGCGGGCGCGCGCGTGGTCGCGGTCGACGTCGACGCCTCGCGCGTCGCGCTGGCCGGTCGCTGGGCCGAGCGCGCGCTGCTTCGCTCGGGCGACGTCGCTGGCGCGGTCTACTCGCTATCGGCGGGCATCGGCGCCGACGCCGTGATCATCGCGGCATCGACGCGCAGCGAGGACCCCGTGCGACTGGCGGGCGAGTTGGCGCGCGACCGTGCACGCGTCGTCGTGGTCGGCGCCGTGCCGATCAATGTGCCACGGCGCAGCTACTACGCAAAGGAGCTGGAGCTGCGGCTGTCGCGCTCCTACGGTCCCGGCCGTTACGACCCTGCATACGAAGAGAAGGGGCAGGACTACCCGGCCGGCTACGTCCGCTGGACGGAGGGCCGCAACCTCGGCGAGTTCGTGCGCCTGCTGGCGACAGGTGTGGTCACGGTCGAGCCGCTGATCAGCTCGCGCGTGGCCATCGCTGATGCGGCACCGGCCTACGCCGCGCTGGGCGACAGCGGCGAGCGGCCGCTGGGGATTCTGCTGGAGTACCCTGTTGCGGGCGGGGGCGAGGGCGGGGGCGGTGGCACAGCCGGGAGCGTCGCCCCGTCTGCGTTGCCGGTGCAGCCATGGACACGTCGGGCGAGCGGGCGTGTCGGCATCGGCTTCGCAGGCGCGGGCAGCTTCGCGACCGGCGTGCTGCTGCCGCTGCTGCGCAGGCTGCCGGTCGAGCTGCGCGGCGTGACGACGGCGAGCGGGATCACGGCGCGCAACGCGGCGGAGACCTACGGCTTTGCCTACGCGGCCTCGAGTCCGGAAGAGGTGATCAGCGATCCGCAGGTCGATGCGGTGTTCATCGCGACGCGGCACGCCGAGCATGCCAGCCTCGCGGCGGCCGCACTGCGTGCGGGCAAGGCTGTCTTCGTCGAGAAGCCACTGGCCATCACGGATGCGTCGCTGGCAGAGGTGCTCGCCGCCGCGGCCGGCGCGCGGCCCTTGATGGTGGGGTTCAATCGTCGCTTTGCTCCGGCAACGGAGTTCGTGCTGCGCGGCATCGCGGGCCGGGCCGGCACGCGCATGGTGCACGCCCGCGTCAACGCCGGCGCGCTGCCTCGCGATCACTGGGTCCACGACCGCGAGGTCGGCGGCGGGCGGCTGATCGGCGAGGGCTGTCATTTCATCGACCTGGTCGCGGTTCTCGCGGGTGACCTGCCGGTCGAGGCTCGGGCCGTCGCCATCGCGGGGGCGGATGCCGATGCGCTGCTCGAGGACAACCTGCAGGTGACGCTGCGCTTCGCAGGCGGCTCAGTGGGCAGCGTGCTGTACACGGCGAAGGGCAGCCGCAGCATGGCGAAGGAGCGGATCGAGGTGTTCGCCGGCGGGTGTAGTGCGGTGATCGACGACTTTCGCAGCGCCGAGCTGCACGATGAGTCCCGCTCGCTGGTGCGGGCGCTCATCGGCCGCGGCGGCACGCGCTGGACCGGGAAGCAGGACAAGGGGCACGCGGCGGCGCTGCGTGCGTTCATCGACGCGGTGCGCGCCGACCGCGAGTCACCGATCCCGCTCGCGCAGGTCGCCGCATCGTCGTGGGCCACACTGGCCGCCGCACGTTCGTTGCGGAGCGGCCGGGCCGAGCCGGTGCCCCGCTTCGCCGGGCCGCCCCCGTTCATCACCGCGGAGATCGCGGAGATCGCGGAGTGAGCGACAGGTTCAGGGTGCTGCCGGTGCTCGAGCAGCGACGGATCCGGCCGCGCAGCTTCGCGGCGCACTTTGCGGAAAAGTATGCGCGGCCGCTGCGGAAAGGGCTGCTATTCGCCGCGCTCGAGGGACCTCGCGCGACGCTGCGCAAGCGGCGCTCGAAGCTGGTGGAGCGCTCGATCGAGGCGGACCAGCACATCGTGCTGGCGGCGCTACGCGGAGCGGACGGCGAGCAGTTGATCGGCCTGACGCGCGACCTCGGTGCGCCGCTCCGCTTCGAGCGCGCATTACTGTTCGCGGTCGATGGCATTGCAGATCCGTCGCGCGTGACGTTGTCGCCTCACGCGCTGGAGCTGGCGGAGAGCTACCTGCCGGTGCCGGAGTGTCCCGTGCCGCACGATTTGGCGCATGAGATCCTGGCGGCGAATTCGTGGCTGCGAGCCTCCGCCGCCTTCGGCCACCCGGCCGGAGCGGCCGCCTCTGAAAGAGGGGCTGGGGCTGGGGCTGGGGCTCGGACTGGGGTCTACCTGGTGGGGATGGGTGGCTATGTGCGGGAGTACGTGCTGCCGCATTTCCGAAGCGCGGTCCGCATGGGGGTGGACCACAAGGCCGGCCTGATCCGGCGGCATGCGGCCCCGCGCTTCCCGGTGGTCGCGGATTTCGAGCTGCTGCTGGCTGCGGTCGCGGCGGAGGCAGCGCCGCTCGTGATCATCGCGTCGTACCACTCCGCGCACGCGCGGCAGGCGCTCGCGGTACTGGATGCGAATCCTCGCGCGCGCGTGTTCATCGAAAAGCCGGTGTGCGTGGATGCCGCGGAGGCCACGGCGCTGGTGGCGCGACGGCGTGACGGCGCGTGGATCGATGTCGGCTACAACCGGCGGTACGCTCCGCTCGCGTTGCGGCTCGCAGCGGAGGCGGAGCGCGTGCCGCGGCCGTGGACGCTGACCGCACTGGTGCAGGAGCTGCGCTTGCCCAGCGCGCACTGGTACGGCTGGTCGACGCAGGGCACGCGCGTGACGGGCAACGGCTGCCACTGGCTGGACCTGTTCCAGTGGCTGCACGGCGGGCGCGCCTCGCGGGTTCGCGTCAGCGGGACGGACGCGCGCTTCAGCATCGGCGTCGAGTACGAGGACGGCTCGGTCGCGACGCTCGTCGCATCCGAGGACGGTGACGCGGCGGCGGGCGTTCAGGAATCGATCGAGCTGCGCGGCGCCGGGGCGACGCTGCGGCTGGATGATTTTCGCTCGCTGCGCGTCGAGCGGCGGGGGCGACGTCGCACACAGCGCGCGCGTTTGCGGGACAAGGGTCACGCGGCGATGTATGCCGACCTGCGCGCACGCTGGCTGAGCGGTGGCCCGCCACGCTACCCGCTCGAGGACATCGAGCGGGTGGCGAGGCTGACGGCGGCCGCTGCGGCGCTGTTGGACGCGGACGCAGAGCCGTCCCAGCCGCGTACCGCGAGCGCGCGCCACGCTCCGGTCGAACGGGTGGCGGCGCTGTCATGAACGGGCAGCGCCGGGCGCCGGCGCCGAGCGGCGTACTGCTGGCGAGGAACACGGTCTGGAACCTGATCGGGCTCGGGCTGCCGCTGGTGGTGGCCCTGGTCGCGATACCGCTGCTCGTACGTCGACTCGGCGCGGAGGCGTTCGGCTTCGTCGCACTGGTCTGGATGCTTCTGAGCTTCGTGTCCGAGATCGGCTTCGGCCGGGCCGGGACGAAGTACGCGGCCGAGCTGCTCGGTCGCGGCGAGGTCGGTGGGGTGCCGCGGCTGGCGTGGACGACGGCGGCGGCTCAGCTCGCACTAGCCGCCGTGATCGGGCTCGCGCTGGCGCTGACGGCCGAGCCGCTGGTCGTGCGCACGTTCGGCGGCGCGCCCGAGCTGCGTGCTGCGGCGCAGCGGTCGCTCTGGTGGGTGGCCGCGGCAATGCCGGTCGTGCTGGTCGGTACGGCCTTCCGCTCCGTGCTCGAAGCGGCGCAGCGTTTCGACCTGGTGAACCTGATCCGCGTGCCGCTGGCGGTCGGCAACATGCTGCTGCCACTCGCCGCTGTCGCACTCGGGCTCGGCCTGGTCGGCATCACCGTGCTGCTGCTGCTCGGCCGGGCTGCCGGCACGGCAGCGTACGCGATCGCGGCGTCGCGGGTCGTGCCGGGGCTGGCCCGGTACCGGTCGCCCGCGCTCGGCGAGCTGCGCACCGTGCTCGCGTTCGGCGCCTGGACGACGGTGACCAGCGTCGTCTCGCCGATCCTGGTCTACGTCGACCGGTTCGTGATCGCGGCCGCGATCGGCGTGGCAGCGCTCGGCTATTACGCGCCCGCCTACGAGCTGAGCAGCCGCGTGCTGCTCGTGCCGGCCGCACTGGTCGGTGCGCTGTTCCCGGCACTGAGCGCGGCGGCGGGCGCACTCGATGCCGAGCGTGTGGGCTGGCTGGCCGCGCGTTCGCTGAAGTATATCCTGCTCGCGCTCGGACCCGTGGTCGTGCTGCTCGTGGCCGCAGGCCCCGAGGTGCTGCAGCTCTGGCTGGGCAGCGAGTTCGCGCTGCAGTCGGGTCTCGCGCTGCGGATCCTCGCCGTCGGCATCCTGGCCAACGGGCTGGCGCATGTGCTGTTCTCGCTGCTGCAGGGCATCGGGCGAGCGGATGTGGTCGCGAAGTTCCATGTGCTCGAGCTGCCGGTGCACCTCGGTCTGACTTGGTACCTCGTGCGACGGTACGGCATTGCGGGCGCCGCCGCGGCCTGGACGCTGCGCGTGACGCTGGATGTTGCGCTGCTCTTCGCGGCGTCGGTGCGGCTGTCGTCGCTCTCGCTGCGCCGGCTGCTGGCCGAGCGAGTGCCCCAGATCGGCATGCTGGTGGCCGGATTCGCGGCGCTCGGCACCGCGACGATCGAGCTGAATGCCGCCCGCAGCGCGATCGGCGTGCTGGGCCTCGAGCTGCTGGTGCTCGTGCTGCTGCTCTGGAAATCGTTGGAGCGCGTGGAGCGCGATCGCTTGGCGCGCGCGTTGAGGCCCGCATGAACGGGGCTGGGGCTTGGGCTGGGGCTGGGGACCTCGCGGTGGAGCGGCAGCGGTTGGCGCCCGGCGTCGCCCGGCCGCTGGTCACGATCGTGGTGAACAACCACAACTATGGCGCGTACCTGCGCGATGCGATCGACAGCGCGCTGACGCAGCACTACCGGCCGCTCGAGGTCGTGGTCGTCGATGACGGCTCGACGGATGACTCGCGCGCGATCATCGCGTCGTACGGCGATCGCGTCGTACCGGTGCTCAAGCCGCGGGGCGGCCAGGCATCCACCTTTTCCGCTGGACTGGAGCGCAGCACGGGCTCGATCGTGCTGTTCCTGGATGCGGATGACGCGCTGCTGCCGACCGCGATCGAAGACGTGGTCGCTGCCTGGCGGCCGGGCGTGGCCAAGGTGCAGTTCCGCTACGCCTTCATGGGCGCCGACGGCCGCGATCTGGGCGTGGTCTACCCCGGCGGCGAGCTGCCGTCGGGCGACCTGCGCGACTGGGTGGTCGAGCACGGCCGCTACCCGAGCCCGGGCACCTGCGGCAACGCGTTCGCCCGCTCTGTCCTGGACGCGATCCTGCCGATCGCCGATTGCCGCTCGCCGGACGGCTACCTGGTTCTGGCCAGCGCGCTGCTCGGTGAGGTCGTTTCCCTCGACCGGGTCCTGTGCCGGGTCCGCGTGCACGGTGACAACGCGTGGAGCATGGACCGCTTCAGCGTCGAGCGCGTGCGCGATTACGCGCTGCACGATGTCGAGAACGAGCGACTGCTGCGACCCTTTGCGGCACAACGAGGCATGACGCTGCCCGCGCGCTGGACGCTGCGCAGCGCCGGCCATGTGCAGGCGCGAGTTGCCTCGTTGAAGCTGGCTCCGGCCGAGCACCCGTTCCCGAACGACGGCATGGCGCGGCTCGTCGTGGGCGGGCTGGGTGCGTTCTGGCGCGCGCCGCAGGCGCCGCTGCGGCGCCGCCTGCTGGGCGCGACCTGGCTGCTGCTGGTGGCCATGCTGCCACGCTCGCTGGCGCGGCCGCTGATCGAATGGAGCTACCAGCCAGCGCAGCGCCCCGCGGTCTTCAACCGGCTGCTCGGGAGGCGGCGGTGAACGCGCCCGAGGTGTTCGCCGTGATCCTGAACCACAACCGCTGGCGGCAAGCCTCGCGCTGTGCCGAGGCGCTGCGCCGCGTGACGGACGTGACCCTGGATTTCGTGATCATCGACAACGCGTCGGCGGATGACAGCGCGCGCCGGCTGGCCGAGCGCGTTGGCGCGAGCCGCGTCATCGCGCGGACCGACAATACGGGCTATGCGGGTGGGATGAATACCGGGTTGACGCACTGGCTGGCGTCGTGCCGAGCGCCGTTCGCGCTGGTGCTGACGGAGGACATGGAGCCGGCGCCCGGCGCGCTCGCAGAGCTCGTGCGGGTGGCGCGCGCCGATAGCCGCGCCGGTATCGTCGGCCCGGTCGTACGCTATCGCGGGCAGCCCGAACGCATCCTGAGCGCGGGCGGCAGCGTGAACACCGGCGCGGCGCGCGTCGAGCAGCTCACGATGCCCGACGGCCTCGAGCCGTACGCCGTCGACTGGATCGACGGCTGCTGCATGCTGCTGCGCCGCGAGCTGGTCGAGCAGATCGGCGGCTTCGATGAGCGCTACTTCATCTACTACGAGGAGAACGATCTGTGTCAGCGCGCGAGGACGGCCGGCTGGCGGGTGCTGGTGGCGCCAGCCGCGAGCGCGAGCCACGAGCGGCCGCCGGTGCAGAGCGCGAACTACTTCTATCTGATGGCTCGCAATCGCTTCCTGTTCTGGCGCAAGAACTACGACCGGAGCAGCGCACGCGTGTTCGCCGGTCTCATGGCCGAGACCGGTCGCATGGCTGCGTGGGCTGGGGCGGGGCTGTTACGGCCGCGTGAGTGGGGCGACGTGCCGCGGCGCATGACCTCGTTGCAGCGGCAGGTTCGTGGAGTTGCGTTGGGGACGCGGGATCATCTGCGTGGGCGGTATGGGAGGCCGCATGGTCAGCTCACGGCCACCACCGCCCGCCAACCTCGAGATGCAGATTATTCTCCGAGATGAAACGCGGGTCGCCCGGATGGAGGCCGATGAAGTTGCGGTGCTGGCGGTGGCTGAGCGCCAGCTCGCCGAACAGCTCGAAGTCGGCCAGCGTGCGCAGCGCGTTGATGCCGCCGGTGACCTCGACGTCGTGCGCGGTATTGGCAAACCACTGCGACCAGACGCTGTGGTAAGTGTCCGTGTTGTGGCGGACGCGCTCGATGAAGACGCCCAGACTGCCGCCCGGATCGAAGCGGTCGAGCGCGAGGAACTGGGCGCCGGAGCCGGGCCCGATCGCGGCACCCAGGAGCTGGCCGCGGTGCGTGTAGCCCTGGCCGATCCGGCCGTGCGTGTAGAACGAGACAATGCCGCGGCCGCTGCGGTGCGTGATCGAGCTCTCGAGGTGGATGAGCTCGGCGGCCAGGCGGTACCAGCTGCGGCCGTAGTCGAGCACCTTCTGCAGCCCGAGCATGTAGCCTTGCGAGTGGTCCGGCTCGAAGAGCAGGTCTCGCCAGCCATCGAAGTTGTCCTCGCGTGCCCACTCGGCGTAGGCCTCGAAGCCGCTGGGTGCATGCGCCCAGCGGAAGAACAGCGAGAAGAGCTGGTTGTTCGCGGTGGCCGTGTCGCGCGGGTTCTCGAGTGGGTCGAAGTAGGGGACGCTGATGTAATCGCCGAGTGCGAGGCCGCCGGGCGGGATGCGCGACAGGTGGGCGCGCGCGGCGCCGAGGAACAAGCCGGGCAGCGGCGCGGGCTCGAAGGCGAGCAGCGCGCCGGCGAACAGTGTGCGATCGTTGGCGCGGTCGTCATCGAAGAAGTCGGACTCGCCGAGGTGGCCCCAGACCAGCTCGGCCGCGAGCCGGCCGATACCGATGTCGAGCGGGCGCGAGGTGCCGATGAAGGCGTGCGGGAAGCCGCCGGCCGTGTTGCTCATGAGGATCGGATAGCGGCGCGCGGGGCCCCACCAGAGGTTCTCGGTCGCGAAGCCGAGCGCGGCACCGCGGTGATCGAGGCGGACGTAGCTCTGGCCCGGCGACAACGTGGTGAAGCCGCTGCTGCCGAAGCGCTGCGGCCAGTCGATACCCAGTGGGTACCAGGCGTGCGCGAACGGCGAGGAGCCAGGCAGCTCGACGGGCAGGGTCTCGAAGCTGGTGTTCTGCTGGTAGGCCACGATCGGCGCGGCGGCCAGCGACAGCGGACCCCAGCGCAAGGTGGCGCCGCCTTCCAACACGATCCCGGACCCGACACCGCCCCACAGCACGCCGTTGTTGCGATCCACGGGGTAGCTGCTGTTCAGCGCGCCGCGCACGCCGACGGGCAGCAGCTCGAGGGCGGCGGCGCCTTCGGCCGGCTGCGGTGCGGCGCGCCTCGCCCACGGCGCGAGCGCTCCCGCGCACAGCGCAGGAGATGGCTCGGCCGAGGCACGCTCGAACAGCCGTGGTCGCAACGGCGCCTGGCCCATGAGCTGCGCGGTCCGCGCGAAATCGCGCAGTGGGTCGTGCACACCGGCGGCCGGCAGGAGGGCGAGGGTGTCGCACGGCGGCGGTTGCTGCGCGTGCGCGGCGTTGGAGGTAAGTGCAGCGGCGAGCAGCGCGGCCGCGCACAGCATGGTCGTTTTCATGGCGCGAGAGAATAGCCGGGTGAGTGGCATGCAGCAATTCAAACGCGTGCTGTTGCTCGCGCTGCCCTGGCCGCTGATCGCGTGCGACGACGCGCTGACGCCACGCGCCGCGCCCGCACGATTCACGGCGGTTGCCACCGGCGGCGCGCACGCTTGCGCGCTCAGCGTCGCGGGACACGTGTACTGCTGGGGCGTGCCGATCGGCGCTGCCGATGGCGCGGCTGGAGGAGCGATCGTGCCGCAGCCGGAGCGCGTGTTGGATGGCGAGCCGTTCACCGCGGTGGCGGCTGGCGAGAACCACGCCTGCGCGCTCGCCTCGCGTGGTGTGGTCTACTGCTGGGGCGCGAATGCACGGGGTCAGCTCGGCAACGCCGGGCAGCACGGCGGCTTCCCGCTCGCCAGTGTCGCCATCCCGACGACGGTAGTGCAGCTCACGGCCGGGTGGCAGCATGCGTGCGCGCTGGGGACGACCGGCGCCGCGTACTGCTGGGGCGCGAACGAGCAGGGCCAGCTCGGTGACAGCGCCCGGCTCGATCGCGCGTTGCCGGTGAGGGTGGCGGGCGACGGCAGCTACACCGAGGTGACGGCGGGCGGCTTCCATACCTGCGGGTTGCAGGCGGACGGCCGCGCCTTCTGCTGGGGGCTGAACCAGCTCGGCCAGCTCGGCACGGGCAACACGGTTGGCTCGGACGTGCCGGTCCCCGTCGCGACCGAGCTGCTGTTTCAGTCGATCAGCGCGGGCTACACGCACACGTGCGGCGTGGCCACCGACTCGCTCGCGTACTGCTGGGGCAGCGATGCGCGAGGCGAGCTGGCGTCGACGGGGTTCGTGCCGCCGGACCGGCCCGGCGCGAGGTCGCCGAGCGCGGTGTTCCTCGGGCTGCGCATGCGTCAGGTCAGCGCGGGCAATGAGCTGACGTGCGGGATCACGATCGCGGGCGAGGGCTACTGCTGGGGCCGCGGTAGCGAGGGCCAGCTCGGCAACGGGCTACTGCGCGACTGGCCGCTGCCCCTGCCGATCGCGCCGCCAGAAGGCGCCGGCGGCTACGGTGAGCAGCTCCGGCCCGGCGATGTCGCGGCCGGCAAGCGGACACACTCGTGCGCCGTTGCGGCCGGGCGACTGTACTGCTGGGGCAGCGGCGTACTCGGCTACCCCGGCCGCACCTTCGCGACGGTGCCGGTGCCGCTGGCGTTGACGGCCGGATCATGAGCGACCGCGTCCGCCCTCGCGTGCTGCTGATCGGGCCGACGCCACCGCCGTTCCACGGCGTCGCCGTGTTCACGCGCATGCTGCTCGCCTCGCCGCAGCTCGCCTCGCGCTACGAGCTGCTGCACCTCGACACCGCAGACCGCCGTGGGCTCGACAACCTCGGACGGCTGGACGCCGGCAACGTCGCGCGGGCGGTGGGCGACGCCGCGCGGCTGGCCGCGCTGCTGCGCCGCGAGCGACCGGACCTCGTCTACCTGCCGGTCTCACAGAACCCGTGGGCCTATACGCGCGACGCGCTGTTCATCGCGCTGGCCAGGGCGAGCGGCGCGGGCGTCGTCACGCACCTGCACGGCAGCGCGCTGCGCGAGCTGCACGATGCGGCGGGCGCGCCGCTGCGCACGCTGATCCGGGCGACCACGGCGCGGCTGGATGCGGCGCTCGTGCTGAGCGACCGGTTCCGCACGCTATACGACGGGCTGCTGCCCGCCGAGCGCGTGCACGTCGCGCCGCCGGGCGTGGCGGAGCCGCTTGACCGGCCGGCGCACGCGGATACGCGGCGCGCCGACGTACGCGATGTGGATGCGCAACGCACCGACACGCTGACGGTGTTGTACCTCGGCATGCTGTGCGAGGCCAAGGGCGTCGGCGACCTGCTGCGCGCGGCGGCGAGGCTGCGCGAGCATCGGCCGCGGCTGCGCTTCGTGCTGGCCGGCGAGTGGGTCGGCGAGGCCGAGCGGCGTCTGGCGCTGGACATCGTGAACCGCGAGCGCCTCGACGCGCACGTGACCTTTCCCGGCACGGTCGACAATGGGGCGAAGACGAGGCTGCTGCGCTCCGCGGACATTGTCGTGTTGCCCAGTCGGCAGGCCGAAGGTCTGCCGCTCGTGCTGCTGGAGGCGATGGCGTGCGCGCGCGCGGTGATCGCCACGCCACAGGGCGCCGTCGGCGACGCGGTGGTCGACGGCGAGACGGGCGCGCTCACGCAGCCGCGACGACCGGCGGCGCTGGCGGCGGCGCTCGCGCGCATGGCTGGCGATGTCGCGCTTCGCGAGCGGCTCGGCCGCGCAGGGCGCGCGAGGTACGCCGCCGCGTTCACGGACGCGCACGCGGCGGAGGCGGTAGCTCGTGCGTGGGATGCGGTGCTACTGCCGGAAGCGGTACGGGCGCCCGCGCGCGTGCGCGAGCGCGCGAGGGAGAGGGCGGCGGTGCGCGCCTGATGCGGGTCGTGTCGATCGTCGGAGCGCGGCCGAACCTGATGAAGATCGCGGCGGTCGACCGGGCGCTGCGCCGGCACGACGGCATCGAGCCGGTGCTGGTGCACACCGGCCAGCACTACGATGAGCGGCTGTCGGGGCTGTTCCTCGAGCAGCTCGGTCTGCCAGCGCCGGACCACTATTTGGGCGTCGGCTCCGGCCCGCACGGTGAGCAGACGGGCCGGATCATGATCGCGCTCGAGCCGCTCCTGCTCGAGCTGGAGCCCGCACTGGTGATCGTGGTCGGCGATGTCAACTCGACCGCGGCCGCCGCACTGGTGGCGGCGAAGCTCGGCCAGCGCGTCGCCCACGTCGAGGCCGGGCTGCGCAGCTTCGATCGCACCATGCCGGAAGAGCTGAACCGCATCGTGACGGACGCGCTCTCGGACCTGTTGTTCGTGACCGAGCCGAGCGGCACCGAGAACCTGCGCCGCGAGGGCATCCCGCCGGAGCGCATCCACTTCGTCGGCAACGTGATGATCGATACGCTGCTGGAACACCGCGAACGCGCCGCGGAGCTGGACATGCCGGCACGTCTCGGGCTCGAGCCCGGCGGCTACGCCGTGGCCACGCTGCACCGCCCGGCCAACGTCGACTCGCCGGCCGCGCTGGCGCGGCTCATCGCGGTGCTGGAGGGGGTCGCCGAACGGCTGCCCATCATCTTTCCGGTACACCCGCGCACCGCCGCGCGCCTGCGCAACGGCGGCCAGTGGCAGTCGCTCTCCGGGATACCGGCGCTGCGCCTGGTCGAGCCGCTCGGCTACCTCGAGTTCCTCGGGCTGATGGCCGACGCGCGCGTCGTGCTGACGGATTCCGGCGGAATCCAGGAGGAGACCACGGTCCTCGGCGTGCCCTGCCTGACACTGCGTGAGAACACCGAGCGGCCCGTCACCATCGAGCGGGGCACGAACCGTCTCGCCGGCCGCGAGCCGTCCTCCGTGCTCGCGGCGCTGGATGACGTTCTCGGCGATGGCCACCGGGCGACTGGCGTGCCCGAGCTCTGGGATGGTCGTGCGGCGGAGCGTATAGCCGACATCATCCTGCGGCTGCGCTCATGAGCTCACCGCAGAGAACGCAGAGAACGCAGAGACCAGCGCTCGAAGCTCAGCGGACGCTCTGACATTCCGGACACGGATTACAAAATTTTGATGTGGGTTGGCGGGCATCGAACCTTCGTTAGCCGTTCTCCGCGTCCTCGGCGTGCTCTGCGGTGAGTAACGCACGGACGCTCAGACCGGCCGCGTCGCTGGACGGCTGGCTGGTACTGGCGGGGCTCGCCGGGGTGGCGGTGGTGGCAACGGGGTGGGGCCTGGCGCACCAGCCATGGCTGACGACGGGGGCCGTGGTGGGGGCAGTGGTGGCGGCGGCGGCGTTCACGCGGCCGCTGCTGATCGTCGGCGTCATGCTGGTCGTGGGCGCGCTCGACCTCTCGTTCCTGACCGGCGGCTTCAAGGCGCTGCTCGAGGAGCAGGGCGGGCTGGACATGAACGGCATCCGCCTGGTCGGCATCAGCACCGCGCTGGCGGCCGTGGTCGTGATGGATCGCGCCGTGACCGGCGAGCTGCTCGGCCGCCACACGCGCTGGTACGTGCTGTTCCTGGCCTACGCCATGGCGACGCTGCTGATCGCGCCCGTGCCCATGGACGGGCTGCGCCTGCTCTTCAAGCTGGCCTATCCGCTACTCGTGTTCGTGCTCGTGGTGGGCCTGGCCGAGCGGCCGCAGCAGCTCGAACGGCTGAGCGACTGGATGCTCGGCGGCGCGGCCGTGATCGCGACGGTGCTGCTGCCGCTGCTGTTCATCTTCGGGGCGTACGAGATCACGGTCGAGGGCCGGCTGCTGATCCCGCTGGTCGGGCTGCACACGAACCCGCTATCGTTCTACCTGCTGCTCATGATCCTGGTTTCGTTCGGCCGTTATGCCAGCCGCGGCCAGCTCCGCTACCTGCTGCTGTGCGCGGCGCTCGCCGCCTGGATGATCCCGACGTTGACGCGCATCACGCTCGCGGCGGCCCTCGCCGGACTGGGTGGCGCTGCCGTGCTCGACGGCCTGATCGGCCGCAACCGCCGCACGCTCATCGCTGCACTGGCCATCGCCGCGCTGATCGCCGTGCCGCTGCTGCCCGTCGTGCTCGAGCGCACCTTCGGCTACGTGCCGAGCGCCGGCGAGCTGTGGCGGCTCGCGCGCGATCCGGTCGCGCTCTACGAGACCATGAACTGGCAGGGACGCCAGAACTTCTGGCCGATCATCGCCACGGCGTTCCTCAGCTCGCCGCTGGTCGGGCTCGGCCTCGGCGCATCGAGCGCGGTGCTCGCCGCCGCGCCGGCTGCCGGCGGCGTCGGCGTCGCTCACAACGAGTACCTGCGCCTCGCCGCCGACACGGGCCTGATCGGTGTGGCGCTGTTCGCGCTCGCGCTCCTCGCCTGGTCGCGCGGCGTGCTGCGCGCCGGTCGCACCCGCGGCCTGCTCGTGCGGGAGCTGGCGACG
>JBOHRE010000082.1:0-14510 GCA_050732635.1 Longimicrobiales bacterium | reverse complement strand
GTGCGGATCCGTGGCGAGCTGGCACGCCGCGGCGATGCCGAAGCGGCGGCGCGCATCGCCGAGCGCGCGCTCGCGCTCGCCGAAGCCCGGCTCGGCGCGGTCGAAGACGCGCTCGAAGCCGAGGAGGATGGCCAGGAGGCACTTGCGGATGCACGTGAGCGCATCCGCGAGGCGCGCGAAGCGGAGCGCGAGCTCATCGAGGACGCGCGCGAGCTGGAGCGCGAGGCGCGCGAGCAGGCGCGCGAGCTGCGCGAGGAGCAGCGCCAGTCGGCTCGTCAGCAGCGCGATCAGTGCCCCGACCTCGATGAGGATGAGGACGTTCGCGTCGCCGCGCTCAACGCGCTGCTGCAGCTCGATGCGGAGCGCGCGCTGCCGATCCTGACCGAGGTGTTGGAACGCCGTGATGTCTGCTCGGCGCCCTTGCGCGCCAAGGCGGTCTTCCTGGTCGCCCAGAAGCGGTCGCCCGAGACGGAAGACCTGCTGCTGTCGATCGCGCGAAGCGACCCGGACCCGGAGGTCCGTGGTCAGGCCGTCTTCTGGCTGTCGCAGGTCGGCTCCGAGCGCGCCGTGGTGGCGATCGAGGAGATTCTGCGGACGGCCGCCGACGCCGAGCTGCACGGCCAGGCGATCTTCGCGCTCTCGCAGATCAATACGCCCCGTGGAGCCGAGATCCTGCGCGACTTCGCCAGCCGCCAGGACATCGATGAGGAGGTCCGCGGTCAGGCCATCTTCTGGCTCGGACAGAAGGGCGGTCCCGAGAACGCCGCGTTCCTGCGCGAGCTGTTCGCTGGGCTGCAGGGTTCGGAGCTGCGCGAGCAGGTCGTGTTCGCGATCTCGCAGATGGGCGGCGCCGATGCCGACTGGCTCATGGATATCGCCCTCGATGCCGGCGAGGACATCGAGATCCGCAAGCAGGCGCTGTTCTGGGCCGGCCAGACGGGTGTCGATGTGGCGCCTCTCGTGAGGCTCTACGATGAGATCGACGACACCGAGATGAAGGAGCAGGTCATCTTCGTGCTGTCGCAGCGCGCCGAGCCGGCGGCGATCGAGAAGATGATCGACATCGCGCGCCGCGAAACCGACGTCGAGCTGCGCAAGCGCGCGATCTTCTGGCTGTCGCAGTCGAAGGACCCACGCGTCATCGAAGTGCTGCAGGAGATCATCCGCGGATGAGTAGGCGGCGCGCGGCGTGGGGCGCATGGTGCACCGTGATCGGCGCGATCGCGACGACGCTCGTCACTGCCGATGTCGCGGGGCAGACCCCGATCGACGCCGCGCTCTCCGGCCTCGCGGACGGCGCCGTCGCCTTCAGCTACGAGGGCCGGCCGGGCGTCTGCGGCGATGGTGCCGGCCTGGTCGGCCTGCGCCGAGCCGAGCCGGCCAACGAGGTAGCGCCAGAGCCTAGACTGCTGCTGATCGAGCAGCGCGACGGTCACGTCTCCACGTTCACCGGCCGCTCCAGCCGCGACGACGATTGTGTGCCGGGCGTAGTGCGTGTCGAGATCGGCGCCGAAGGCGGGCAGATCGTCCGGATCCGGACGCGAGTCGGCGGCGCCTCGGCCGGGGCGCGGGTCCGCGATCTCGGCGCTGTGAGTCCTGCCGACGCGGCCGCTTACCTCTACCGCGTGGGCGCGGTGACCGAGCGAGAGCGCCTCGGTCGGGCCGCGTTGGTCGCGGCGTTTCTCGCCGCGGGTGTGGACCCGGTGCCGCCGCTGGAGGCGATCGCTCGCAGCGTGGATCGGCCGATCGAGCGACGCAGGCACGCGGCGTTCTGGCTGGCGATGGAGCCGGGAACCCGCTCACTCGCCGCGCTCGAGCGCCTGCTGGAGGCCGTGTCCGAGCCGGCGCTACGCGAGCATGTCGTCTTCGCGATCGCGCAGCACGACGATGAGCGCAAGGGCCCCGTTCTGCGTGGTATCGCGCTCACCGAGCAGTCGGCGAAGGTGCGTCGGGCCGCCTTCTTCTGGCTCGGCCAGTCCGGCAATGCCGACGATGGCAGGTGGCTGCGCGACAGCTACGATCGACTGAGCGACCGCGAGCTGAAACGACACCTCATCTTCGTGCTGTCGCAGCGGCGCGAGACCGAGGCGGCGGACAAGCTGATGACGATCGCTCGGTCGGACACCGATGCGAGGCTTCGCCAACAGGCGCTGTTCTGGCTCGCGCAAGTCGATGGCGAGCGCGCGGAGCGCCTCATTCGGGAGCTGCTCCGCCGATGATGCGCGCGCTCCTGCTGCTGTCGCTCCTGCTGGTCGCACCGCGGCTCGCTGCGCAGAGCGCTGCGCCACCGGCGCAGCGCGACGGCGACGTGCGGATCCGCTACGCCACGCGCGCGGGCGTCTGTGGCTATCCCACCAGCAACGGCATCAGGGTCGGTAGCGACTCGTACGGTCAGGTCTTCGCCGGGCGCGGCCGCGCCCCGGACGAGTGCCGCGAGGGACCGGCCGTCGTGACCGTGCGCCTCGCGGCGGGCAGGGCCACGCGAGTCGATCTGCGGGTCGGCTGGCCGGAGCTCGAGGCTCCGGCAGAGGCGCTCACGCCGGCCGCGGCCGCGGACTACCTGCTGAGCCTCTCCGAGCGTGCCACGTCGCGTGCCGCCGAGCGCCTGGTGCGGGCCGCGGCGCTGGCCGACGCTGAGGTCTGGCCGCGCCTGCTCGAGCTGGCGCGTCGCGACTCCGGTGACGCCTCCAGGGCATCGTACCTCTGGCTCTCGATCCTGGCCGGCTGGCATGTGACGCAGGCCTCGGCCCGGTCGGCTGTTACCGCCGACGACATCGAAGTCCGGCGGCACGCGATCTTCGCCGTGTCACAGCGTCCGCGCAGCGAGGCGCTGCCGGCGCTCACGCAGATCGCGCGCGCCAACCCCGAGCCCGAGCTGCGCCGGACCGCGCTGTTCTGGCTGGGCCAGACGCACGAGCCGTCGGTGCTGGATCTGTTCGAGGCGATCCTGCGTTCAGCGCCGGCGAGCCGCCGCGACTAGATCGGCGACGACTCGCGCTTGCCGGTCCGGCGGGACTGCTTTATTCATCCGGCCATGGTGAGCTGCAGCGCGACACCGGGCGAAGGCCAGGTCAGGCCGGGGCCAGTACGCCTCACCTGCATGCTGCTCCTGGTCCTGCACGGCCTCTTGGTGGCGGGCGCGCCGCTGGCGGAGGCGCGTGCCGGAACCGATGGCACTGGCGCTGCCAGCCACCTCACCGCGCCCGGCGGCGACGACTGTCGCCCGCCCCACGATGACACGCATTGCCAGCTCTGCCGCGCCGCGCGTGCCGAAGCGATTCCGGTTTCGGCGGCCGCGCGCCTGGCTGTGGCGCCGTCTGGCGCGGCGACACACGCCACGCACGAGACGCGGCCACCACTACCTGCCAGCAGACGCTGCGGCTACACCTCCCGAGCGCCCCCGCTCGCCTGAGTCCGCTTCACCTCCAGCATTCCTGAGGTCCCGCATCCGAGGGCCCGCGTTCCTCTCGTACGCGGTGGCCTGTTCGATGCGGAACCTCGTCGTGGGCAACGAGTTCAGCAGGGACGACATGAGCGTGATCATGCACTTCATACGTCGGGGGAGCCGTGCGCTGGCGCCGGCAGCCGCAGCGCTGCTCTTCGGTGCGACGCCGGTTCTGGCGCAGGAGCGAGTCACCGGTACGATCAGCGGCACCGTGGTGGATGCCGAATCCGGCGAGCCACTCGTCGCCGCTTTCGTGCGCCTGGTCGAGCTGCACCGCTCCGAGCCGAGCCATGCCGACGGCAGCTTCGCCTTCCTGAACGTGCCGCCCGGCACCTACCAATTGACGGTCGAGCGGCTGGGTTACCGCACGGCGATCGAAGAGGTAACCGTCGTCGCCGGCCGGGGCACGGCCGTCCGCATCCCCCTGAGCGTTGCCGCCATCCAGCTCGGCGAGATCGTGGTCACCGGCACGATCGGCGCACGTGAAGGACGCGATGTGCTGAGCCCCGTCGCCGTGTTGAGCGGCGCCGAGATGGATCGGCGGCTCGAGGCGACCGTCGCCGGCACGCTCGAGAACGAGCCGGGCGTCGCCGTTACCGGCATCGGGCCGTCGACCTCCCGCCCAGTGATTCGCGGTCTCGGCGGCGACCGCATCCTGGTGCTGGAAGACGGCCAGCGGCCCGGCGATATGTCGTCCACGTCGGCCGACCACGCGGTCGCCATCGAGCCCATGACGGCCAAGCAGTTCGAGGTCGTGCGGGGCCCGATGTCGCTGCTCTACGGCAGCAGCGCGCTGGGCGGCGTCGTCAACGTCGTCCGCGATGAGGTTCCTGATGCGATCGGCGACGACGAGGTCCATGGCTCTGCCACGCTGCAGGCGTCCTCGGTCGATGCGGGGTATGCGGCCGGCGGCTACGCGACCACGGCGCTCGGCAGCAGCATCGCGGTCCGCGGTGAGGCAAGCTTCCGCAGTAACGACGACGTGGCCACGCCGCTCGGTACCCTGTCGAATACCGAGCTGCGCACGATCAACGCGTCCGCCGGCCTTGCCGTGGTCGGTCAAGATGGTCACGTCGGCGCGGCCTACCGCTTCTACGACAACGAGTACGGCATCCCTGGCGGCTTCGTCGGTGGCCACGAGGCAGGTGTCGACGTCGACATGCTGCGCCACACGCTACGCCTGCAGGCCGAGCTGCACCGGGAGGAGGCCTTGTTTTCTCGGGTCCAGGTCGACGGCCAGTACAGCGATTATCAGCACTCGGAGCTGGAATCCAGCGGCGAGATCGGCACGCAGTTCTTCCAGGACCTGCTCACGGCGGAGCTGCAGGCGCGGCACGGTCCCTACCGCCGACTGACCGAGGGAGCCCTCGGCGCACGCGTGCAGTATCGCGACATCGTGACCGCCGGGTCATTGCGTACACCGTCGACCTACGACCTGGCCCTCGCCGGCTACGCCGTCGAAGAGCTGGGCCGCGGCGATTTTCGGCTGCAGCTCGGCGCCCGCTTCGACTACGCCCGCTACGTGCCGCGCGACACCAGCGCGTTCATCTTCATCGGCGGCGAGCGCGTACCGGTGCGCGAGCGCACGTTCGGCGCGCTGTCCGGTTCATTCGGCCTGCTCTACACCGTCTCCGACATCGTACGCGTCGGCTCCAGCATCAGCCGCGCTTACCGCACGCCGGACTTCAACGAGCTGTACAGCAACGGCCCACACCTCGCCGCGAATTCATTCGATGTCGGCGATCCCGACCTGGACCAGGAGACCGGCCTGGGTCTGGATGCGTTCGTGCGCGTCACCGCGGAACGGCTGCGCGCTGAGGTCGCAATATTCAGGAACTACCTGGACGAGTACATCTTTCCGTCCAGCCGCGGGCGCGCGGAGACCGGCCCGCAGGCAGGACGGCCCCGCTTCCAGTACACGAACCAGGACGCTCGCTTCACCGGCGCGGAGGGCGACCTCGAGTGGAACGCCGTCGGCAACATTGTCGTCGGCACCACGCTCTCCTACGTGCGCGCGCAGTTCACGTCCCGGCGCGACTCGATTCCCGTGTTTGAGGGCGT
Organism: Longimicrobiales bacterium; assembly: GCA_050732635.1. Lineage (GTDB taxonomy): Bacteria > Gemmatimonadota > Gemmatimonadetes > Longimicrobiales > RSA9 > JBOHRE01. The sequence goes on along the minus strand of JBOHRE010000082.1, from coordinate 9,004 downwards.
CGATACGGCATTCGTGCCGGCGTCCCAGCATCCGCCGTTCATTCCGCCGCTCAACGGGCGCGTCGGCGTCCGTTACGAGGAGCCCGGCCACTTCGTCGGTGTCGAGGCCCGCTACGCGGCGGACCAGGAGCGGCTCGGCGATTTCGAGACGCGGACTGACGGCTACACGATTGCGAATCTGGATGCCGGCGTGCGCATCGAGCGCGGCGGGCGATTGCATTCCGTGACGCTGCGGGTCGACAACCTGACGGATGCGTCGTATCGGGACCACCTGTCCCGCATCAAGGATATCCGGCCGCAACCCGGCCGGAATTTTTCACTGTTGTATCGAGTGTCGTTCTGAGCGGGTATCACTTTCAGGAGGACATCATGTTCAGGATCAAGAGGCTGTCATTGCTGGTTGCGCCGCTGGCGCTGTTCGCCATTGCCGGCTGCGGTGATGATCCGGTGGCGGAGGAAGACGAGGAGGTCTTCGAGATGGTGCTGACGGTCGGCACGCAGGTCGTCACCATCATCGGGGGCACCGTGGCCGGAACCTTCGACCTCGGCGTCAACAGCACGAGCACGCTGACTACCGCCTTCTTCGCTGCGGACGGCGACGCGATGGTGTTGGACGTCGATGAGTTCGAGCTCCGCATCACATCCAGCAATGCCGCGGTGGTCGACTTCACCAGCACGGGTCCGTTCACCGGGACGCTGGAGGCGGGCAGCGCCGGCCAGACGACGATCCACGTCGAGCTGTTCCACCTCGTCGAGGGCCATTCGGACATCGACGCGATCGTGACCGTCCGCGTGCAGTAGCCGGCTGGTCGGGGCCGCCGCCACGCCGTTCTTGACGCGGCTCGGCGCCATTTATTAGCGTAGCGGCGTGCGTGACCAGGCGCCGCTCGCGGCGCCGTCGATGAGCGGGACGGACAGGGACCTGGGCGCATGAACGTCCGGGTCCCTGTTCCGTTTCGGGCACCGCTCGGAGCGGGGAGCGACAAGGCCGGCCGGTACAGTCGGTCGGTACGGAATTGCCGGACCCCCGACGCCCACCGTCCAATCCATTGGGAGACCAGCATGCGTACGACCGGCACGGTCAAGTGGTTCAATGACGCCAAGGGTTTCGGCTTCATCACGCCGGACGACGGCGGCAAGGACTGCTTCGTCCACTACTCGGCCATCCAGGGCAACGGCTTCAAGAGCCTGCAGGAAGGCGAGCGGGTGGAGTTCGAGGTTGTGCAGGGCCAGAAGGGTCCGGCCGCGGAGAACGTGACCCGCGCCTCGTAGACCAGGCGGCGGCACCAGAAGGCCCGTTCCAGTCGACCGGAACGGGCCTTTCCCTGTTCACGAGTGCGACGAACCTGGCTCAGCGGCCACGCCGGAGCACCCGGCCAGCGCGCGCATCGTGGTAGCGCTCCGCCTCGACCGTGACAACGCCGTTGACAATGACGGCGTCGATGCCATCAGAATATTGGTGCGGATCCTCGAACGTCGCGCGATCGTGGATCCGCTCCGGATCGAAGACGACGAGGTCCGCATAGGCGCCCTCCCGTATGGTGCCGCGCTGATCGAGCCCGAGCAGCGCGGCCGGCATGCCGGTCATCTTGTGCACGGCCTGCTCGAGCGTCAGCACACCTCGCTCGCGCACGTAGCGCCCGAACACGCGAGGGAAGGTGCCATACCAGCGCGGGTGCGGATGACCCTCGCCGGGACGTGTCAGCCGTCCATCAGAAGCGATCATGGTGCGGTCGTGGCGCATGATGCGCTCGACGTCGCGCTCGTCCAGGACGTGGTAGATGGCGGACGCGCCGCCGCGGCGAAGCGCGTCGATCACCAGCGTCGCCCCTGTCTCCGGCGTGGGCTCGAGGCCTTCGCGGCGTGCCCAGTCCGCGAGCGTGCCGCCCTCGAGCGAAGGATCCCACTCGACCCGTGCGAGCTGCACACGGGCGATGTCGCCACCGCCGCGGTCGTTGAGGATATTGAAGACGATGCCCCCGATGATGCTGTCACGCAGCGGCGGATCGGCGAGGCGCGCGAAGAAGGCGGAATCGCCGCCGGCCATTGCCCAGGCCGGGACCAGCACACCGATCCCCGTATACGTGGCGGTATAGGGATACTGATCGATCCAAACGTCGACGCCGCCTGCCACCGCGCTGTCGACCATGGCCAGCGTCCGCTGGCTCGCGCCCCACATCGGCTCGCCGACCACCTTGTGATGAGTCAGAACTGCCGGTATGCCGGCGCGGCGGCCGATCTCGATCGCTTCCGCTACCGCAGCGATCAGCTCTAGTCCTTCCTCGCGCAGGTGCGAGGTGTAGATGCCGCCGTGCGCGGCAGCCTCCCGCGCCAATGCCACCACCTCGTCCGTCTCGGAATACGCGCCTGGCAGGTACTTGAGCCCCGTCGACAGCCCGAACGCGCCGGCCTCCATGGCCTCGGCGACCATGTCGCGCATCCGCGCCAGCTCGGCGGCGGTCGGCGCGCGCGCCTGCATGCCCATGACCTCGCGGCGGATCGTGTTGTGACCCACCAGGAACGCCACGTTCATGCCCACCCCGGCGGCCGCCGCCGAGTCGAGGTAGGGGCCCAGCGGCCAGGGCGAGCCGCCGTCCGGTCCGCCCAGCGCCGTGGTCACGCCCTGACGCACATGACTCTCGGCGTCCGGCAGGCGGAGCAGCGGGTCGAGGTGCGCATGGACATCGATGAACCCCGGGGCGACGACGCGGCCGCGCGCATCGATGACGTGCGCCGCGTTCGCCGCAGCGAGCGCGGTTCGCGAGATCGCCACGATCCGATCGCCGCGCACGGCAACATCGGCCATGTACGCAGCTGCACCGCTGCCGTCGACCACGCGGCCGCCGCTGAGCAGGAGATCATAGGAGTCGGCTGGCGGATGCACGTCGCCACCCGTGGCGCACGCGCCACCGGCAAGAGCGGCAAGCGCGAGCAGCATCCGAAGAAGCCGCCGAGCGCGTCGGGTACACACCTCGGCAGCGACCGCATAGGAGCGCGCTCGCATGTCAATCGCGCGGCGGTTCCAGGATATGCTCGATGCGCTCCAGTACGTCCAGCAGGTGTAGCCGTGTGGCCCGGTCCGCGACGCGGGGCAGCACCTGTCGAATCTCGCGATCCAGTGTCACGAGCTCGCCGCGCGCGAACGCGCGGATATCGGAGCGTTCCAGATCGACCTCGGTGAATTCGACGAATTGTCGAATCTGGGGCGGCGGCGGTTCGACCTCCTCGGTCATCAGCCAGCGCATGCGCTCCAGGTAGCCGCGCTGCAGCCCGCGCCGGTAGAGATCGATCTGCTGCGCGCCCTGCAGCTCCGACCAGACCGACCGGCGCACATCGAGCAGCAGCTCATCGAGCGTGTACGCCGCATCGCCGAGCAACGCTTCCGTCTCGACCAGCCGCTGCATGCGCTGCGGATCGAGGACTCGATTGAGCACGCCGATCTGCGCGGCCGTAATGCGGTTCACGACGCCGGCCGGCTCGATGCGCGTCAGGATTTCCGGCTCGATCAGCCAGGCCGGCGTCGCGAAGGCCTGTTCGCCAAGGAACGCGAGCGCGCGCCGCTGCGTCGCCTCCGGCACCGGCTCGAATACCGGACCGGTCTGGCCGTAGGTCTTGGCGAGGCGAGACACGCCGCCGACGTTCGTCGCCACATGTCCCATGTAGCGCGTCCACTGGGCCAGGACCTGACCATACAGCTCGTCGAGCTGATCGTACGGCTCGTACTCCTCGTAGGTCCAGCGAATGAGGTTGGGCACGGTGCGCTTCAGGTTTTCGATGCCGAGCCGGCTGGCTTCCATCGCATCGGCGCCGATCGCCTCGGTCTGGGACGACGGGTCGATACTGCTCGGATTGCCGTAGTGATACATCGGGTCGTCATAGACTTCGCGGATCCAGCGATCGAGCGTCGGTCGCTCATCGGCTGGCGCATCGGCATCGATGATCGGCCGATAGCCCCAGCGCACCGCCCACTTGTCGTAGGGTCCGATCCGCGGCACAAAGCAGGTCTCGTCGCCGGGCTGGGCGACGTAGTTGAAACGCGCGTAGTCCATGATCGATGGTGCGGTGCCCATACGGCAGACGAATCGAGTTCGCAGCGAGTCGACCGGATACGCAGCGCTCGCCTTCATGTTGTGCGGCAGGCCGATCGTGTGGCCGACTTCATGGGCGGAGACGAACGCGATCAGCCTGCCCATCACGCTGTCCTCGAACGCGACGCCGCGCGCCTCCGGATTCGCAGCCGCTGTCTGCACGAAGTACCAGTTGCGCAGCAGGTTCATGACGTTGTGATACCAGCCGATATCGCTCTCCAGAATCTGCCCCGTGCGCGGATCGTGCACGTGGGGTCCGTACGCATTCTGGATGTCGGAGGGGAAGTACCGGATCACCGAGTAGCGCGCGTCCTCCGGGCTGAATTCGGGGTCCTCGGCCGCCGTGGGTGGGTCTTTCGCCAGGATCGCATCACGGAAACCGGCCTCCGCAAAGGCCTCGTTCCACATCTCGACGCCTTCCTTGATGTAGCGCCGCCATTCGAGGGGGGTGGCCGGGTCGATGTAGTAGACGATCGGCTCGACCGGCTCGACCAGCTCGCCGCGCAGGAAGGCGGCCGTGTCCTTCGGCTCCAGTCGCCAGCGCGTGATGAAGCACTGCTCCGTTGCACGCTGCGTCGGCAGCCCGTAGTTGACGCGCTGTACGCGGAAGTAGCCGACCCGGGCATCGCACATGCGCGGCTGCATTGGCTTCTCCGGCAGTGCCAGCATCGACTGATTCATCTCGATCGAGATCGTGTTCGCTGTCTCATTGGACGGCGGCTCACTCGCCTCGTACGTCAGCACGTGCCGCACCTCGATGTTTCGTGGATAGCTCCGGGCGTACACGATGTGGCTGCGCTCATCGTCGAGCCGGCGTACCTCGAAGCGCTCGCGGCGGCCCTGCTCGAGACCGAGCATCGGCACGTCGGTGGTGAACAGCTCGGTGACATCGAGCACGACAGCGGAGCTGTCGGGCGTGAACGCCTGGATCGGGAACGCAGCGATGATCGGCTCGAAGTTCGCATTCACGACCGCCTCGAAGATCGGCAGCGAGTCCTCGGCCACACTCTCGTGGCTTACCAGCCGCAGCAGAACCTGGTCGCCGTTGCGCAGCCAGCGGACGACCTGCGTATTGGCCTCCTCGCCGCCGTAGCCGATGTCGGTGGCGGTGCGCGCGATGCGCGTGACCAACAGCAGCTCCTCGCCCAGCCGGGAGAGCGGGATCTCGTACAACAGATCATCGCCGATCCGGTGTACCGTGAAGAGACCGTCGTCGCTCTCCGCTTCGGCCGTGACCACCTGCGAATACGGCTTGATCCGGTCCCTGACGCTGTCGGCCGAAGCACGCTGCTGCGGTGTGGGCCCCGGGGCCTGACCTCGCCCGGCACAGGCGACCGTTGCGGCGCACACGAGCGGCAGGCCGAGGCGCTTGGTCGACGCCAGGCAGCTGCTTCCGAGCATCGGTAAACCTCCTAGTGGAGCGGGATGAGGATCGGCGACGGCGAAGCGGACGGTAGATCACGGCGCAGGGTGCGGCAAGCGACGGGGGGTGGCTTGCGCGCGGTCGTAACATCCGGCGCCCCGACGTTTCCTCCAACCACGCGGGAGAGAGTCATGGCACGTGACAATGGGGGCGGGGGCGCCTGGCCGCCACTGCCGTTAGCCGAATGGCTGCAGACCTACCAGACGCTGCACATGTGGTCGCAGGTGATCGGCAAGATACGGCTGGCGCATGCGCCGTTCATCAACCACTACTGGCACGTTCCGCTGTACCTGACCAGCCGAGGCCTGAGCACGTCCGTGATGCCGTACGCCGAGCGCAGCTTCGAGCTCGAGCTCGATTTCGTCGACCACCAGCTCACGCTGCGCAGCGACCGCGGCACCGCGGGCTTTGCTCTGGAGCCGATGAGCGTCGCCGCATTCTATCGCCGGACGCTCGAGCTGCTCGAGGCGGACGACCTGAGAACCACGATCTGGACGACGCCTGTCGAGGTCGAGCGACGGGTGCCCTTCGAGCAGGATGAGGAGCTGGCTACCTACGACCCCGATCATGCGACGCGCCACTGGCGGGTGCTGTCCAGCGCGCACCGCGTGCTGAGCGAGTTTCGCGGCCGCTTCATCGGCAAGTGCAGCCCCGTGCATTTCTTCTGGGGCGCATTCGACCTGGCCGTGACCCGCTTCTCCGGACGAACCGCACCGCCGCATCCGGGGAGCCCGAACGTGGCCCGGTTCGTCATGCGCGAGTCCTACTCGCACGAGCTGAGCAGCTGTGGGTTCTGGCCGGGCGGCGGCCCCCTGCCGGAGCCGATCTTCTACGCGTACGCGTATCCCGAGCCGGCCGGCTTCGCCACCGCGGCGATCGGGCCCCGGGGTTACTACCACCCCGATCTACGCGAATTCGTGCTGCCCTACGAGGCGGTACGTACTGCTGCCGATCCGGCTGCTACCTTGGGGTTGTTTCTGCAGAGATCCTACGAGGCGGCCGCCGACGCAGCCGGCTGGGATCGCAGCGCCCTCGAACGGCAGGACCCGCGGCCGGGCTGAGCCACGCCTCAGGCCAGGCCGAGCAGCGCGAGTCCCGCGGGCGCGGCGGCGAGGGCCACGGCGGCCAGGAGCCAGCCCGCCAGGACATCGCCGGGATAGTGCACGCCGAGATAGCAGCGGGAGATGCCGATGGTCAGCGCCAGCGCGATCAAAGCCGCCGCCGCCATCACGGGCAATGCAGCGGCGACCGGCAGGGCGACGGCGAACGCCGCCGCTGCATGACCCGATGGAAAGCTGAAGCGATCCGGCGCGTGGATGAGCATCTCGAAGCCCGGCCGCAGCGCCGGCCGCGCTCGCGTCACCGACCGCTTCAGCAGCTGAACGGCCAGGTGCGACGTGGCCAGCGCGAAGGCAGCGACCGCCCCGGCCTGCTGCAGACCTCGTGGCGGCGTCAGGCACAGGAGCAGCGCCGCCGTGATCGCGCTGGTTGCACCGCCGAGGTGCGTGATGGTACGCATGGTCCGATCGAGCCAGATGCGACGGCACGCGACCAGCGCGTGCAGCAGCCACTCATCGAAGGCGAGGATCCGGGTCAACGCTCTCCAGCGGTCACGGGTTCATCCCCAGGCGCGTCCACCGTACACTCGTGGCGCGGGGCGAGAACCGGGCCACGAATGCGTAACGGTTGGGCGACGGTTGAAGATTCGGCCCGCATCACAGGCTGAGCAGGTACAGCAGCAGGCGGGAATTCGTGCTCGCCGATGTCGCCTGAAGTCGCGCCGGAAGCGATCGAGGGGAAGCCATTTCGTGGCCTGCGGCGGCCGTTCTGCGGATTGCCGCGTCCTTCGGCCGCGCGTATTTTGCGCCTCCCACGAGTCCTGCGGGCGGCCTTGGAATCCGATGGCAGGTCGATGTCCGGAACGGCGCGCAGCCATGCTGCGGAACAATACGTCGCGCGACGCCGCGCCCGATTGGAACGCCTACTCGGCCGGCCACTGCCGCCGGCGCGAGGCGCACTGGTGCCCGAGGAGCGACGCCGGTTCCTGGTCGAAGAGGCGCAGGAGCTGTACTGGAACGAGCTCGCCTGGGAATCACTGACCGCGGAGGAGCGCGAAGGCGGCAGCGAGCTGGTCGAGCTGACCTTTCCCGGGTTTCTGACCTTCATCGATGGCTTGCTGCTGAGCGAGGTCATGCCGGACTCGCCGAAACCGGCCTCACCCCGGCCGCAGATCGTCGAGGACGTGCTTCTGTTTCTGGCCGAGCGCTGCATCGAGCGTGCAGGCACGACGGATCCCGAGGAGGTCTTCGAGCGCCAGGCCACCGAGCGACTGTTCGACCTCGTGCTGTACCGGCTGCACCTGATCCCGGTGCAGAGCGCGGACCGGCTCTGGTTCCAGGACTCCGACGAGGCGTGATGGGCCGCTCTGCGTGGGCGGCGCTGGCCGACCCGCCGCACCTGATCGCGCACCGCGGCGGGGCGGGTCTGGCTCCGGAGAATACGCTGCCGGCATTCACGGCGGCGGTCGACCAGTGGCAGTCGGATCTGATCGAGCTCGACGTGCGCGCAACCGCCGATGGCCACTGCGTCGTGATTCACGATCCGACCGTGGATCGGACCACGAATGGTCAGGGCGACGTCGCTGCGCTGACGCTCGCTGCTCTCCGCGAGCTCGATGCCGGGCACCGCTTCACTCGCGACGACGGTCGCAGCTTCCCGTTCCGCGGTCAGGGCGTCCGCGTGCCGACCATTGACGAGGTGTTCGATGCCGTCGGCGCCACACCGCTGATCGTGGAAGTCAAGGAGGAGCCGGCGCAGCGGCCGCTGCTCGAGGCGATCCGCCGGCACGGTGCCGAGTCGCGCGTGATGCACGCGGGTGAACGCCACGGCGATCGCAGCCTCTTCCATCGACAGTACGCGGGTCCGGCCAGCGCCTCGGCTGCCCAGATCAAACGCTTCTACGCGGCGCATGTCGTGCGCCTCGCGCGACTCTGGCCGATCCGCTTCGATGCGTTCCAGGTACCGGAGACGCACGAGGGTCGCCGCGTCGTTACGCCGCGACTCATCGAGGATCTGCGTGCGCGTGGTGTCATCGTCCATGTCTGGACCGTCAACGAGGAGGGTGACATGCACCGGCTTCTCGATTGGGGTGTCGACGGCCTGGTCACCGACTATCCCGACCGCCTTGCGCGCGTGCTGCACGAGCGCGTCGGCCGCCCGTTGCCGCCGGCGCTCGCCGGCGTCTGACCGCGTCCGGGAGCCTGGAACAGAAGTTGCGCCCCGTGGCCCTGGGCCGCGGCTCCGCGGCCGACCATGCCGAGGCACCGATGGGCAGCGACGACAGAGCATTCGAGCGGGACTGGGGCGCGCCACGGCCGCTGCGGTCCGCGGAGGCGGACGCGGTGCGCACCGCCGATGCACAGCCGACGCCCGCTGCGGGCCACAGCGCTGTGGCAGCGGCGCAGCGGATTCCGTACGTGCCGTGGTACGAGGC
>JBOHRE010000081.1:0-15009 GCA_050732635.1 Longimicrobiales bacterium | reverse complement strand
CCGCTTGTTCGATTTCATTGAGGTGTGGTATAACCGACAGAGGCGGCACTCCGCACTCGGCCACCTGAGTCCGGTCGAATACGAGAACCGCCTCTGAACAGGTGTCCACGAAAGCGGGGCAAGATCACCCCAACTAATTTTCTGTTTGTTTTCTCTGCGGTCCTCTGCGTCTTGGTCGCCGCGTCCTCTGCGTTCTCTGCGGTTACAGCTGCACGAAGAGGGTGCGCGCCCGCTCGATGATGACCGCGCCCGGCCGAGCCTTGCGGGGCTTGCGCACGTACTTGCGACGCGTCCAATCGACGGCCACGGTGCCCGATGTGCGCGCGCGGCTCTTGCGCGCGGCGAGCATTGCAGCCTCGGCCAGGTCCCGGGCGGGCGGATTCTCAGCGGTGCGGCCCCAACGCAGGATCACGTGCGCGCCGGCCACCGCGCGCGCGTGCAGCCAGATGTCGTTCGGCGCCGAGTGGTGGAAGGTGAGCTCATCATTGCCTCGCGCGCTGCGGCCGACGCGCACCTCCAGCCCGCCAGAGGTGCGGTAGCGCGCGAATGGCGCCGACGGCGCATCCGGGCCGCGAGCTGCGTCCGCCTGCGCCGGCAGCAGCGCGAGCAGCGCGTCGCCCACATCGTTTCCGCTCTCGGCCGACGAGATCAGCGTCGTCAGCTCCTGGAGCCGTTGCGCGAGCGCTGCCGTCAGCCGAGGCAGGCGCTCGGCCGCGCCCTCCCGCTTGCGTGCCCGGGCGTAGATCTGCTGGGCGTTGTCGACCGCGCTCAATGCCGGATCCAGGCGCACCTCGAGCGTGCCGCCGGCGAAGTCGTCCAGCTCGACCGTGTCATTGCCACGAGGCACCGCATGCGCCTGCGCGAGCAGGAGGTCGGCCGCACGCCGCAATGCGGCCGCTTCGGGTGCCGCATCCGCCAGCTCGGCGCGCAGCCGCCGAGTGCGGCGGCGCAGTCGCTCGGCCAAGCGCCGTGCGCGCTCGAGCAGCTCGGGCGACACGCTGCGCGCGGTCACCACGACAGCGTCCCCGGTCGCCTCTGCCAGCGCGGCGAGCAGCGACTCGCGCGGCTCGGCGGCGGTGCCGGGCAGCGGCAGCGGGTAGGGCTGCAGCGCCGGGCCGGCACGGAGCACGACCGGCCTCGGCGCCGCAGGCGGAACCACGGAGATGTATCGCGCGTGCGACGCGCGCAGCGCGTCGCTGTCGGCGGCGGGCGTGGTGCCGGGCAGGGCGGCGTCGCCCAGGATCGCCGCCGCGTTCAGCGGGCTGGTGTAGGCGACGCGCCGGATCAGCGTCGCCTCGCGCGCGGCGGGGGCGACGTCGCCCAGCAGCTTCATCCATTCCTCTCGGGATAGCGGCGCGTCTGCACCCACGCGCTCGGTCGAGGGCGGCGCCGCGTACGCCACACCGACACGGAGGGCGCGACCGCCGGCCGCGCGTGGGCGCAGGACTGCCGTGATCCGGTCGTGCGCGTCGAGGGCGAGCAGGTTCCACTGGTTGCCCAGCAGCTCGATCACGATCGTGGCGATGCGACGCGGTGCGCCGCGCACGCCGATCAGGAGCAGCCGTTCGTCGGCGGGCGAGCTGACGCCAACGATACGCGCGCGGCCGGGCAGCTCGAGTGCGATCGCGTCGGCGGGCGGAGACCCGAAACGCAGCACGCCGCGCTGCGGGTGCAGCTCGATGAGTAGCGCCTCACAATCCAGCTCGAGCGCGGCGCGACGCTGTGCGCGCTCGAGCCGCAATCGCCGCGGCACGCGGCCGCGAAGCCGTGCATCCAGCTCGTGCGCCAGGTGGTGGACCAGCAGCGAATCGTAGCGAATCCTGTTTGACACATATTGAAGCTGCGCCTAGCTTTTGCCCGGCGTCAACCGCGTGTGGCGTGAAGCCAGGCGGAGTTCCGCGACCCGACGGCGGGCCCTGGAGGCGGTGGGATGAGTACGGAGCGCGCGGGTCCCGAGCGCCGCAGGCGCATCCGCGATCTGCTGGAGATGAAGCGGGCCGGCTCGCGCATCGTCGCGGTGACGGCCTACGACTTCCTGTTCGCACGCCTCGTCGATCAGTGTGATGTCGATATCGTCCTGGTGGGCGATTCTCTCGGTCAGGTCGTGTTGGGCTACGACTCGACGCTGCCGGTCACGCTCGATGAGATGATCCATCACACGCGCGCCGTGCGTCGTGGCGTGGAGCGAGCGCTGCTCGTCATGGACATGCCCTTCCTCTCCTTCCAGGTTTCGATCGAGGAGACGGTGCGCAATGCCGGTCGGGTGCTGAAGGAGACGGGCGCCGAGGCCATCAAGCTGGAATGCGGCGACGAGCGTACCGCCGAGCACATCGCCGCGCTCGTCCGCATCGGCATTCCGGTCATGGGCCATGTCGGCTTCACGCCGCAGTCCGTGCATGCGCTCAGCGGCCCGCGTGTGCAGGGGCGTGACGATGCGCGTGCCGAAGACCTGCTGTGCCAGGCGCGCCGTCTCGAGCAGGCCGGCTGCTTCGCCGTCGTGCTCGAGCTGCTGCCGGCCACGCTGGCCGAGCGCATCACGCGCGAACTGCGTATTCCGACGATCGGGATCGGCGCCGGCGAGCGCACGGATGGACAGGTGCTGGTGCTTTACGATCTGCTGGGGCTGAACGATACGTTCCAGCCGAAGTTCCTGCGCCGCTTCGCCGAGCTGGCACAGGCGACGCGCGCGGGAGTGAGCGGCTACGCCGACGCGGTGCGGCGCGGCGAGTACCCTGGACCGGAGCACCGCTTCGAGTGAAGCGGCTGGAGCATGTGGCAGACCTGCGCGCCGAGCTGGCGGCCGCGCGTGCGCAGCGGGCGCGGATCGCTCTGGTGCCGACCATGGGATACCTGCACGAAGGGCACCTCACGCTTGTCGACCGCGCCCGCGCCGCGGCCGACTGCGTCGTCGTCTCGGTCTTCGTCAACCCGCTGCAGTTCGGACCCGACGAGGACTTCGAGCGCTATCCGCGGAACCTGGTCCGCGACGCCGGCCTGCTCGAGCGTCGCGGCGTCGACGTGATGTTCGCACCGGAGCAGAGCGAGCTGTACCCATCCGGCGATCCGCTGGTACGCGTGAGCCCCGGTGTGCTGGCCGAGCGGCTTTGCGGGGCTTACCGACCCGGACATTTCGAGGGCATGCTCACCGTCGTCGCGAAGCTGTTCAATCTCGTTCAGCCGGATACCGCCGTCTTCGGCCAGAAGGACTTTCAGCAGACCGTGCTGGTGCGGCGGATGGTGCGCGACCTCGACATGCCGGTGGCCATCGACGTCGCGCCGATCATCCGCGAGGAGGATGGCCTGGCCATGAGCTCGCGCAACGCCTACCTCGATTTCGATCAGCGGACTCGCGCCGTGTCGTTGCACCGCGGGCTGCAGCGGGCGCGTGATGCGTTTCGGGCCGGTGAGCGCGACCCGGTTCGGCTGCGCGGCATGGTACGCCGCGAGATCGCCGGCGGTATCGAGCCACAATACATCGAGATCGTCGATCCCGAGACGCTCGAGCCCGTGCGCATGGCGCGGAGCGGGAACGTTGTCGCGCTCGCGGCCCACATTGGACGCACGCGTCTGATCGACAACATCGTTCTCGACTAGGGATCGTGATGAGCCGTTGGTCCGCCGTCGCCCTCGCGCTCCGGCGCGCGTCCGACGACGACCTGAACTCGCGCTTGGCGACCTACCTGCATCCGCTCGCCGGCCGACCGCTGGCCTGGCATGTGCTCGACAGCATCGCTGCCTTGAATCCGCGGCCGCTCCAGACGCTGCTGGTCTCCGGTGACACGTCGCTGCCGCCGGCGCTCGAGCACGTGCGCGTCGAGACGATCTTCCCCGCGCGCGGCATCGGCTGGGCCGTACGGGTGAGCGAACGGCTGCACCCATCCGTCCAAGGTGTGCTCATCCTGGATGCGGCCGCGGCCGCGCTGGGCGCGTCGCTTCACCAGCTCGTCGAGGGGCCGCCGCAGCGCGCGCTGGTCGATGCGGCGGGCGAGCCGGTGGCCGTCTGGCTCGAGCGCGATGCCCTGGTTCAACGCGCGCGCACGGGTCCCGACCTGGCCGCGCTCGTCGCCGACTGCCACGTGATCGCTCCGGCACCGCCGGACGCCTTTCTGGTCCGCGATCGCGAAGGTCTGGCCCGTGCCGGTGTGCTGGTGCGTGACCGTACCGTCTCGCGCCTCATGCAGGGAGGCGTCAGCTTCCTGCTGCCCGAGACGGCCATGGTGGATGTGGGCGTGACGATCGGCGCCGATACGTTGGTCTACCCCGGCGTCGTGCTGGAAGGCGAGACGACGATCGGCCGCGAATGCGTGATCGGCCCCGGTTGCCGCATCATCGACAGCCGGCTCGGCAACGGCGTCGAGCTGAAGGGTTGGAATTTCGTGGTGAACACTGCGTTGCGGAATCGCGCCGTCCTGGAGCCGTATGTCCGTCGCGGATACGATTGAGCGGGCTGCTCGGGGCGAGCTGCCGCGATGGGCGGTCGTGAGCGAGAAGCGTCGAGCGCACATCGCGCGCGTCGCCGCGCTCATGCGCGAGTGGGCGCTGCAGCTCGCGTTGCCGCACGAGCACGTAACGCGCTGGAGCGCCGCTGGCTACCTTCATGACGCGTTGCGCGACGCGGACCCGGAAACGCTGCGGCCGCTCGTGCCACCCGCGCTGGCGGACCTGGATCGCCGGCTGCTACACGGCCCCGCCGCGGCCGCGCGCCTGCGCCGCGACGGCGTCGATGATGCCGAGCTGCTCGACGCGATCACCTACCACACGATCGGCCATGTGCAGCTCACCGGCCTCGGCCGCGCGCTCTACCTCGCCGACTTCCTCGAGCCCGGCCGCACCCACGACGCCGACTGGACCGCTGCCCAGCGCGCGCGCATGCCCGACGACCAGGCCGAGGTGCTCCGCGACGTCGCCGCCCGCCGGCTCGCCCGCCAGATCCAGGACCGCAGGCCGCTGCGCCCCGAGAGCGTTCGCTTCTGGAATGCACTCCTGGACGGGACCGACTGAGCCGTGCTGCGCCGCATCCTGCTGCTCGCCCTGCTCATCGCACTGGCCGGCGCACTCGCCACGGCCGTGCTGGTGCTGGGCGACGACGCCGATGAGTCCTCGAGCGACGCCGCTGCGCCCTTCGATCCGGCCGACGTCCCGCTCGAAGCGCGCACCCGTGTCGAGGTCCTCAACGCCGCCGGCCGCGACGCCCTCGCTCGCACCATCACCGCGCAGCTGCGCGATGCCGGCTTCGATGTCGTCTACTACGGCAATGCGCCGCGCGGCAGCGCAGCGTCGCTCGTGCTCGCACGCGGCCCGGACACCGCCGCCGCGCTCGCCGTCGCCGCCGCGCTCGGCATCGACAGTGTCGTCGCCCGTCCGGATGCCGACGCCGTGCTCGACGTCACCGTGATCCTGGGTCGCGACTGGCCGGAGTCACCCCGTCCTCGCTGAGCGCCCGGCCCGGGTTCGCCCACTCGTGAGCTCGAGGTAGGGTCTGGGTGGGCGGGACGCGTGCTCGGCGCGGAGCTGGCCACAGGCCGCGGCGATGTCGCGGCCGCGTGGTGCGCGGACCGTTGCGGCGACGCCGCGGCGGTCGAGCACGCGGGCGAAGGCTCGGATGCGCGCGGGGGCTGAGGGCTTCCAGTCGGGGCCGGGGATCGGGTTGTAGGGAATCAGGTTGATGTGGGCGGAGAACTCGCCCACCAGATCGGCGAGCTCGTCGGCAAGCACGGGGTCGTCGTTGATCCCATCGATCAGGGTGTATTCGAAGGTGATGCGACGCCCGCCAGCGGCCTCGAAGCGGCGTAACGCGTCCATCAGCTGGGGCAGGGGATGCTTCTTCTCGAGCGGGACCAGCTTCTGGCGGAGCTCGTGGTTCGGCGCGTGCAGCGACACGGCCAGCCGGAACTGTTCCGGCCGCGCGGCCAGCTCGAGGATGCCCGGTACCACTCCCACAGTCGATACCGTGATGCGCCGCGCGCCCACGCCGTAGGCGCCGTTGAGCAGCGTCAGCGCCGGCATCAGCGCCTCGAGGTTGGCGAGCGGCTCACCCATCCCCATGAACACGATGTTCGTGATCTCGCCACGACCGCTTTCCCGTGACCAGCGGCGTGCGCCGCGGTACTGCGCCACGATCTCGGCCGCCGTGAGCTGGCGCCGGTAGCCCGACCAACCGGTGGCGCAGAAGACGCACGCCATGGCACAGCCGGCCTGCGATGAGATGCAGAGCGTCTGGCGGGTGCCGGACGGGATCAGCACGGATTCCAGCAGCTCGCCGTCCGCCATGCGCCAGAGCTGCTTGGCCGTGCCATCCGACGAGATCGAGGATCGCTCCAGCGCGGGCGCGGTCAGCGTGAAGCGCTCCGCCAGCGCGTCGCGCTCAGCGCGCGACAGGTCGGTCATCTCGGCGAACGCAATCGCGTCGCGTTCATAGAGCCACGCGAGCACCTGCCGCACCCGGTACGCGCCCACACCCCGGCCCGCGAAGTGCTCGGCGAGCAGCGCCTCGACTCGATCGCGCGGCAGGTCCAGAAGGTCGCGCGTGACCGGTGACGCGCCGCGCGTGATCCGTGACGCGCCGGGCGTGGTCCGGCCTCGCTCTGCGCCGGCGTCTGGTGGCAGGTTGCTCGTGATCATGGAAAGCGTTGCTACGGCAATCTATAGGCCTCGACACATGAAGTAATTTCCCGCGGCGGCCAAGGCGCCCCCCGCGGGCCGGCGCCGGCAGGCCGGCGGCGACATCGACCATCAACCATCGACCATCAACCATCAACCACCAACCACCAACCACCAACCATCAAAACCTAACTTCCAGCCGATAGTAATGCGCCGCGCCGAAGCCGTTGCCGATCTGCTCACGGAGCACGCCGAGGGCGTAGCGCCCCAGGCGGAGCGAGGCGGCGAGGACGGGATTCCAGGTGGTGCCGGTAGCGCCGGCCTCGCCGTCGAATCCGGCGGCAGCGGCGAGGCCGCGGTCCCATTCGGCCTCGAATGCGGCGCGGTGGGTGAGACCGGGTCGCGAGGCGCCGCCGGACAGCCCGTAGGAGGCACCGATGCGCAGCGCCTCGATGGGGCGGTACAGCTCGCGCAGCTCGGCGCCGGCGAGCCATTCGGTGGCGCCGGCGCGACCGAGTGCGGCGAGGCCGACGGTCGGCTGGAACCGCAGTTCGGGGGTCCAGGCGATGCCGGCCCCGAGACCGGACTCGGAGCGGCTGCCGGCCGCCTCGTTGGTGCGGGCGTACTGGACCGAGACGCCCAGGGATAGAGGTCGACCGAGGCGGCGCGCGGCGGAAACCGTGATGACGTCCTCGCTGATCTGGATTTCGCCCAGCTCATCGGCGGGTGAGGTCTCGGTTCGCGGGATGCCGTCGACGCCGAGGTGGGAAACGGCGGCCGCGATGGTGAGCTGCTCGTCGATTCGCGCCGAGGC
Source organism: Longimicrobiales bacterium (assembly GCA_050732635.1). GTDB lineage: Bacteria > Gemmatimonadota > Gemmatimonadetes > Longimicrobiales > RSA9 > JBOHRE01. The sequence goes on along the minus strand of JBOHRE010000081.1, from coordinate 7,595 downwards.
GGCGAGGGCAAGCCCGCCGAGGCCGCTCTCGCGAAAGCCGTCGATGTCCATGATCAAGGCTTCGACGGTGCTGGCCGAGCCGATCGTTGCGGGGTTCCAGAAGGCGCCGGCGGCTCCACTGATGGTGGCCTCGGCACCGGGTCGCACGCGGATCGGCCAGTCGAGCAGCCGCTGGGCGCTCGCCGGTTGTGCAGCGAGCGCGCTGAGCGCGAGGAGCGGGACGAGAAGGCGCGAGCGAGGGCGAGGCGTCATTCGGCTTCCGTGCTTGATAGGGCTGAAACGCACGTGTAATTTACGCCGATTCGGCAAAAGGAAAAACCGGCCCCTCTCGCAGGCGTGGCTTGCTGCTGACGGATCTCATAACGCCGGAGCAGATCAAGATCCCGCTCCAGGCGCAGACGAAGGACGAGCTGCTTCGGGAGCTGGTCGCGCTGGTGGCGCCGGGAGACGGATCGGCGACGTCGCCCGACATCCTGCGCGCGGTGCGGGAGCGTGAGGCCGTGCTGTCGACCGGCATCGGTGGCGGCGTCGCGATTCCGCACGGCAAGTCCGCAGTGCTGACATCCCTGCGAATGGCGGCGGGCCGCACCACGCAGCCGGTCGATTTCGACGCGCTGGATGGCGAGCCCGTGCAGCTCCTGTTTCTATTGATCGGGCCCGAATCCGCAGCCGGGCCGCACATCAAGGCCCTGAGCCGCATCTCGCGCATCGTGCGCAAGGATACCGTGCGGCGGCGGCTGATCGACGCAGGCTCCGCTCAGGAGTTCTACGACGCGCTGAAGGAAGCCGAGGGCGCTTGATCCGCCCCTGGCTCGTGTACCTGCCGGCTCTCCTCTGGGCCGCGCTGCTGCTTTTGCTCGGCAGTATCCCCGATGTCGGCCTCCCACGCAGCGACCTGCCGCTCGACAAGGCGGCGCATTTTCTTGCGTACGGCGTGCTCGGCGCACTGGCCTGTTGGGGCTGGCACGGCCTGCGGCGGCCGCCGCTCGGGGTCGTGCTCCTCGGCGCCATTGGCATCGCGCTCGCTGACGAGCTGCATCAACGCAGCGTGCCGGGCCGCGCTGCCGAGCCTGCCGACGTCATCGCGGACGCCGCCGGCATTGCGGCCGGCGCCGGCCTCATCGTCCTCGTGCTGCGCTCGCGCACAGCGCCATGAGCCCAGCGTTCGGCACTGCGTACCGAACGACCTTGGCCGGGCTGCTGCGGCGTGGCGACGCGGGCGCCGAGGTCCGCCTGGCCGGGTGGGTACACCGCCGCCGCGACCTCGGTGGTCTGGTATTCGTGGATCTGCGCGATCGCAGCGGCCGCGTGCAGCTGTCGTTCGGACCGGACTGGTCACCGCCAGCCGTGCTGGCCACGGCGAGCCGGCTTGGCTTCGAGAGCGTGATCGCCGTGCGCGGCGGCGTCAGCGAACGGCCGGCGGGTCAAGCGAATCCGGATCTGCCGACGGGCGCTGTCGAGGTGCGCGTCGCCGAGCTGGAGGTGCTGTCGCCGGCCGAGACGCCGCCGATTCCCGTGGCGCGCACGGGCGAAGAAGAGCTGCCGGCGGAAGAGCTGCGCCTGCGCTACCGCTACCTCGATCTGAGGCGCGAGGAGCTGCAGCACTCGCTCGTGTTGCGCCACCGCGCGCAGCAGGTGGCGCGGCAATACCTCGGTGAGGCCGGCTTCCTCGAGATCGAGACGCCGCTGCTGACGCGGCGCACGCCAGAAGGCGCACGCGACTACCTGGTCCCAAGCCGGGTGCACCCGGGCCAATTCTACGCGCTGCCGCAGTCGCCGCAGATCTACAAGCAGCTCCTGATGGTCTCCGGTTTCGACCGCTACTTTCAGATCGCACGCTGCCTGCGTGACGAGGACCTGCGACTGGACCGCCAGCCTGAATTCACGCAGATCGATGCCGAGATGTCGTTCGTCGATGAGGACGACGTCTTCGCGGTCGCCGAGGGCATGCTGGCGGCGGTATGGAAGCAGATCCTGGGTGTCGAGCTGACCCGACCATTTCCGCGGCTGCGCTATGCCGACGCGCTCGAACGGTACGGTACCGACAAGCCGGACCTGCGCTTCGGCATGGAGTTCGTCGACCTGACCGATGTGCTGGCCACGAGCGAGTTCCGCCTGTTCCGCGACGTCGCCGGCACGGGCCAGCGGATTCGGGGTATCCGTGCCCCCGGTGGCGCCCGGCTGTCACGCAAGGAGCTGGATGCGCTCAACGACGTGGCCCGTCGGGCCGGCGGCGCCGGCGCCCTCTGGGTGAAGCGGACCACGGATACCTTGACTGGCCCGTTCGCGAAGGCGCTCGATGCGGACCACAGCGCGCGTCTGATCCACGCACTCGAACTCGAGGATGGCGACCTCGCCGTGCTGGTCGTCGGCCGGTTCTGGATCCTCGGCCGCGTCGCCGAGAGTCACCTCGGTGCCACCGACGCGCACCCGCTGGGCGGCGCCGGGGCCGTTCTCGATGCGTTGCGCCGGCACCTCGCCGAGCAGCTCGGCCTGCGTCACAGCGAGCACGCGTTCGTGTGGATCACCGAGTTCCCGCTCTTCGACTGGGACGTCGCGGCGCAGCGGCCGGTCGCGGCGCACCATCCGTTCACGGCCCCGAACTCCGACGACCTCGAGCGTTTGGCCCGATACACGCAGGTCGAGGGCGCTGTCGACGGCCGGGCCCTCTTTGCCGAGGGCCTGCGATCCCGGGCGTACGACGTGGTGTACAACGGCACCGAACTGGCCAGCGGCTCGATCCGGATCCACAGCCCGGCCGTGCAGCGGCTGGTGTTTCGCGCGCTCGGCATCGAGGAGCACGAGGCGGAGCAGAAGTTCGGCTTCCTGTTGGAAGCGTTCCGGTATGGCGCGCCACCGCACGGTGGGTTCGCCTTCGGCTTCGATCGGATGGTGATGCTGCTCGCGGGCGCGTCGAGCCTGCGCGACGTGATCGCGTTCCCGAAGACGACGGCGGCGCGGGCATTGTTCGAGGGCGCGCCGGCGCCAGTCGGCGAGGCCGAGCTCCGCGAGCTGCATATCGCGGTGATCGACTAGCAGAGGAGTCGAATTCGAGTGGAAACCACGGTCCAGCACCGGCTGCCCGCCGAGGGCGCCGATTACCTGCTCCTGGCCGGTGTCAATGACGCGCACCTGCAGGAGCTTGCGCGCATCTCGGGCTGCCGTGTGATCCTGCGCGGCGATCACCTGATCCTGTCCGGCGAACTGGCCGACGTGGAGCGCACCATCCCCGTCGCACAGCGGATCATCGAGCTGGCGAAGATGGGCTCGGCGGCGCAGCCGGAAGAGATTCGGCGCGCGCTGGGCCGTGCAGCGCGCGGCAATGGCGCGGTTCCCCTCGAACCGGTGGAGCGCGCGTCGGCCGAGACGCGCCTGGTGATCCCCGGCTCGCGCAAGGTGATCACGCCGAAGTCGAAGGGGCAGGCCGTGTACCTCGACAATATCGCCGAGTACGACATCGTCATCGCGATCGGCCCCGCCGGAACCGGCAAGACCTATCTGGCCGTGGCCATGGCCGTGGATGCCTTACACAAGAATCGGGTGAAGCGCATCATCCTGGCGCGGCCCGCGGTCGAAGCGGGTGAGAACCTCGGCTTCCTGCCCGGCGACCTGCAGGAAAAGGTCGATCCCTACCTGCGCCCGCTCTATGATGCGCTGGAAGACATGATGCCGACCGAACGGGTCCGGCGCGCGATCGAGGCGAGGCAGATCGAGATCGCGCCGCTCGCCTACATGCGGGGTCGCACACTGGCCGACGCCTTCGTCATTCTGGACGAGGCGCAGAACGCCACCAATGCGCAGATGAAGATGTTCCTGACGCGGCTCGGCCTGAATTCGCGCGTCGTGATCACGGGCGACAAAACCCAGATCGACCTGCCACGCCGTGACGACTCCGGCTTGCTCGAGGTCGAGCGCATCCTGCGCGATATCGACGGCATCAGCTTCGTCTACCTGGATGCCGTGGATGTCGTACGCCACCGTCTGGTGAAGGACATCCTGCGCGCGTATGCGGAGACGGAGGCCGCGCGCGAGGACCGCAGCGGAGACCGCTGACGTGGCGATTCGCCCCTTCTTCCGCAGCCTGGCCGCCCTCATCAGCGGCAAACCCGAGCGCGGCTGGCCCGATGTCGCCGTGCTGCACGGCACGCGCGTGGCCATGCTGCTGCTGCTCGGCCTGGTCGTCGTCGTCTTCTTCCCGGTCGTCCCGGTGCCCGACTTCCCGGTGCTCGAAGAGGGCATGGTCGCCGAGGAGGACATCATCGCGCAGGTCGGCTTCCCGATCTACAAGAGCGAAGCCGATCTGGCGCGCGAACGCGAGGAAGCCGCCGCGGGTGTGCCGCCGGTCTTCGACCTGCAACCGGACGCGGTCGAGCGCATGACGGGCCGCGTCGAGCGCTTCTTCGAGCGCGTCGACAGTGCGGCGACGTCATCGGCCGTGCGCGAGACCGCGGCCGCCGCGGTGCGCGCGGTATTGCGCGATCACGGGTTCCGCGCGAGCGATGCCTACGATTTCCTGCTCGGCAGCGCGCAGCGCGCCCAGCTCGAGGCGGCGGTGACGCGGACGATCGAGACCGAGCTCCCGCGCGGCTACGTCTTCACACCCGACCTCGAGGAGTACAGCGCCTCGCAGCTGCGCGTGCGGCGAGGCGAGCGGGAGCGGCTGATGCCGCGCGACTCGATCCTCACCCAGGCCGATTTCTACAACCGGTCGAGCGCCTACGTGCCGACCGTCGCATCGGCCGACGTCCACGAGCTGCAGCGCCTGGTGCTGATCCGCTTCTTCGAGCCGTCGCTGACCCTGAACGTGGCGGCGACCGAGGAGGCACGCGAGCGCGCGCGCCAGGCGGTGCCGACCATCAAGGCGGAGGTGCTGCGCGGCGAGCGCATCGTGGCCGCACACGAGCAGGTGCGCGACGCCGATCTCGAACGCCTCCACGCCTATCACGACTACCTCGTCGCAACCGGGCAGCTCGGCGGTGGCATTGGCGGTGTCCGTACCGTCGGCAGCTTCCTGTACGCGATGACGCTGCTGCTGATCTTCGGCATGCTGCTCTATTTCTTCCGGCCGCAGATCTACTACGATTTTCGGCACATCCTGCTGCTGTCGCTGTTGATCCTCACGCTCCTGGCCGCGGCCGCAATCATCGGCCGTAACGATCTGCCGATCGAGCTGATCCCCATTGCCGTGCCAGCACTGGCCGTGGCCGCACTCTGGGATGGACGTCTCGCGCTGAACCTCGCGCTCGTGCTCGCACTGCTCATCGGCGGTCAATCGCCGTTCGGCTCGATGTCCGGCCTGTTCACCATGGCCGTCGGCGGTGCGGCGGCCGCGCTGAGCGTGCGCGTCGTGCGCCGCCGCGCGCAGACCTGGGTCTTCGGTCTGGTGATCGCGCTGGCCTACGCTGGCGCTGCGCTCACGCTCGGCCTGCTGCGCGCGCGCGAGACGATGGAGGTCGTGATGTCCGGCGGCTGGGGCGCGCTCAACGGGTTCGCCAGTGCGCTGGTCGCCATGGGCGTGCTGCCGCTGCTCGAGTCGTTCACGCGCATCACGACCGACCAGACGCTGCTGGAGCTGTCGGATCTGAATCACCCGCTGTTGCGCAGGCTGTCACGCGAGGCGCCGGGCACGTTCTCGCATTCGCTGAGTGTGGCGAATCTGGCCGAGTCGGCCGCGCACGCGATTGGTGCCAACCCCTTGCTGACCCGCGTCGGCGTGTACTACCACGATGTCGGCAAGATCGCGAAGCCGCAGTACTTCATCGAGAATCAGCCGAAGGGACGCAACCCGCACGACAAGCTGAAGCCGAGCAGCTCGGCCGCGGTGGTGCGTAATCATATCTTCGAGGGATTGCGGCTGGCGGACGAGCACAAGCTGCCGGATTGCATCAAGGATTTCATCCTCGAGCACCACGGCACGCAGCAGATCAGCTTCTTCTACGAGCGGGCACTGGAGCTCGAGCCGGAGGTGAAGCATGATGCCAGCACGTTCGCCTATCCTGGCCCGCGCCCGCAGTCGAAGGAGACGGCGATCGCGATGCTGGCCGATTCGGTCGAGTCCGCGACGCGTGCACTGAGCGATCCGACGCCGCAACGCATTCGCGAGCTGGTCGACCGCGTCGTCGCCGGTAAGCTGCGGCAAGGGCAGCTCGATCAGGCGCCCCTCACGCTGCTCGACCTGAGCGAGATCAAGCGCTCACTGAGCAGCCTGCTGTCCGGCATGTACCACCAGCGGATCGACTACCCGCCCGCGCCGCCGCCCGGCGAACGGCCGGCTCAGCAATCCGGCGCGCGGCAGCCGCAACCGACGGCTGGCACCGCCCTGAACGAGACGAGCGACGCTGCGGCCGCGATCTCCGTCCGCGATTCCGCCCCACTGCACGGCTCCTCCGACGCCGACGCCTGAGTCCTTCAGGAGCCGGCATGCCGCTGCGCGTCCGAGTCAACCGCGAAGTGGATCCGCGCGACGTGCCCGGCGCCGCCGCACTGCCGCCCTGGCGCCGCCTCGCCCCGCAGCTTCGAGCAGCCGCGCTGGCGACCTTGCGCGACCAGGGCGCCAGCGAGGCGGAGCTCGGGCTGACGCTGCTCGATGACGACGCGATGCGCGCGCTGAACCGCCGCTGGCTGCAGCGCGACGAGCCGACCGATGTCATTGCCTTCCCCTTGCACCAGCGCGGTGCGGCCGTGCTCGGCGACATCTACATTGGCATGGCCACGGCGCTGCGTAATGCGAGCGAGAGCGGTGTCGTGCCAGCGGAGGAGCTGATTCGGCTGGCGGTGCACGGCACGCTTCATGTCCTGGGCCATGAGCATCCTGAAGGCCCGGGCCGAACGCGCAGCGCCATGTGGCGACTGCAGGAGCGGCTCGTGCACCAGCTCATGGCCGAGCGACGCCCCTGAGCGCGGGCCTGAACGCCAACCAACGGAAGCCCAGGACATGGCAGCAACGGACGGTGGTATGGCCAGGGCGTTCCGTCGGCACCTGATCGCCGGCCTGGTCGTCATTGCCCCGGTCGGCGTTACCGTCTTCGTGCTGCTCTGGATCTTTCAATGGCTCGACAGCATCCTCGGCCGCTTCCTCTATCCGACGATCGGCCGATCGATTCCGGGCCTCGGGATCCTGCTGCTGCTGGTGCTGCTCCTGGTCGTGGGCTGGCTGGCCGAGCGCGCGCTGGGTGCCCGACTGCTCGCCCTGTGGAACGGCTGGCTCGAGCGGATCCCCTTCGCGCGCCGCGTCTACAACGCCAGCAATCGGATCGTGCGCACCGTATTCACGGGTCAACGCGCGGCCTTCCGCGAGGTGGTCATGATCGAGTACCCATCCGATGGCCGCTGGCAGATCGGCTTCGTCGCAGCCGACGCGCCGGGCGCCTCGCGCAGCCGCGTCGGCGAGAAGGCCGTGACCGTCTTCGTGCCGACCACGCCCAATCCCACCTCCGGCTGGATCGTCGTCGTGCCCCGCACGCGCGTGATCCCGCTCGGCATGAGCGTCGAGGAGGCGTTCACCTACATCCTGTCGGCGGGCTCGGTCGTGCCGGCGGACATCCCCGGCGCGACGCCGCCGGCGCAGCCGCCGCCCGCCGCCGGGCCGCGTGACC